>JAQYEZ010000066.1 GCA_028723425.1 Peptoniphilaceae bacterium | reverse complement strand
ATCAACCCTAAGAGAATCCTACTCAGCAAGTGACAATGGCTGGTCAGCAGTAATATATGATGGCAAAAGCTTCTATCAATCAAAAAAATATGACCTAAGAATAGTAGACAGAGTAGGAGGAGGAGACTCCTTTGCAGCAGGCCTAATCACAGGCTTATTAGACGGAAAAAGCAAAGAAGAAGCCCTAGAATTTGCAGTAGCAGCATCTGCCCTAAAACACACAATCAAAGGGGACTATAACCACATGAGTAGACAAGAAGTAGAAGCCCTAGTAGGAGGAGATGCTTCAGGTAGAGTTCAAAGATAAGTTGTAATAAAAAGAAAGGGTAAAAATGAAAAAAATATTGAAGTTAGTACCTTTATTTGTGCTAAGTATTCTTTTAGTTTCATGTAATAATTATAAGGAAGCTGATGTTAATTTAGATACAATTAATACTGACAAAGCAAATAATTCAGAAATTGTTCTTTCTGCTGGTGAATTAAATTCACTAGATTCAATTATGGGACAAATGCTACAAAAATATTCAGATATAGTTTATAAAAAAAGTAAAGGAAGAATATATATTGAACTGTATGCGTCAGGCCAACTTGGGGATGAAAGAAGCCAGATGCAAGCAGTTCAAATGGGTGCATTAGATATATTTAGAGCAAATACAATATTTGTAGGTGATTTTGGAGCTAAAAAACTCAATTTGTTTGGATTACCCTATCTATTTTCAAGTAGAGAACATTTATGGAAAGTTTTAGATAGTGATATTGGAACAGAACTTATGAATGATATGGTTGAAAGTAACTTAGGCATGCGAGGACTTTGCTATTTGGAAGAAGGCTCTAGACATTTTTTTGTGGCAAATAAAAAAATAGAAAAACCTGAAGATTTGAAAGGTTTAAAATTAAGAGTATCCGAAACGTCAATTCTTTTGGATACTGTAAAAGCATTAGGTGCTAGTCCTACGCCCTTATCTTTTGGAGAACTATACACATCTTTACAAACCGGTGTTGTAGATGGAGCTGAACAACCAATTACTGGTTATTATTCCAATTCATTTTATGAGGTTGCTCCTAATTTCGTTCTTGATTCACACACATACTCACCTGGTATGCTTGTAATAAGTGATAGGACATGGAATAAACTTGATAGCAAAGATCAAAAAATATTATTAGCTGCAGGAAAAGAACTAGAAAAATATAACAAGAAATTTACTGATAAAGAAGAAAAAAATCTATTAGACAAATTAAAAAATAAAGGAATAGATGTAGTTAAACCTGATGATTTAAGCGAGTGGCAAGCTAAAGTAGAGCCTATTTATGAAAAATACGGTTCTGATTATAAAAAACTTATTAATGAAATTAGAGATATGGAGGATAAGTGAAATGAAAACCTTACTAAAGTCTTTAAATAAAATACTAAAAAGTATTTTATCAATTTTGCTAATTTCTCTAGTTATCGTAGTATCATATGTTGCTTTAATGAGAAGTGTTTTTAGTTCATCGCCTGCATGGGGTGAATCAGTAGCGCTTTTGATAATGGTTTGGTTCTGTCTTTTGTCAGCAGCTTTGGGAGTAATGGACAAAATTCATATAAGAATGACAATCTTGGATAACTTCTTAAATGAAAAAATTATCAATAATATAGAACATTTAACTTTGATTTTATGGATGATAATTGGAGTTTCTGCAATAATTTTTGGAATAAAATTAACAACTCTTGCTGGAAATAACATTATCACAGGAATATATTTACCTGCTAGCGTAATGTACTCATCAATTCCAGTTTTTGGAGTTATTGTATTACTTTCAGCTATAGAACAGGAGGTGGAATTATGCAAACAGGTTTAGCAATAGCAATACTTTTACTTACATTTTTTGTTTTGATTATTTTAAGAGTTCCAATTGCTTTATCAATCGGTATATCAGCAATAGTAACAAGTTTATATTTGGATATTCCTTTAGAGATGGTATTTCAAAATATGATTTCAGGAGTAAACTCATATTCGCTTATGGCTATTCCATTTTTTATTCTGATGGGAGATATAATGAGTAAGGGTGGTATAGCTAAAAGATTAATAAATTTGGCATATTCCTTAGTAGGATGGATGAAGGGTGGACTTGCCATGGTTACTGTATTTGCCTCAATGCTTTTTGGAGCTGTATCAGGTTCATCAACTGCCTGTACAGCAACATTGGGACCAATTATGATTCCTGAAATGGAAGAGAAAGGATATGATAAACAGTTTGCAACAGATATTACAATGTCATCTTCTGTAACAGGTTTATTAATACCTCCATCCCATAATATGGTGATTTACTCAATGGTAGCAGGTGGAGTTTCGATTGGTTCTTTATTTATTGCAGGTATCCTACCAGGTGTAGTTCTAGGTATATCTTTAATGATTTATTCATACATAATATCAAAAAAGAATAATTACCCGGTTGGTAATAAATTCAATGTGAAGGTATTTGCTAAAGCTTTTGTCGAATCAATCTGGGGGCTTTTATCAATTGTAATAGTAGTTATAGGGGTTACAACTGGTTTTATTACGGCCACTGAATCAGCTGCTATAGCCTGTGTTTGGTCATTTATAGTGTCAGTATTCATTTATAAAGAAATGTCAGCTAAAGATATAGTTAAAGTTGTAGCAAGTTCTGCTAAGACCATATCCATGATAGTTTTATTGATAGCTACATCAAATGCATTTGGATGGTTACTTGCTTATTTAAAAGTTCCTGCAATGGTATCATCAAGTATTTATGGAGTTTCTTCTAACCCTATAGTTATTTTATTACTAATTAATCTTTTGCTATTAATTCTTGGCACACTTATGGACATGTCACCGATTATACTTATAGCTACTCCAATATTATTGCCAATAGCAACATCAATTGGTGTAGATCCTGTCCAATTTGGAGTAATATTAATTTTAAATCTTGGAATTGGTTTATTAACACCTCCAGTTGGAGCAACTCTATTTTTGGGATCTGCAATTTCAAATATTGGTTTTGAAAAATTAGCTGCTAGTATGAAATTTATTTATATAATTATGGTTATAGTTCTGTTGTTAATAACTTTTGTACCAGCAATATCTTTAGCTCTTGTATAAGTCTTGATAAGGTCTAGTCATAAAATATATTGGAATGTGCTTATAATATAAAAGCATCGATTTAACAATAAAGAAAGAGGAGATAATTAATGGAACTGTTTATTGGCATCATACTTATCTTAAGTTATATTGCCCTTGCTATCTATGCAGCTAAAGGTGGAAATCTAATGACAGGTTTTCTTGTTATGGCTGTGTTTTGGTTGGCTTTAAGTATTATTGGAGGCAAAATTAGCTGGCAAGAAGGAATGACTGATATTTTGCAGGCAGGTCCAGAGTCGTGGGGTGCCACAGCTGTTAATGTTATTTTTGGTTCTTGGTTTGGAAAAATTCTAGTTGATACTGGCATAGCTTCTAAACTTATAAAATCTGTAACTGAGCTTGGAGGAGATGATCCCTTTATAGTTACTGTCTTGCTTTCTATAGTTTCAGGTATTATCTTTACGGCAACTTTTGGAGCAGGTGCTGTTGTAGCAATAGGGGTAATAGTTTTGCCTATTCTTCTATCCCTAGGTGTACCAAAATACTTGGCAGTAACATCATATTTAATGTCTGTTGGCAGTGGTATGTATTTAAATCCTGTTCTTTTTTCTCAAATGCAGGCAATTTTTAATGATATGGCTTACGATAAGGAATATATTAGATGGGCAAGTATGGCAATGATTGTTCAGTTGATATTTATTAGCCTTATGTTGTTCTCATATATGAAAGTTTTTTCCAAGAATAGAAAAATAAGAAAGGCCTGGGCCATAGATTTGAATAAGGAAGAAACTACAGATAATATACCGGCAATTGCTTTAATTACTCCTATTATTCCAACAGCTTTAGCTATTTTCTTTTCTTGGGCTACCATTCCAGCCTTTATAGTTGGTTCTTTATTTGGCTTGATAGTTTGCGGTAAAATAGGCTCATCTTGGTCAGAAACATCAAGAATTATTTCCTCTACATTTTATGAGGGAGTTATAGATGTAGCAGGTTTGTTAGGATTTTTATTTATACTTCCAATGTTTAATAAGATTTCAGGGGTTGCAGCACCATTTTTTGATCCAATCCTAGGTGGTATACTACCAAAAACAACCTTAGGATTAGCCATAGCCTTTATGATTTTTGCACCTTTAGGTCTATTTAGAGGTCCTTTGACTATATTTGGAGCTGGAGCTGCAACAGTTGGAATTTTAAATGCTTTGGGTAATTACTCAACACCATTTCTATTTACTTTGATGTATGTTCCTACAATAGCAATGAATTTATCAGCATGCCCTACTCAATCATGGAATTTATGGGCTCTAAATTATAGTAAAGTTAGTGTAAAAAATTTCATGAAAACAGGAGTACTTTGGGCTTGGCTAATTTGTGTTTGTAATTTAATTCTGGTTTTCATATTTTTTGGAAGATAGGAGGCAAAAGTGAGTAGACAAATACGTGTAGGAATTGATGTAGGTGGTACAAATACAAAGGCTGTCGCTATAGATAATTCTAATTACGAAATAGTAGGCATTGGCATTGTTCCAACCACCCATGAGGATGAACTAGGAGTAAGTAAAGGAGTAATTGATTCTTTTCGTAAGTGTTTAACAGAAAATAATATTTCATCTGATGAAGTTAGTTTTATAGCTCATTCTACTACTCAGGCTACAAATGCTCTTGTTGAAGGAGATGTAGCCAAGGTTGGTATTATTGGAATTTCTAAGGGCGGCTTGGTAGGACTCTTATCAAGAATTCAAGGAAATATTAAAGATATAAATCTTGATAGTTCAGGTAAAAGAAAAATACAGACAGCTTATAGATTTATACTTAAAAAAGAGTTCTCTAAACAAACAGTAAGCCAAATGATAGATGAATTAATTCTTGAAGGTTGTGGAGTAATTGCAGCTTCGAAAACTTTTGGAGTTGATGATATAAAAGAGGAAATCTTAATTAAGGAAGTTGGAAAAGAAAAAGGTATTGAGGTTTGTTGTGCATCAGAAATTTCTAAATTATATGGACTTACTAGAAGGACTAGAACATCAGTAATAAACGGCTCAATCCTTCCGAGAATGATTGAAACAGCAGATTCAACACAGTCAGCTGTAGTAAAAGCTGGTATAAAAGCACCACTAATGATTATGAGAGGCGATGGTGGTGTTATGGATATAGATGAAATGAGAAAAAGACCAGTACTTACCATGCTCTCAGGACCTGCAGCATCTACTGTTGGAGCCTTAATGTATTTAAAAGTTTCAAATGGTATATTTTTTGAAGTAGGTGGTACAACAACTGATATTGGTCTTATAAAAAACGGTAGACCTATGATTGACTATGCAGTTGTAGGTGGACAAAGAACTATGGTTAATTCTATGGATGTTCATACCGTAGGAGTCGCTGGGGGTTCTATGATTAGAGCTAATAATGGAAAGATAATTCATGTTGGCCCTAGATCTTGCCATATAGCCAATCTTCCTTATGTAGCCTTTACAGAGCCTAGCGAATTTGATAAGGCAGAAGTCATTCAAATTTCACCAAAAGAAGGAGATCCTAAAGACTATATAGCTATCCGTGCCAATGGCAAAGAATATGCTTTAACAACTACTTGTGCAGCAAATGCCCTAGGTCTAGTTAAAGAAGGTGACTATTCTTATGGCTACCCAGAAAGTGCAAAGAAATGTTTTAAATTATTGGCAGAATTTCTAAATATGGACGAAATAGCCGCTGCAGAAGCTGTTCTAGAAGATGCGGCCAATACAACAAATGCAGTAATATTAGAATTAATGGATAAATACAAGGTTGAACATTCTCAAACCACAATAATTGGTGGAGGTGGAGGTGCCAAAGTCTTACTTCCATTTGCAGCTAAAAAACTTAACTTACCTTATAAAGTAGCCGACAAGGCTGAGATTATCTCATCTATTGGTGTTGCCTTGGCTATGGTAAGAGACGTTGTAGAAAGAGTAATACCACAACCAACAAATGAGGATATAATGAATTTAAGGGCAGAAGCAACTGACCAAGTTATTAAGTCAGGTGCAACTAGCCAGTCTGTTGAAATTCAGATAGAAATAGACCAACAAACATCTAAAGTAAGAGCTATAGCGACAGGTTCTACAGAGATCGCAACACAGGAATTATCTAAAAAAATAACAAAAGATGAAGCTTTAGAATTAGCAGCCCAAAGTTTAGGAGTTGATCTTGATAAGGTAGATAATATAGCAAGTAACCAATATTTTAGAGTTTATTCAACCAAGAAGGGTCAAAAATCTGAAATCAGAGCCATAGATAATAAAGGATTTATAAAGTTACAAAGAGCAGATGCTATAGCTGTAGAAACTACAAGTGCATCTATTAGGTCTGTAGTTGCAAAATTATGGAAAGATTTGGCTGTTTTTAAATCAGATATAAAATTAAATCCTGATATTTATCTTTGTATTGGCGCAAAAATTGTAGATTTTGAAGGCCTAAACAGTCTTGATCAACTAAATATGCTTCTTGATTCTGAATTGAGTTTGCGTTCTGGTGCAGAAGATATTATCTTAATAGGAGCAAAGAATGATCTATAATGGATAATAAATTAAAAAAACTTTTAGAGATAGATGATTATTATCTTTATAGAATGCTTTTAAAAGAAGACTTTTTATATGATAAGATATCAGATGAGGCTTCTTTAATAGAAAAATCAGCCTCATCTGGCATAAATGAAGCTAAATCTTTATTAAAAAGTAGAAAAAGAATCAATATTGATAAACTAGCATTAGATTTTGGATTAAAATATAAGATGATGCCAAGTGACAATGCTTTTTCATATTTTAAACTTGCAGAATTCCAAGAGCCTGACACTATAATCTTTTTTTGGGAAAATATAAAAAAGGCAGATGATGAGCTTAGAAAAATCAAAACAGATATATTTGGAAATGTAAAAATAAAAGATATTATTGTAGCGCATGAAGTATATCACGAAATTGAATTTAAAAATAAAAATCTTTATACAAATAATGCCTATGTCAGTTATAAAAAAATGTTTCTTTTTAATAAGAAATCAAAAATAAAAACTTCTAGTGAGATTGGTGCAATGGCATTTGCAAAAGTCTTACTTAAGCTTAATATTAACCCGATTTTAATAAACTATTTTCTATCAATGGCATATGGCAAAGAAGATATAGTATATGAAAAAATAATGAAAGCTACCAATAAGGAGAAATAATGAAAATAAGCTATGAAGAATTAAAAGAAATAATAAAACAAGTATTGATAAAAAATGGAGTTGATTCAAATGATGCAGATATTATGGCTACAGTACATGCAGATTCTACTCTAAAGGGAGTCAATTCACATGGCGTAAATAGAATTCCTAGATTGGTAGATTTTATCAAAGACGGCTTAATAAATACAAAAGGAGTTATGACTTTAGTAAATAAGTTTGGCAATGTTGAAAATTACGATGGTCAAATGGGCTTTGGAGTAATCAATGCCCTAAAAGCCTGCGATAGAGTTACAGAAATTGCCAAAGAATTTGGAATAGGTCTACTTAGCCTAAAAAATACAAGTCATTGGATGAGGGCCGGTACTTATACTGAAAAAATTGCCGATAAGGGCATGATAGGTCTTATTTGGACCAACACAGAATCTATTATGCCTTTATGGGGAAGCGATCAGATAAACCTTGGCAATAACCCTATTTCAATTTCAATACCGTCTGAATCGGGAAATGTTGTTTTGGATATGGCTCTATCACAATATTCTTACGGAAAACTAGAAACGGTAAAACTTTCAGGAGAAAAACTACCCTTTGTAGGTGGCTACAATAAGTATGGTAAGCTTACAGATAATCCAAGTGAAATTGAAGAAACTCAAAGGTTGTTGCCTATAGGTTATTGGAAAGGATCGGCCTTGGCTATATGTTTGGATATGATGGCATCCATACTTGCAAATGGTAGGTCAACTTATGATATGGATAAAGAAAATGGTTGGAACTGTACTGGTTGCTCACAAATTTTTATAGCAATAAATCCCCTGGTATTTTCTACAAAAGAGGAAATAGAAGAGAAAATATCTATGATAAAAAAGCAAATAAAAGAAGCTCACAAAATAAATGCCAATGTATCCATAAGATATCCAGGCCAAGGAAGTAAAATGAGAAAAGAGAAAAATTTGAAAAATGGAATAGAAATAGATGATGAAATCTATAAAAAAATAATTTCCTTATCTAAGTAATAAATATGTAATCCAACGCTTTTTATATCTGCTTATACTTACTTTATGAGCAGATATTTTTGTAAAAACTTATAAGAGCAAGTAGTATTTGAAATTTATCCTAATTATTAAAAATCATAAAAAGTGATAAAAGTAGGCAAAAAAATAAAACGCTTATACAAGTCGTTTATAAAAAATGGTCGGGGTGAAAGGATTCGAACCTTCGACCTCATGGTCCCAAACCACGCGCGCTACCAAGCTGCGCCACACCCCGATTTGTTTAACTGACTATTACAGTATACTCGGATTTTTGATAAAAGTCAAATTTTTTTACAAAATTCATATTTATTTTTTACAAATATTGAAAAACTGGCATCTTATCTTAGCTTTTCTATGATATTTATAATAATCCCTTGTAAGGCTTATAGAAATAGGTGTAGCTATTCCAATCCTTTTTGATATAATAGTAGCACAGGAGTAAGATTATGAAAAGATTAAAGAATTTTAGGATATTAGAAAAACTAGTCCTATGTCTTATTTTAATGATAAGCTTTTCAGCTTGTACGAGGCCTAGCCTTGATCAAAGTAAGCTTGTAAGTGACCAAAAGTCTGTTGAGGATGGGGCTAATGTTGCTATAGAAGCTGAGGAAAGTATAGAAGAAGATAAGCCCTATTATAAAATGGAGGATGTGGCAGCCTATATCCATCTTTATAATAAGCTTCCCAAAAATTATCTAAGCAAAAAACAGGCAAGAGAGAAAGGGTGGCTTTCTAAAGAGAATAATTTATGGCTTGTGACAGAAAAGGGAGTTATTGGTGGAGACAGGTTTGGAAATTATGAAAAAACTTTGCCCGATTCTTCTTATAAGGAAGCTGATGTAAATTATGAGGGAGGAAAAAGGGGAAAAGAAAGGCTAGTTTATGATGAGAAGGGCAATATTTTTTATAGTAAAGATCATTATAAAACTTTTGAAAGGATATACTAATGGTAGTTTTGGACGGAAAGAAATTTTTGGATAAAGAAAAGTCTTTTGAATATTTAAATACAAAGTTTGCTTTCTCTTATTATGTGGAAAATCTGGATGCCCTCTATGATTGTTTAAGCATGGAAGATTTTGATGTAGAAATCATAAATTACAGGGATATTTTTATAAATCTTGGACAGTATGGCAGAACTTTACTTGGAGTTTTTTTGGATTTATCTTTGGATTTATATATTAATTTAAACCTGATAGGTTTTGGAGAATATCATGACTGATTTACCTATGCATATAGAAATAAGAAATTTTATAGCCTTTCAAATAATAGAAGGAAAGCTAAAAGATGGGGACAAGCTTTATGACAAGGAGTTTTTTATATCCAAATTTAGGGTTAATCCTTCCTACATAGAAAGAGCCTACCAACAAATGATAGAAGATGGATTTCTCCAAGCTAAAAGTGACTATTATTATTTGATTGTCAATGATGATATTATAAATACGCTTATAATTGAATTTGCCAATGATTTTACCAATGAATTTTTAGATAAGATGCAAAGACTTGGCTATGACTTAACAATGAGTTGTAATTTTTTGCTTGCGAGGTTAAATGCAAATGGATAAGATATTAGAAATTAAAAATTTAAAAAAATCCTATGGGCACATGGAAGTTTTAAAGGATGTTAACTTAACTTTAGAAGCTGGTAAAGTTTTGGGGATTATTGGACCCAATGGTTCGGGAAAGACTACTCTTTTAAAGAGCATTATGGGACTTATAAAGCCTGATTCGGGTCAAATCTTGGTTGATGGCAATGAGATTGGTATTAAGACAAAAAAAATCATATCTTTTTTGCCTGATTGTTATCATCTTTATGAAAATTTGACCATAGAGGATGCTATAAATCTATATAAGGATTTTTATGACGATTTTAATACTAAAGTATGTGAAGATCTTTTTAATTTTATGCAGATTCCTAAAAAAGGCTATGCAGAAAAACTTTCCAAGGGAATGAAAGAAAAATTGCTCTTGGCCCTTACCCTTTCTAGGGATACCAAACTTTATATATTGGATGAGCCTGTTGATGGTGTGGATCCTTTGGCCAAGGATATTATTTTAAATGCCATAATAAAGACCATAAAAACTGGAAGAACTATTATCCTAACTACTCATCAAATAAGAGATTTGGAAAATCTTTTTGATCAAGTTGCATTTTTCAGGGATGGCCAGGTACTTTTCAAGGAAGATGCAGAGACGATTAGAGATAAATATCATATGCAAATTAGCGAGTTTTATAAGGATATTTTTGCCTAATGAATAAACTTTTCTACTATGAAATAAAAAGATCATACAGATATTTAGCCTTTATGGCTATCTTTGCCTGGGTCTTTGCTATTATAACAAATTTTATATTTAAAATATTTAAAAGTTCAAGTCTTTTAATATCTCTTGGCTTTTACTTGGTTTTAGGAGTGATTTTTCTTATTAATTTAGTTTATTTTACCTATAGATATAGGAGAGATTTGTTTTCCAAATCTTCCTATTTTACTTTTTCTATAAGTATATCAACATCAAAGATAATACTAGCCAAGCTTTTGGCAGGGCTTATGTCTTGCTTTATCTGTCTTGGGCTTTATGTAGGGGCATTTGATTTAATTAATTTGGCTTTTGGACTTGATAGGACAGCTCTGTTAAGCTTTTCTTCCTATGCACTCTTTTCAATTTTACTATATTGGCTTTTGGCCTATGTGTTTTTAACTATAGGCATAAATCTTTCCAAGGTAAAGCTATTTAAGAAGTATTATGAATTTGTAAGCCTTGTTTTTTCTGTTGTAATGCTTGTTCTAGTAATGTGGATAATGAGAAACCTTTATAGGCTAAAACCTCTAATGATAGATTTGAAGGATTTTTCCATAAGAAGTTTAAGCAGGGTAAATGGGGTGGATTTTTTTATGATTTATTACGATATTAACAATAGAGTCCTAGGTATAAATTTGTGGATTTTGCTTTTGGCATGTTTTTTAGTTGCTTTTGGATTTTTTATCAATGTATATTTGGTAGAAGAAAAAATAGATTTGTAGGTTTATATGAAAAAGTATTTAAAGTATGACTTGATATCAAATAAAAAATTTTTCAGCTCAACCTTTCTAGTTTTTGCAATCTTGCTTTTTGCAATTTTGTCAGTTAGAGTACTTGGATCCTTAAATAGGCTCATAGAAATAAACTCTGCCCTTTATGCTTTGGAAATTATCTTTGGCCTTGTTCTGCTTATGGTCCTTATAGCCTTTATATTTTCAACCTATTATAAGGACTTTTATAGCAAAAGATCTATCCTAACCTTTAGCCTGCCTCTTTCTTTTAGGGATATAATAATGAGCAAAATTTTGGTGATAAACTTATTTTATCTTCTTATGGCTTTATTTACTATTTTTTTAAGCTATATAGTAGCTGATAGGCAATCTAGGCTTTTGGTGGATCTTTTGTTCTTACTATTTATACTTGCAAATTATCTAAGCCAGCTTATATTATTTGCTATATTTGTAGATAGATTTAAAAACCAAAGGCTACAAGCTTTTTTGTTACTTTTAATCTTTCCCCTATCTATAATAATTTTGATTTTATTTAGGTCTTTGGGAGAAAAAGAAGGTTTTTTTGATTTATTTACCTATGGATACTTTTTTGTTTTGGCTATTTGTCTATTTTTTATAAATCAAAAATACATAAGAGAAAACTTTGATTTATCATGAAAGGATTTGTATGAACAAATATATGTATGTAGGCCTAATTATAGGACTTATTATATCGATTGTTTTAAATAAGACCTACCCTTACCAAAATCCGTCTTTGGTTACTGTAATTTGCGTAGTTATAGGGACGTTTGCAGGGGCAAGCCTTGATAATAAGTCCAAAAAGAAGGATGATAAGGATATGAAGTAAGGAGCTATTATGAATAGGAAGATAGAAGATTTAAAAAAAGTAATTGAAGAATCAGATAATATAGTATTTTTCGGGGGAGCGGGAGTTTCTACAGCTTCAGGGGTTCCAGATTTTAGGTCTGCAACTGGTCTTTACAATAGAAAAAATGATTCGGATTTTTCTCCTGAATATATGCTAAGTCATGATTTTTTTGTAAAATATCCTGATAAGTTTATGAAATATTGCAGGGAAAATCTAATTATTGATGGCATAAAACCGAATGCCGCCCACAAAGCCCTTGCTTATTTGGAAAAAATTGGCAAATTAAAGGCAGTCATCACTCAAAATATAGATAGTCTTCACCAAGAAGCAGGAAGCAAAAATGTCATAGAGATTCATGGCAATCTAAGGGACTACTATTGTACAAATTGCGGTAAAACTTTTGACCTTACTTATGTAAAAAAATTTGAAAGTACAGTTAAATGTGATAGGTGCGGTTCGATTGTAAGGCCAGATATAGTTCTTTATGGAGAAAGTTTAGACCAAGATAAAATTTCCTATGCCATAAGCTTAATAAGAAGGGCAGATGTTTTGATAATCGGAGGAACAAGCCTTGTAGTTTATCCTGCAGCAGGTTTAATAGACTTTTACAGGGGCAACAAGCTTGTCCTAATAAACAAAGAAACAACGCCAAGGGATTCTAGGGCTGATTATTTAATTCAAGGTGATATAGCAAAGGTCATGAAAGAATTGGTAAAAGACTTATAGGAATTTTAAGATAAGGATAAGGAGTTTGGAGAAAATATATGAATAACAAAAGATATGGAGTAGATGAATTTGGCATTGGCCTTATATGGTTTGCCATTATTTTGGTAGGGATTTCTTACTTTGTAAAAAGTAAATTTTTGTCTAGCTTTGCTGTTATAATAGTTGTTTTTGAAGTATATAGAACCTTATCAAGTAATATAATAAAAAGAAACAGAGAAAACTATATTTTTAAGGCTAAATTTTTAAATCCAGTAAAGGCCAAGCTAAAAAAGCTAAAAAGATCTACCTTTGGAGATAAAAATTACAAGTATATAAGGTGCAAAAATTGCGGTCAAGAACTTAGGGTGCCAAAAGGCAAGGGAAAGATCAGAGTAAAATGCCCAAAGTGCAAGCAAGTTCAAGAGATAAGGTCATAGTTTTCTATTTGATTTAAGTTAAATAAAAAAAATATTTTATTTTATTTTATTTTCCTGTATAATACCACATGGAGGAGATGTGTATATGCAAAGATATATAGGAACTGTTTCAATGGGTGTTAGAACACCAATTATCGAAAAAGGCGATGACCTCGTGTCAATAGTTTATGATAGCGTGAACAAGGCTGTAGCAAGCAGAAATATTGAGATGAATGATAAGGATGTTGTTTGTATAACAGAATCTTTGTTAGCTCGTGCTCAAGGTAACTATGCTTCCATAGACCAAATAGCAGAAGATATTAATAGAAAATTTGCTGGTGATGAGATAGCAATTTTATTCCCAATTCTTTCTAGAAATAGATTTTCTATCCTATTAAAGGCCTTTGGTAGAAGTGGCAAAAAACTTCATATTTGTTTATCTTATCCACAAGATGAAGTTGGTAATTATATTATGGATGAGATGGATTTATTCAATTCTGGTATAAATCCTTATACAGAATGTTTGACAGAAGAAGAATTTAGGAAGTTGGCTGGTGATTATAAACATCAATTTACAGGAGTTGATTACATATCATTGTATAGACAAATGGCTCCAAATTCAGAATTCCACTTCTTTAACAATCCACAAGACGTTCTTAAATTTACAGATCAAGTTTTGGTTTGCTCAATCCACACTAGGGCTATTACCAAAGAAAAATTAAAACAATCTGGTGCAAAGACTGTTTTGGGCTTAGATGAAATAATGACAGAATCAATCAATGGTTCAGGTTACAATGAAGACTATGGTCTTTTAGGTTCAAATCTTTCTACAGATGAACAAATCAAGCTATTCCCAAGAGATGGTCAAGAATTTGTAGAAGAATTACAAAAAAAATTCATCGAAAAATATAACAAACAAATAGAAGTTATGGTTTATGGTGACGGAGCCTTTAAAGATCCAGTTGGAAAAATTTGGGAACTAGCAGATCCAGTTGTTTCTCCAGCCTTTACAAAAGGACTTCATGGAACACCAAACGAACTTAAAATAAAATATATAGCAGATAACGAATTAAGTAGCCTTTCTTTGGAAGAAAGAACTCAAAAAATGAAAGAAAGAATTTCTTCTAAGGCAGCTAACTTAGTAGGAACAGATGATACTCTAGGAACTACACCTAGACAAATCACTGACCTTTTAGGATCTTTGTGTGATCTTACTTCAGGTTCTGGAGATAAGGGAACACCAATCGTATTAATCCAAGGATACTTTGACAATTATTCAAACGATTAATTAACTTGTAAGTCCCAGGAGGGAAAAATGGCTCAAGATGGAGCTAAGAAGAGAAGACTAATAAATGATGACCTAATAAAAGCAGAGTTAAATTTGTTAAGAAAAGATAGGCAAAAGAAGAAAAATCACGATCCTATGCCAAGGTGGAAAGAAATAGTACTTATGACCTTTGCAGCGATTTTGCTTGCTTTTTCCAGTCACTCTTTCAAATATCCCAACCATTTTGTAATTGGAGGAGTAGAGGGACTTTCTATTATTTTATCAGGTTATCTTCATTTGCAACCTGCAAAGATAACCTTGATATCAAATCTTCTCCTCTTAGTATTGGCCTATTTCATAATAGGTAAAAAATTTGTAATAAGGACAGGTTATGTTTCTATCTTAAACTCTGTAACGGCAGTGGCTCTTGATTATATTTTGCCACTTACCCATACCTTAACTACAAATAAACTCTTGGAGCTTATTCTTGCGGTTACGGTTTCAGCCTTTGCTTCTACAATCCTATTTCACGTATCAGCATCAAGCGGTGGAAGTGATATAGTAGCTATAATCCTAAAAAAATATACCAATATTGAAATAGGTAAAAGTCTGCTTATGGTAGATTCACTCTTGACTATAGTATCTATAAAAATATTTGGTATAGAAATTGGACTCTTATCTTGTCTAGGTCTAATAATGAAAGGTGTCTTTGTTGATGCTATAGTCCAATCATTTAACACGGCAAAATTTTTCATTATTATTACCTCAAAACCTGATGAAGTTGGTTCTTTTATCAGACAAGATTTAAACAGGTCTGCTACGGTTTTAGATGGAAAGGGCCTATACAAAGGAAAAAATCACACCTTATTCATGTGTGTAACAAACAAATATGAAGCAGGACTTTTTGGAAACTTTATAAAATCTATAGATCCAGCTTGCTTTATTACTATAATAAATACCTCACAAATTATAGGTAAGGGATTCTATAATCCAGGAATATAAAATTAGAAATTTTAAAAATACCTTTGCAATCAAAGCTAAAAATTGCAAGGGTATTTTTATATTAATTGTGATTGAAATGTGAAGAAATATAAGGTATGATAAAGATGTAAAAAAATGTGGAGAAAATATGGAGGGCTGAGAGATGAAGCTAAAGAAAAAATTAATGCTTACTACAATCTTGGCTATCAGTGTATTCGTTTCTAGCACTTCATACGCTACTGATAAACAAAAGTCAGAAATAAAAATTGATGAAGAAAAACTTAATAACTTGGTAGAAAAGGTAAATGAAGATACAATAATAACAGATGTTAGCCTACCCAAGGATGCTGCAAGCGGTAAGGGAGAGTCTAAAACAGAGGGAAATAAGCCGGTTGAAGAAATTCCAAAGGATTCTAAGCCTGAGGCAAATGAAGCTGTTGATAAAAAAGTTGAAAATACCGAAAGTATCGATATGGATAAAAAGAACAAAGAGCCAACAGGCGAGAGAGCCCTTAAAGATTTAGAAAGTAAGCCAAATGAGGAAGAAGTTAAAAAAGAAAATTTAGAAGAAACCCAAGCCAAAGAAGCTTCTATCTCAAATACCGATTCTAAGCCTAATCCATCCTTACAAAATAATAATCCAGCAAAGGAGAATATAATTTCTAAGGATACTTCCGACCTGGAATTTATGGATAGGTTAAATAACATCCAAAGCCAAGAAGTAAAAAAGCCTTATATAAATAAGAACACCCCCAAGACAGCTAGTCTAGAAAGACTAACATCAAAACAAACTTTGGTTACATCTTTCGATGACAAGGGTAGTAATTTAAGGCTTAATTTAGCGAATACAGCTGATGGCAAATTAGATAGGACAAGTGGCGGAGACTATGTAATAAAGCCACAAACCCTAATAATCTTGATTGCAATTTTGGCAGCTATCTTATCTAGTATATCTATAGCAATTAGAGGAAACAAGTTTTCAAAAAAGCAATCTTAAAAAAGGCTGTTGCAGGATAAAAGTATTATTTTGCAACAACCTTTTTTATTTTCAAAATATTTTCATAGCAAATATTAGAGCATATAAGAAAAGGCTGCTATAGTTTTGCCATAACAACCTTTTTAATATCAAATTATTCGGCTTCGAACATATCTTTGCCAACTCCACAAACTGGGCAAACCCAATCCTCTGGAAGATCTGCAAATTCTGTTCCAGCAGCTACTCCATTATCTGCATCGCCTTCTGCTGGATCATAGACATATCCACAAGCTGTACATACGTATTTCATAGTATTCTCCTTTCATTCGTTTATATAGATAGTATACCACAATCAATGTTAATTTAAACATATTAGTTTTGGACGAATTTGGGTATATATATTGCAAAGGAAGGTTACTATGGAAATTATTAGAACATTGATTCCAACCAACTTAGATAGCATAAAAGATTTTAGGAATGGTGTTTTGGAATCTTTCAAAGAAAAACAAATGGATAGCGATTTTTTATTCAAGACCAAGCTAGTCTTAGATGAGCTTATAGCCAATTCTTACAAACACGGTAATGAATATGATGAAAGTAAAACTATCGAAGCGGTTGTAATTTCGGATAGTGATTTTTGCTTGATTAAAATTAAGGACGAGGGAGATGGCATAGACTATGTTTATCAGACTAATCGCCTATCGGATCATGGTAGAGGCATAAAACTTGTTTACAGTCTATCGGATGGCTTGGTAATAAGAGATAATACTGTTGCAGCTATCCTTTTAAAAAATCAAGACCAAAGTTTGACCTATAATACTTGATATTAATATAGAATATCGGGTATTTTTTTATTGTTTTATCTTGTTCTTGTTTTGATAAACAATTTACATATGATATAATAAATTGATAGAAATTGTTATATAGAAAGAGGATAAAAACATAGATGAAAAGAACAGATGTTAGGAACGTAGCCATTATTGCCCATGTTGACCATGGCAAGACTACATTAGTAGATGGACTTTTAAAAACATCAGGTATATTTAGAGAAAATCAAAAAGTAGATGAAAGAATAATGGATTCTGATTCTATAGAAAAAGAAAGAGGAATCACTATCCTTTCTAAAAATACAGCTATAAATTACAAAGGATGCAAGATAAATATTATCGATACTCCAGGCCATGCAGACTTTGGTGGGGAAGTTGAGAGAGTTTTAAATATGGCAGAAGCCGTTGTCCTTGTTGTAGATAGTCACGAAGGACCCATGCCACAAACCAAATTTGTTTTGAGAAAGGCTATAGAAATGGGCTTACCTGCTATTATATGTATTAATAAGGTAGACAGACCTGATCAAAGGGTAAAAGAAGTAGAAGATGAGGTAATAGACTTATTTATTTCTCTTGAAGCTGATGAATCCTACCTTGATTCTCCCTTTATTTTTGCCTCAGCCAAGGAAGGTTGGGCAAGCAAGGAATTTGGTCAAAAAAAATCCGATATGACTGATCTTTTGGATACTATTTTGGAATATGTACCAGCCTACCAAGGAGAAGTTGATGGACCCTTTAAGGTTTTGGTTTCAACAACAGACTTTAATGAATATTTAGGAAGAATTGCCATAGGTAAGGTAGAAAATGGTAAAATAAAGAAAAATGATAAATGTTTGATTGTAAACTACAATAATCCAGACAAACTCGTTAGGTCAAAAATTGTAACTATATATGAATTTGATGGTTTAAATAGGGTTGAAGTTGATGAGGCTTCCTTTGGCTCAATAGTTGCCTTATCAGGTATGGAAGATATCTATATTGGAGATACTATTTGTACAGAAGAAGACAAAGAGCCAATAGAATTTACCAAAATTTCAGAGCCAACCTTATCTATGACTTTCTCTGTTAATGACTCACCTTTTGCAGGCCGTGAGGGAGAATATGTTACAAGTAGGCATATTAGAGATAGACTTTACAAAGAAAGAGAAACTGATGTTTCTTTAAGAGTGGAAGATACAGATTCTACAGAAAAGTTTAAGGTTTCAGGTAGGGGAGAGCTCCACCTTTCAGTTCTAATAGAAAATCTAAGACGTGAAGGCTACGAATTCCAAGTTTCTAAGCCTCAAGTTATGTTTAAAAAAGATCAAAATGGCAAGCTACTTGAACCAATAGAACTTGCAACTATAGATATAGATCAAGTTTATACAGGTGCAATCATAGAAAAACTAGGCAGACGTAAGGGTGAGCTTGTAGATATGAGTCCTTCATCTTCAAGCTATACTAGATTAATTTTTAAAATACCAGCAAGAGGTCTTATTGGCTATAGGCAAGATTTCTTGACAGATACCAAGGGAACAGGAGTATTAAACTCAGAATTTTTAGATTATGAAGCCTATAAGGGAGATATACCTCATAGACAAGCAGGCTCTCTAATTTCCTTTGAAACGGGAGTTGCCACAACCTATGGACTTCATGCTGCCCAATCCAGAGGTCAACTTTTTGTTAAACCACAAGAAGAAGTATATGAAGGTCAAGTCGTTGGATCAAATGCCAAAGGCCTTGATATAGATGTAAATGTATGTAAAAAGAAAAAACAAACAAACATTAGAGCGTCAGCTTCTGATGAAGCCTTGATTCTATCTCCTGCTATTCAAATGTCCATAGAACAAATGATGGAGTTTGTAGAAGAAGATGAACTTATAGAAATAACACCAAAATCTTTAAGAATTAGAAAGAAAATTTTAGATAATAACTTAAGATATAAGTCTAAAAAGAACAGTTAAAGGAGATAATATGAGTAGAAGGTTTGAAAAATCTTTAAGCTTAATATTGATAATCCTAATTATGGTAGAATTTGTCATCACAGGCTATGTAAATATAGCAGGTGGTGATATAAATCCTATCTTTTCAGAAATTTGGAGTATTTGTTTTATCCTTTCTTGGATATTGATGCTAGTCTATAGCCTTTATATCTTATTCCAAAATTCAAGTAGGGGCTTTTCAATATTTACAGCAATTATTTCTACACTAAGTTTTATGGCCTTGACCTATCATGGCATAATAATAAGTTCAACTTACTTTGATTTTTTACCAAAAGGACTTAGTGTGTCTAATAGATTTTTGATAGCAAATGGTCAAATTGTTTTTTATACAGCTATTTTTGTCTGTTACCTAATTCATCTTATCAATCTCTTAAAGATAAATAAAGATAAGGACAAAAATATAGAAGAAAAGAGTACTTTGGATGTAGAGGAAAAAACAAGTGATCAAGTATTTCTTATTGATAATGATAATAATTAAAGGGGAGGGAATATGAAAAAGGAAAGTAGTGTATCTTTATCTGTAATAAAAAGGTTACCAAAGTATTACAGGTATCTAGAGGCTATCAATGAGAAGGGGATAGTGAGAGTTTCTTCGAAAGAATTATCACAAATAACAGGACTAACCGCAAGCCAGATAAGACAAGATTTAAATCATTATGGCTGTTTCGGTCAACAAGGTTATGGTTACAATGTCAAAGAGTTGATTGACGAATTGTCAAAGATTATAGGTGTTGACAAAGACTACAAAATGGTCCTAATTGGTTATGGTAATATAGGCCATGCTCTTTACAAGTATAAGGGCTTTTCTGAATTTGGCTATGAAATAGTGGGAGTCTTTGATAAAAACTTGGATGCAGCAACTAGAGCTGAAGATGATGATGTAGAAATTTTAGATATCAAATATTTAAGCAAGTATTTAGAAGAAAACCAAGTAGATATAGGTATTATAACTATACCTAGAGATGAAGCTCAAAAGGTTTGTGACGTTTTGTGTGATGGAGGCATAAAAGGAATTTGGAATTTTGCTCCGGTGGATTTAAAGGTAAGAAATGGGGTAGTAATTGAAAATGTACATCTTGATGAATCCCTATTTACTCTTACATACTTTATTAATTCACCAGAAGATTTTAATTTCTAATTTGTTATGGTAGTAATTTCGGTATCGAATTTAAAAAAATCCTATCCAACAAAAGAAATCTTCGATAATGTAAGTTTCAAGATAGAAAAAGGAGAAAAGGTAGGTCTTATCGGCAACAACGGTTCCGGTAAGACTACCCTTTTTAATGTTATCACTGGAAGAGATAAAAAAGATAGCGGAGAAATTTATATACCAAACGAAGTTAAAGTTGGATATTTAACTCAACAGCTAAGCCTAGATAGCAAGAAGACTATCTATCAATATTGCTTGGCTGTTTTTGATAATCTTATAAGCTTAGAAAAAGAAATTTTAGACTTAACAGAAAAAATGTCAGATCCAAGCCTTTCTGAAAAAGAGCTCAATAAGCTTATGGAAGTCTATGCCCAAAAACACCAAGAATTTGAAGATAAAAATGGTTACTCCTATAAGTCTGAAATAACAGGAACCTTGATAGGAATGGGATTTGAGCCAGATGATTTCGACAAAGAAATATCTATCTTATCGGGAGGTCAAAAGGCTAGGGTAGAACTTGCCTTACTTCTTTTACAAAAGCCAGATTTAATCTTACTTGATGAGCCTACCAACCACTTAGATATCAAGGCCATAAATTTTTTGGAAAATTTTGTAAAAAACTTCAGTGGTTCAGCCTTGATTATCTCTCACGATAGGTACTTTTTGGATGCAACCATTGACAAGGTCTACCATTTGGAAAACAATAAGCTAAAAACTTATAAGGGAAATTATACAGAATTTATAAGCCAAAGAAAAAAAGAGCTCAAAGTATTAAAACATACTTATAAGAGCCAACAAAAAGAAATAAAAAGACAAGAAGAAATAATAGAAAGGCTAAAAAATCAGGGTGGTTCTTTAAGAAAAAGAGGTATAGCCCAATCAAGATCTAGACAAAAACTTTTAGATAAAATGGAAAGGGTAGATAAACCCTTTGAAGAATCAGATTCCATGAATCTTAAATTTACTCCAAGAATTCAGTCTGGTGAAGATGTGCTCCAAGTAAAAGATCTGAAAAAATCATTTGACGGCAAAGAAATTTTCAAAAATATTTCCTTTAGCCAATATAAAAAAGATAGGACGGCTATAATTGGGGAAAATGGTATAGGCAAAACTACACTTTTTAAAATAATAATGGGAGAACTTAAAGCCGATGAGGGTAGCCTAAAACTAGGTTCTTCAGTTAATATTGGATATTTTGACCAAGAACAAAAGTCTTTAAATACTTCAAATACCATATTTGAAGAAATAAGCAAGGCTTATCCAAAGCTTACAAACTACCAAATCAGGTCATATCTTGCCAAATTTATGTTTTATGCAGATGATGTTTATAGGCTGATAAATGAGTTATCAGGAGGAGAAAGGGCAAGAATTTCTCTTTTAAAACTTATGCTTTCAGACTGTAACTTTATCCTAATGGATGAGCCAACCAACCATTTAGATATAGACTCAAAAGAAATTTTGGAAGATGCCATACTTGATTATGAGGGCTCTGTTTTAATCATATCTCACGATAGGTATTTTTTAAACAAAGTCGCAGTTAAAATTCTTGAGATGAGAAATGATGGAATGGATGAGTATTTGGGCAATTATGACTATTATGTTAAAAAAATAAAAGAAAAAAATCAAGATGAAGAAAATTTCCCAACCGTAAGCCAGACCAAGCTAAAAAAAGATCAGAAAAAACAAAAAATGGCTCAAAAGGAAATAAGAAAAGCCAAAAATAAGCTTAAAGCTATTGAAGAGTCTTTAGAAAAAATAGAAGAAGAAATAAATGATTTAACTATGCTTACTGTTAAAGAGGATTTTTACAAGGATCAAGATTTTGTAGTAGAAACTTTTGATAAGCTAAAGTCTTTGGAAGAAAAAAAACAAGAACTTTCAGATACTTGGCTAGAGATGTCTCTATCTTTGGAAGAATCCTAATTTGGCTTGAGTACAAAAAAGGGAAATCTTATAAGGAAAGTTTAAAAGAAAATTTAAAATTATGATAAAGAAAAGGAGAATTTATGCAAGCACTATTTGTCTGTTATCCAAAATGTTCAACTTGTGCCAAGGCTAGGAAATTTTTGGATGAAAATAATATATCTTATGATTTTAGAGATATAAAAGAAGATAGACCTAGTAAAGAAGAGCTAAAAGACTGGCATCAAAAGAGCGGTCTTGATATAAAAAAATTCTTTAATACTTCTGGACAAGCCTATAGAAAGCTTGGCTTAAAGGATAAGTTAAAAGAGATGAGCCTTGAGGAAAAATACCAACTACTTTCAACAGATGGAATGCTGGTAAAAAGACCAATTCTTGTAATTGATGATAAGGTTACAGTTGGCTTTAAAGAAGATGTTTGGAAAGAAATTATTGGAAAATAAAAATAGGACCTTGGGATTTTTCTTCCAAGGTCTAATATTTTACAAATTTTTATCTTCAAAAATTACTAGCAAAAGTCCATTTTCTACCCTAATCTCAAAATCACATCCTTGGCTTTCGTTTGAAACTCCAAGGGAATTGGCATAAGATAAATCAAAGTTATCAAGCTCATATTTTAGCCCTTTTAAAGTTAGCCCAAAAGAAGTTTCCTTTAGAGAAAATATAGAAACATAAAAGTCTTTTTCTTCTACATGCTTGTGAGTGTAGGACTTATCTACCAAAAAAACTTTTTTCTTTTTTGACTTAAAAATTATATCAAAGCCCTTTTTTTTAAATTCATAAGCCATCCTAATATTGGCAATAGTATGGGAGAGCCTTCCTCCCAAGCCCCCATAAACTATAAATTTTTTATAGCCTTTTTTTATCCCAATTTCTAGACCAGCATAGGTGTCGGTCATGTCTTTTTCAGGTTTTAATTTAATTTTTCTTGGAAAAACTGGCTCAATAGCAGAGTCAAAATCGCCAATTATCAAATCAGCTTCTAGGCCAAATTTTTTAAGCTTGGTATAGCCCTTGTCTACCCCAATTATATAGTCGCTTTTATCAAGTTTGTCAAAGAAGCCATCAAAATCTCCTCCTCCAACAAGATAGCAAGTATTCATAAGTTCTCCTTTATAATAAGCATATAGCTTTTCTTATCTATCAACTAATCTTTTTGTAAAATTACATCTTTTTTAATATTGTATGGTCTTAATAGAAGAAAGTAAAGTTAAAGGGTAAAATAAGAGTAATGATAAGTAAACAAAAATTAAGGAATTAAGGAAAGAATATGAAAAATTTAGATCAAAGAGCAAAAAACTTATTGAAAGTTACTCTTATCTCAATGGTAGTTTTTTTTGGATTTTGGTATATAGATAATCTAAGGGAGGGATTTGCATTTTTTATTGGAGTAATCCAACCTTTGATAGTTGGCCTTGCCCTTGCCTATGTAATAAATCTACCTATGAGTTTCTATGAAAGAAAAGTTTTCTATAAGCTAAAAGAAAACGAGAAAACCAAAGCACTTATGGAGCCATTTTCTTTGATACTTGCTTGGATAACAATTATTCTAGCGATTTCTATCTTGTTAAATGTGCTCATTCCAAGGATAATAACTTCTTTTTCATCTTTAATAGATAAGTGGCCCTTATTTATTGATGAGGTAGAGAGAATCGTTAAATCAAACGAATTTTTGAAGAGAAATTCCAAAGATATACTTGTTACCATCTCTAAGCTAAATATAGATGAAATATTTAAGTCTGTAAAAGATTTTCTTTTGGCAGATGGAAAAAATATTTTGATTACTACATCATCTGTATTTAAAAATGTCGGTTATGTTTTATTTGGAACTTTTGTAGGCATAGTATTTTCAACCTATATTTTGATGAATAAGAAAGCTGTTCATAAAAATTCAACAAAGTTTCTTTATGCAGTTTTGCCAGAAACTAAGGCGGATGCAGTTTATAGGGTATTTTCACTTTCCTACCAAACTTTCTCATCCTACATTAAATCAAAGATGATTTCTTCAACAGTATTAGTTATTTTAATTCTAGTTGGCATGCTTGTCTTTAGGATACCCTATGCAGCTATGATATCAGTGCTTATTGGAGTTTCTGATTTTATACCAATTTTTGGTCCAATAGTTGGGGCTGTTGTTTCTATGATTTTGATTTTTATAGAATCGCCCTTAAAATCTTTGATTTTTATCATATACGTCATGATAGCTCAACAAATACAAGAAAAAATTATCTATCCATTTATGGCTGGCAAACAAATTGGTCTTCCTCCTATGTGGATATTTATAGCTATTATTGTCGGTGGTTCTTTATTTGGAATAGTTGGCATGCTTATTGGTATACCAGTTGCCTCTATTATCTATACTTTAGTAAATGAAAAGATAAATAAGGAACTTGGCAATAAGGAAATTTCAGAAAAAAATATAGTAGAAAAGATATTAAAGAACAAATACAAAAGGGATAATAGATGAAATTAAAAAAATCCAAGCTAGGAGAATTTGTTCCAGTTTTAGAAAATGGAAATATTCACTATGGAGGTCATCAAGACAATTTAAAGTATAGGGGAGTATCCAAATTTTATAGGGATAGGTCTTGTGTGGTAACAGCCTTTACCAATGTCTATCTTTACCTATACAAGCCAAAAGAAAAGTATTCAATTGAAGAATTTAATGATTACCAATATTGGTTTTATAAGACTTTTAGACCAAAAATTTATGGCATACCATCAGCTAAAATCCTAGATTTAAAAGTAAATAAACTTAGACGTGCTTACCATTTAAATTTGAAGGCACATTTTTTAAATGATAGTCTTATTTGTAGGAAAAATATAGGAAAAGTTGCAAGCTTTATAAAAGATGGGTTAGAAAAGGACTTGCCTATAATTTTCTTTAACTGGGCAGGAAGAAAAGTCGATATAATGACTCACCACGGAGTTGTCATTACAGAAATTGAAGATAAAAAAGAAGACTATCTTATAACTGTATCGTCTTGGGGCAGAAGATATGTCCTATCTTTAAAAGAATTTGCCAAACAATTTAGAACTTATACAGGCTTTATATATTATGAAAGGTTGGATGGATGAAATTTATCAAAGTAGAAGTTTTTGTGCCAACTTATAACAAAGAAAAGTTGATTACGGCCCTAAATGATAATGATATTTTAAAATATGGATTTTATGATAGGGTCTATTCAGAAACGAGGCTAACAAGTCACTTTAGACCTTTAGAGGGTGCTAAGCCAAGAGAAGGAAAAATCAACCAGACTTGCCATATGGAAGAGATAAAACTTGAGTTTAGGATAAAAGACAGTGACAAGGAAAAAACTTTAGCTATAATAAAAGAAAATCACGCTTATGAAGAACCTGTCATAAACATGATTGAATTGCTATAGGAGTCAAAATGAAAGAGAAAAAAGGAAAATTAAATAGAGCTAACGGCGTAATAATGCCTATTTTTTCCATTCCGTCAGCTTATGGAATAGGAACTTTGGGTAAAGAAGCTTATGAAGTAGTAGATTTTTTGTCAGAGGCAAATATTCACTACTGGCAAATTCTGCCTTTAGGACCAACTTCATATGGCGATAGCCCTTACCAATCATTCTCATCCTTTGCAGGAAATCCGTATTTTATTGATTTGGACTTATTAGAAGAAGATGGGCTTTTGGCAAAACAAGACTATGCCAATGTTGACTTTGGAGAAAATAAAAACTATATTGACTATGCAAAGATGTACAACAATAGGTTTGGCGTTTTGGAAAAAGCCTATAAAAATGCCAAAGGAAAGCTTGATAAAGAGCTTAAAGACTTTAGAAAAAAAGAAGCTTATTGGATAGAAGACTATGCCCTTTATATGGCTATAAAAAAAGAATATTTGGATGTTTCTTGGCTAGAATTTCCAGAAGATTTAAGAAATAGAAAAAAAACAGCTTTAAATAAGTTTTACAAGGAAAATAAGGACAAGGTTGATTTTTATGTCTTTATACAATACGAATTTTTCAAACAATGGGAAAATTTAAAAGCCTATACCAACAGACACAAAATTGAAATTATTGGAGATTTGCCCATATATCTAGCCCTAGATTCTTCAGATGCTTGGGCAAATTCAGATATTTTACAACTTGACCAAAAGAAATCTCCGCTTGCAGTTGGGGGTTGTCCTCCAGATGGTTTTTCAGATGATGGTCAACTTTGGGGTAACCCGCTTTACGATTGGGATACGATGGAAAAAGACAATTTCTCATTTTGGGAAAAAAGACTAGAGATGAATTTAAGACTGGTAGATTTGTTAAGACTTGATCACTTTAGAGGCTTTGAAGCCTATTACCAAATACCAGCTACAGATGATACGGCCAAATATGGTAAATGGGTAAAGGCAAAACCCTACCAGTTTTTCAAAATGGTTAAAGAAAAATTCCCAACATCTAAGTTTATAGCAGAAGATTTGGGCTTTATTACAGACCAAGTAAAAGAGTTAATGGACTTTTTGGCTTATCCCGGTATGAATGTTATCCAATTTGCCTTTGGAGAAGACTTTACTAGCAGCTACCTTCCTCACAACTACAAGAGAAATTCTATTGTCTATAGTTCAACCCATGATTCAGATACTCTTATGGGTTGGCTAAAAAGCCTTGATGAGGATAAAATGGAGATGGTTAAGGCTTATTTTGACCTAGAAGGTGATGATTTAGAAGAAAATTTATGGAAAATTATTAAAAGACTTATGGCCTCTGTTGCAGCCATAAGCATGTTTGAAATCCAAGATTTTTTGGCTTTGGATAATCAAGCAAGGGTAAATTCGCCAGGAACTTTGGGAGAAAATTGGAAGTGGAGAGCAAATAAAGAAGACTTTAAGATAGAACTTGCTCAAAAGATCAAAGACATGTCAAGATTATATGAAAGAGGTTAGAATGAAAATTTTAGACAAGAATAAGTTTGTGGATGATTATGTTGAAAACTTACAAAGGATAACTTTAAAGAATTTCGAGGAAACTAGTGACAAAGACAAGTACCATGCTCTTTGTGACACAATCATGGAAAGAATTAACCAAGATTGGAGAGAATGCAAAAATAAATCTAGAAGATCAAGAAAAGCCTATTATTTTTCAGCTGAGTTTTTAGTTGGAAGATCCTTGGGCAATAACCTAATCAATCTTGGTATCTATGATGAAGTAAAAGATATACTAGCAGAAATTGGCATAGATTTTGAAACTATAGAAAATTATGAAGATGATGCAGCCTTGGGAAATGGAGGTCTTGGTAGACTTGCTGCTTGTTTTATGGACTCTGGAGCTACAGAAAAGCTTGATATGTACGGCTATGGAGTTAGATACAGGGAAGGGATTTTCAAACAATCTATAGAAAATGGCTTCCAAGTAGAAAAAGGCGATCACTGGTTAAAAGATGGAGATTCTTGGTCAATAAGAGTTGATTCAGACTCTAAAGTTGTAAAATTTAGAGACCAAATCGTAAAAGCTGTCCCTTATGATATGCCTATAGTAGGCTATAAAAATGGCCGAGTAAATACCCTTAGACTATGGCAAGCTGAACCCTTTGAAGAATTTGATTTCCAAAAATTTAATAATTTTGAATATGATCAAGCCGTTTCAGAAAAAAATAGGGCAGAAGATATAACTAGGGTACTCTATCCAAATGATATGCAAAGAGCTGGCAAGGTTCTTAGGTTAAAACAACAATACTTCTTCTCATCAGCATCAATCCAAGATATGGTTGAAAAATACAAGCGATATTTCCCAGAAGACTTAAAATTTGAAAACTTTGCCAAATATCATGTAATTCAACTTAACGATACCCACCCAATCATGGCTATACCAGAACTAATTAGGGTATTGGTAGATGAAAATAATATTACTTTTGAAGAAGCTGTAAAGATTGCGTCAAATACCTTTGCCTTTACCAACCATACAGTCTTGCCTGAAGCTTTGGAAAGGTGGAGCCTTGATATCCTATCAGAAGTTTCACCAAGATGTAAGGAGATTATCTTTAGGATAAATGATGACTTGGTAAAATACTTTAAAGCAAAGGGCTTATCAGATGGAGCTATTGACAAGTATAGGATTGTCATAAATGATCAAGTCTTGATGGCAAACTTGGCTATAGTAATGTCAAAATCTGTAAATGGAGTTGCAAAAATCCATACAGATATCCTAAAGAAAGATACCTTCAAAGAATGGTATGAACTAATGCCAGAAAAGTTCAACAACAAAACAAATGGCATTACTCCTCGTAGATGGCTTGTTTATTCCAACAGAAGACTTACAAGCTTTATTACAAAAAAACTTGGATCTGATGATTGGATTTATGATTTATCAAAATTAAAGGGCTTGGAAAAATTTGCAGATGATAAGAAAAGCTTAGAAGAGCTTTATCAAATAAAACAAGAAAATAAGAAAGATCTTGCAAAATATATACTAGAAAATGAGCATATCTCCATAGATCAAAATTCTATCTTCGATATTCAAGTAAAAAGAATACATGAGTACAAAAGACAACACCTAAATATCCTCTATATAGTTTACCTATATCACAAGCTAAAGAAAAATCCTGACTTGGATTTCTATCCAACAACATTTATCTTGGGTGGCAAGGCTGCTCCAGGTTACTTTAGGGCCAAGGCTATAATTAAATTTGCCAATGAGGTTGCAAGAGTAGTAAATAATGATCCAGCCGTAAACCAAAAACTAAAGGTCGTATTTGTAAGTAACTATAGGGTATCCTATGGAGAAAAACTATTCCCTGCAGCAGATATTTCTGAACAAATTTCTACAGCAGGCAAGGAAGCCTCTGGTACTGGCAACATGAAATTTATGCTAAATGGGGCCTTGACCCTTGGAACTCTTGATGGGGCCAATGTAGAAATATTTAAACGTGCTGGAGAAGAAAATAACTACAGATTTGGAGCTACAGTAGAGGAGCTTTCAGAAATTGCATCAACCTATGATCCACTTTACTATTACCACCAAGACCCAGATATCAAAGATGCTGTAGATAGCCTAGTATCAGGAGAGCTAAAGGATGATGATTCCTATATGTTCTTGGATATTTACAATGAACTAGTAAATAGACAAGATGGATCAAGGGGAGATCAATATTATCTATTAAAAGACTTTGAATCCTATAGACAAGCTCATGAAGATATAAACAAGGATTATAGAAACAAAGAAACTCGGGCAAAAAAATGCCTTTTAAATATAGCAAATGCAGGTTTCTTCTCATCTGACAGAACTATTAGAGAATATGCCAAAGATATTTGGAAATTGATATAAGATAAAAGAAGGTAAAAATTGAATAAAGACATATTTATTGGCCTATTGATTCCTTTCTTGGGAACATCCCTAGGCTCTGCCTGTGTTTTCCTAATGAAGGATCAATTAAATAAAAAAATGCAAAAGAGTCTTTCTGGTTTTGCAGCAGGAGTCATGGTAGCTGCCTCTATTTGGTCTTTGCTTATGCCATCCATGGATATGGTGGAAGAAAGCCTTGGAAAAATGCAATGGCTACCAGCAACTATCGGTTTTATGGTCGGAATATTTTTCCTTTTGCTTTTGGATATGCTTATTCCTCACCAACATATAGATTCAGATGTGCCAGAAGGAATCCAAGCAGATTCTTTGAGAAAAACTACCATGCTGGTTTTGGCGGTTGTAATTCACAATGTGCCAGAAGGAATGGCAGTTGGAGTTGCCCTTGCTGGGGCAAAATATGGTAATAATCTTACTATGGCAGGGGCTATAGCCTTATCAATTGGTATAGCTATACAAAATTTTCCTGAGGGAGCAATAATTTCTATGCCCCTAAAGGCAGAAGGAATAAATAGCAAAAAGTCTTTTGTCATGGGGGTAGGATCAGGAGTTGTAGAGCCTATAGCAGGATTTTTAACTATAGTCTTATCAGCAATTTTGGTACCAATTTTACCCTACCTACTTTCCTTTGCAGCAGGGGCTATGATGTATGTGGTTGTAGAAGAGTTGATTCCAGAAGCAACAGGAGAGGATCAAAATCATACTAACCTTGGAACAATTGGCTTTTCTATAGGATTTTGTATAATGATGATCCTTGATGTAATGCTTGGATAGATAAAAATAAGGATGGCTTTGGCTGTCCTTTTGTTTTTAAAGAAGAGGATTTTTTTCAAAAAAACCATATAATAGTATAAACAAGGAGGGAGAAAGTTGGGACTTATAGAAAATATTTTTACATCATTAGCACTTATTAGAATTACAGATATTATTGATATTGCAATTATAGCCTTTGTAGTTTATAAATTGTTTTCTCTTTTGAAAAATACTAGGGCTGAGCAAGTACTCAAAGGCTTTATTTTGGTCTTGATTTTTGCATCTTTTGCAGATATTTTCAATCTTAATACGGTATCTTGGGTTATGAATCAATTTTTGACTGTTTCCTTAGTTTTTATTATAGTAGTATTCCAACCTGAGCTTCGTTCAGCCTTGGAAAGAATTGGTAGGGGCAGAAAAGTCTTTATATCAAGCTCTATTAAAAAAAATGAAAAAACAATAGATGAAATAGTCATGGCAATGAGTTCACTTTCCAGACAAAAAATTGGGGCACTGGTTGTCCTTGAAAGGAAAGTTGGCTTAAACGATATTATAGAAAGTGGGACTAGGCTTGGAGCAGACGTATCTAGTGAACTTTTAATTAACATTTTTATACCAAATACGCCCTTGCACGATGGGGCGGTTATTATTTCAAATGACACAATAACAGCGGCTGCTTGCTATCTACCTCTTACAACATCCAACACAGTTTCCAAAGAGCTTGGTACCAGGCACAGGGCGGCTCTTGGGATTTCTGAGAGAAGCGACTGTGTAGTAGTTGTTGTTTCAGAAGAAACAGGTATCATTTCTCTTGTGGAAAATGGGGTAATCAACAGATATTTTGATGAGGAATCTTTGAAAAAAAGATTGATGATAGAACTAGGTAACAAGTATAAAAATGAAACAGATAAGGATAAGGAGTAGGCTATGGATGATAAGAAAGATAAACAATTAGTCATAATGTCAATAATAGTGGCTATCTTTATGTGGGCTTTTGTTCAAAGTACTACCAATCCTTCTTTGACCAAAACTATTAGAAATGTTCCCTTATCTATAAGAAATCTTGAAAATATCCAAAACAAGGGCTATGAACTTGTTGGCAAAGATCAAGTAGAGTTTGTAAATGTAAAGGTTGAAGCCTCAAGATCTGACATGCTTAGTCTTGACAGTGAAGACTTGGTAGCAAGTGTTGATCTCCAATCTCCTTCTGAGGGAATCAGATCTTTAAATGTTGATGTAGATACACCAACTGGGGTCAAGGTTATAGATATTGATCCAAAGAAGGTAAATTTAAAGATAGAAAAAGTTATAGAAAAGAAAATAACTCCTAAATTTGATATAACAGCTAAGCTAAAAGAAGGAAGAATAATAGAAGTTAATGAAATGTATCCAGATGAGATTACAGTCAAGGGCATAAGATCTAGTGTTGAAAAAATCTCTCAAATAAAAGCTACAGTTGACAAGGAAGACTACCTAAATGGAAAAATCCACAATATTGATCTAATAGCCTTGGACAAGGATGGCAACAAGGTTGATGATATTAGTCTTTCAGCAAATCAAATTTCCTTATCCTTTAAGGTTTCAGAAACCAAGGAAGTTCCTATCAAGCTTATGGTTAAGGGCGATATTGATGATGAATATGAAATCAAATCAGCAAAAATAGTTCCTGATAAAATTATTTTAAAGGCAGATAAGGCTGTTTTGAGTAAAATAAGTCAAATTGAAACTCAGACTCTTGATATAAGCAAGGTAAAATCAAATATTGATGGAAAACTGGACCTAGTAATTCCAGACAATGTAGAAATCTATGATGGAGAAAAAAGAGTAACTTATAATATTACCCTAAAGAAAAAAGACAAAGATGTCGAAGAATAAAAAATGATGGATGAAAAATATATTTTAGGAAAACTTGAAAAGGCTGGCTTTGAATCTTATATAGTTGGAGGCTATGTGAGAGATAGAATTTTAGGGGAAAAATCTTATGATGTAGACATAACTACAGCGGCAAAACCAGATCAAATACTTGAGATTTTTAAGGATTTTAAGACTATAGAGCTTGGGAAAAAATTTGGAACTATAAAAGTCCTCTACAAAGACATAGAATATGAAATCACAACTTTTAGGAAAGAAAGCGGATATTCTGACAAAAGACATCCTGATAGGATAGAATTTACTCATGATATAAAAGAAGATTTAAAAAGAAGGGACTTTACCATAAATGCCATAGCTGTAAGAAAGGGAAATGTCATAGATCCCTTTGGTGGAAGAAAGGATTTGGAAGAAAAGATAATTAGGGCTGTGGGCAATCCCCAAAAAAGGATAAAAGAAGATGCCCTAAGGTCTTTGAGGGCTGTAAGATTTGCAGCCAAGTTTTCCTTTAAGCTTGATCATAGTTTAAAAGAAGCTATAAGAGATCATGCTTGTGATATCAAAGATATTTCAAAAGAAAGGGTTAGGGATGAAATAAATAAGATTTTATTGCTCGATGAAAGAGTCTTTGCAATGAATTTAATGGAAAATCTTGGCCTTTTAGCCTATATTTTTCCTGAAATATCCCAAATGAAAGGCTTTGATCAACATTCTAGCTTCCATGATATGGACTTATTTGATCATACTATGAGCGTCTTAGGCCTTATTGAAGGTGATTTAACCACAAGGCTTGCTGGTCTTTTCCATGATACAGGAAAGATTTCGACTTTTTTTATTGATCAAAGAGGCGAAGGCAGGTTTTTTGGTCATCAAAATAAATCGGAAGAGCTTCTTAGAAAAAGCTTAAAAAATCTATCTTATCCTAAAAAACAAATAGAAGATATAGCTCTACTAGTAAGAAGACATATGGATAACACAAACACCTATACCAAAAAATCTATCAGAAAACTTCTAAGAAGAATGGGAGAAGAAAATATTTATAGGCTTTTTGATTTGCAAAGAGCAGACCTACTTTCTACTAACCATAAGGATATTTCTAATATAGAAAATGGGAAAAAATTAGTAAAAGAAGTTTTAGAAGATTCTCTTCCAAAATCAAGAAGAGAACTTGCTATTAATGGCAAGGACCTAATAAATATGGGTTTTAAACAATCTAAGCTTATAGGTCAAATTTTAGATCAGATAGAAGATTTAATAATAGAAGAAAAATTGGCAAATGAAAAAGAACAAATAAAACAATATATAAAAAATAAGTACTTTCCTATTGATTGAAATTAAACAATGGAGTATATTAAATTAATGAGTATATAGTTATATTTAGACCAGCTATCAAATGTCAATAGATAATTTTTAGGTTTATCGCATTTGGATACCAGATGTAAAAAAAGAGGAAGCCATCTGCTCCCTCAACATCTGTATATCACAAGTAGACGCTCGGGTTGCTCCTCAGCATAGCC
>JAQYEZ010000065.1 GCA_028723425.1 Peptoniphilaceae bacterium | reverse complement strand
TTCTCACATGTCCTGCTTATATAGTAATCATAAGGATCGACTAATCCTGTATTTGTTAGTCTTTCTTTTGTTATTGCTCTTACTAGGCAGGTTTTTGTTGCTACAAAGTAGTACCTATCTCCACAGTAGGCTGTCAATCTTGCTAGCTCTTTTGCTATTCCCATTTTCATTAAAGCCCATTGTCTTTTCCTTGGTGCTTTCCACATTTTCCAACATATCATTCTTAGTCTTGTTCTTAGATGTTCACTTAGACTTTTAAGTTTTGATTTCATTTTTGCTATTTTGAAATAGTTTATCCATCCTCTTGTTACTTCATTTATTTTCTTGATTCTAGTGTTTAATTTGACTGACCATTTTCTTGTGGTTAGTTTCTTTATTTTGTCTTTGAATCTTTTTAATGATGTTTCATGGACTCGTGCTCTCCATTTGTTTGTTTTGTTATCTTTATAGTAGCTAAATCCTAAATATTTTACTTTGCTTGGTCTTGTTATTTTACTTTTTTCTGCATTTACTTTTAGCCCTAGCTTTTTTTCTATATATCTAGTTATTGAGTGCATTACTCTTGTTGCTGCTGCTTTACTTCCTACAAATATTAAGCAATCGTCTGCGTATCTTGTGAATCTGAGTCCCATTTTTTCTAATTCTTTATCTAGTTTGTCTAGCATTATGTTACTTAGTAGAGGTGATATGTTTCCTCCTTGTGGGGTTCCTTTTTCACTTTTTTCAAATACGCCGTTGTTCATTATTCCTGCTTTTAGATATTTTCTGATTAGTGATTCTGTCTCCGGTGCCTTGATATGTTCATGAACTATGCTCATTAGTTTATCTTGTGGTACTTTATCGAAGAATTTTTCTAGATCTATGTCTACTACCCATTCAAATCCATCGTTTAGGTATTCTAGGCTTTTTATTATTGCCATTTCACAGTTTCTTCCTGGTCTGAAACCATAGTTTGTTTCAGAAAATTTCTTATCTAGTATTGGACTTAACACTTGTACAATTGCTTGTTGGATTATCCTGTCCATTACTGTTGGTATTCCTAGTTTTCTTCTCCCACCGTTTGGTTTTGGTATTTCAACTCGGAGTACTGGTTGGATAGGATACAATAAATAGGACAATTTAATACCGAACAGATATAATATAAATAACAAATCTAGGAGGAAATTAAATTGACAAAACATTATGAAGAAAATTTCAAAAAACAAATAGTTAGTATCTATAATCAGGGTAACCATAGTCTGAGGGATTTAGGTGAAGAATATGATATCTCAATATCAACAATAAATAGTTGGGTTAGAAGATACAATAATTCAGGATCCTTTGATATAAACGATAATAGGACAGATGATGAAAAAGAGGTGATTGAATTAAGAAAAAAAGTAAAACAGCTAGAAATGGAAAATGACATTTTAAAGCAAGCAGCGCTACTGCTAGGGAAAAAATAAATTTAATTATCTCAAATAGATATAAATATAGCATTAGCGCCATGTGTAAGTGTCTTGGAATAACCAGGAGTCTAATATACTATCATCTAAATAAAGAGCAGAATATTAAAGATCCTGAAAAGAATAAATTATCTGATAGGATAAAATATATATTTAAAAAAAGTAAAAATAACTATGGAAGCAGAAAAATTAAGGTAGAGTTAGCAAAACTTGGTCTAATAGTATCAAGAAGAAAAATATCAAGAATAATGAAAGAAAATGGCTTAGTATCAAACTATACTGTGAAGCAATTCAAGGTAGAAAAGACATCTTGCAACGAAAAGAAAATTCCAAACATAATAGATAGAAAATTCGATGATAGAGCCATCTTGGAAGCATGTGTAAGTGATTTAACCTATGTAAAAGTAGATGGTAGATGGAACTATATCTGTATCATAGTAGACCTAAACAATAGAGAAATAATAGGATATGCAGCAGGAGCAAAAAAAGATGCAAATCTTGTAAAAGAAGCAATATATGGGATAAGATATCCATTAAACAAACTAAAAATATTTCACACAGATAGAGGCAAAGAATTTGATAATAAGGAAATAGATAATATATTAGATATCTTTGGAATTAATAGATCATTGAGCAAAAAAGGAAGCCCATATGATAATGCAGTAGCAGAAGCGGTAAATAAAGTAATGAAAACAGAATTTATCTATCAAAGAAACTTTGAAAGTTTAAATCAATTAAAATTAGAATTAGCTGAATATGTATATTGGTATAATAACAATAGAATACACGGTTCATTAGGCTATTTAAGTCCAAAAGAATATAGAAAATTAGAATTGATTTCAGCTACCAATTAAAATATATGGATAAATTGTCAAGGGTGAAAGC
>JAQYEZ010000064.1 GCA_028723425.1 Peptoniphilaceae bacterium | reverse complement strand
GTTCCCACAAGGCGTTTTTCAAATAAAAAAATGGCTTTTAAGATTTCTTCTAAAATCCTAAAAGCCATTGATTTCAACAGTTTTATAGCCTCTTATCTTATTTTCTTGACATCAATACTACACTCTCCACATGCATTGTCTGTGGGAACATGTCTAAAGCCTTTATTTTTTCTAGCTTGTACCCTTGATTAGAAAATCTATTTATATCTCGTGCTAAAGTTTGTGGGTCACATGAAATATAGACTACTTCTTTTATTCTGGTGTTTGAAATTTGTTTGATTAGATTTTTATTAAGACCTGCTCTTGGTGGGTCTACAACTATGGCATCTATTTTTTCACTTTTTATAAAGTTTGATGTAATAAATTTTGCATCTTTGGATATGAATTTATAAGATTTTAACTTGTTTTCTTGGGCGTTTATTTTAGCATCTTTGATAGCATTTTTGTTTATTTCAACTCCTACTATATTATCTCCATTTATAGCTATGGAACTAGTTGCTGATCCACAGTAAAGGTCCAGTATTCTTTTTCCTTGCCCCAAAAATTTTTTAGCCAAATTATAAAGATTTTCTATTTGGTAATCATTTACTTGATAAAAGTCATTAGCTGAAATTTTTATTTTTTTCCCTAGGATCTTGTAAGTTAGGCTTTTTTTGCCTAGTAGGTTTTCTGTAATTTTTCCCATAATGTTGACAGAATATCCTGTATCTTTGAAAATATCTTTTATGAATTCTTTTATTTGCCAATTATCTTCTTTTATTGCAAGGTTTACTAGTATATTTTCGGTATCTGTCCTAAGGGTTACTTCCACAATGCAAGTTCCATATTTTTTATATATTTCTTTTATTTTTTCTTGGATTTTTAAAAGTTCTTTTGATATTTCTTCTCTTACCAATAGGCAATCTGTTATTTTTACTAATTCATTTGAGTATTTTTTGTTATAGGATAAATCTCCATCCTCGGAAACTTTAAGCCTTATTTTGTTTCTATATCTTAAATTTTTTGATGGTATTATCTCTAAATCTTTTATATTAATTTTTAATGCTTTATATATTGATGATTCTATTAGTTTTTTCTTTAAGTTTAATTGAGTTTGATAGTCTAGGTTCATAATAGAACAACCCCCACATTCATTAAAGTATGGACATGGGGGTTGTTGGTAATAGGGGCTTTGTTTTTTTGTTTGTAGTTTTTTTGCTTCAAGATAGTTTTTCTTTTCTTCTGTAACTATACAATCGAGAACTTCACCATAGATTGCTTTTTCAACAAAAACAATCTTGTTTTCAGCTCTTCCTACTCCCCTACCATCTTGTAGAATATCAACTATTTTGATATTTTCTAATTTCATTCTATAATACTTTTGTTTCTCCCTTGTAGATAATTCCTCCTAGTGGATCTACAGTTACAATATCCCCATCATTAAAGGTTGTATCTATATTTGGAACTCCTATTACTGCAGGTATACCATAATGAATTGCAACTATAGCTGTATGACTAGTCAGGCCGCCATGTTCGCAAATAATAGCAGATGCTTTTTCTATATATTCTGTAAGATCTGAATCAGTAAATTTGGCTACTATGATATCTCCATCTTCAAATTTTCCTTCTAGTTCTTTTTTGGTTGATCCTTTGACAACTTTACCAGATACAGATTTGGTGCCTATACCTGTTCCTGAAGTTAAGATGTCTCCAATTACATGAACCTTTATTAAGTTTGATGATCCTGATACTCCAAGAGGAATTCCAGCTGTTACTACAGTTATATCTCCTTCTTCTACATAGCCTTCTTCCAAAGCTGCAACTATGGCTCTTTCGATAAGCTCATCTGTTTCATGGGCTTGTTGAATAACTATTGGATAAACACCCCATACCAATGATAGGCTTCTTGCAACTTCATCACTAGTAGTACAAGCAACAATAGCTGTTCTTGGTCTAAATTTAGAAATTGCTTTAGAAGTATTGCCTGAAGATGTACAACTTATTATTGCCTTAGCCTTTAGCTCTGATGCTATAGCACAAGTTGATCTTGAAATAGCATTTGTTGTACTTGATTGGCTTTCAATCTTTGTTTTATAGATATTTTCCTCAAAATCATCAGAAAGCTCTGTAGTAATACAAATATTTCTCATGGTTCTTACAGCTTCAATTGGATATTTTCCTGCAGCTGTTTCACCAGAAAGCATTACACAGTCAGTTCCATCAATAATAGCATTGGCAACATCGGTTGTTTCAGCTCTGGTTGGCCTTGGATTTCTTTGCATAGAATCAAGCATTTGAGTTGCAGTTATTACTGGTTTTCCTGCTTGATTTGTTTTTCTGATAATTTCCTTTTGAACTAGGGGTATAAGTTCTGTTTTTATTTCTACACCCAAATCTCCGCGGGCTACCATTATTCCATCAGAGGCTTCAATAATTTCATCAAGATTATCCACACCTTCTTGGGATTCAATTTTTGAAATAATCTTTATATTTTCTCCACCATGATTTTCTAGAACTTTCCTGATATCATATACATCTTCTTTTTTTCTAACAAAAGATGCAGCAATCATATCTATACCATTTTCTATACCAAACTTTATATCATCAACATCTTTTGATGTTAGTGATGGTAAATTTGTCTTTGAGCCTGGTAAATTTACTCCCTTATGATCGGAAAGAACTCCGTTATTTTGAACCCTACATAGTATATCTGTTCCATTTATAATTTCTTTTACTTCAAGCTGAATAAGACCATCGTCTATGGAAATAATTGATCCCTCACTTACATCTTTCGGAAGACCTTGGTAGGAAACTGAAACTATAGAAGAATCTCCTATGATATCTCTTGTAGTTAAAGTAAATATATCATCTGGTTTTAGAAAAATTTCTTTTTCTTTAAAACTACCTATTCTTATCTCTGGTCCCTTAGTATCTAGCATAATTCCAACAGGGACATTAAGTTTTCTTCTGATTTTTTTGATAGCTTTGATTTTTTCTAAGTGTTCTTCGTGACTACCATGAGAAAAATTCAATCTAGCTACATTCATTCCTTCTTTGATTAATTGTTCCAAGACCTCTGGGCTTTCAGATGAGGGACCTATAGTACAAACAATCTTAGTCTTTTTAAAAATCTCAGCTTTTATAGTCATATTACCTCCATTATTTTGATAGTTTATTAGCTAATTCGTAAAGATCTTCCTTAAATGCTCTTTGAGCATTAACAGCCTCTTCTAGTGAAACTTGAATTATTTGTCCATTTTTATAACCAAGAGCAATATCTGTCTTATTTTCCTTTAATAATTCAACAGCATTTGCTCCCATTATAGAACCTAAAAGTCTATCTGTAGCAGAAGGAGATCCTCCTCTTTGCACATGGCCCAAAATAGTAACCTTTGTTTCAACTCCAGTTCTTTCTTCTACCTCTTTAGCTATATTGTATGGGTTTCCTACACCTTCTGCTAAGGCAATCAAGTGATGTAGTTTACCACGTTTTCTACCATGAGCTACTTTTTCTACAATTTCATCTATAGAGAATTGATGTTCTGGAACTATAATTGATTCTGCACCTCCTGCAAGACCAGAATAAAGTGCAATATCTCCACAATGTCTACCCATTACTTCTATGACTACTGCTCTACCATGGGATGATGATGTATCCCTTAGTTTACCAATAGCATCAATTACAGTTTCTATAGCTGTAAAAAATCCTATAGTAAAATCAGTGTAAGCCATATCATTATCTATTGTTCCTGGTATACCTATTGTAGATATGCCTAAATCTGATAGAGCCTTAGCCCCTTTAAAAGAACCATCTCCACCTATAACTATAAGGCCTTCTATGCCGTAGTCTCTAAGAATTTGCGATCCTCTTTCTTGACCATCTCTAGTTTTAAAATCAAGGCTTCTTGCAGTACCCAAAATAGTACCGCCTTTATGGATAATATCGGCTACAGATGAAATATTCATTTCATAAATATCTCCCTTCATAAGTCCATCATATCCATTTCTTATACCCTTAATTCTCATTCCATTGTTTAAGGCAGTTCTTACAGCAGCTCTTATAGCTGAGTTCATGCCTGGGGCGTCCCCTCCACTAGTAAGTATTCCTATTGTTTTCATTCTCACTCCTTAATTTAAAATAACATTATCTTTTCCTAATATTTCTTTTAGCTTATAAATAAGATTGGAGTTCGTATTAACCCACAATTTTTTATCAAGCTTTACACTTTTATCCTTATCACTAAAGTATATCACAACTGGCGTATCTCCGTGATAAGTACTTAAAATATTTCTGATTATATTATACCTTATATAGGCCATCTTTATAAATAGAGTAGAGAAATTTATATTTTCTATATCTATTATCTCAGAAACTATAAGTTTTAACTGATCATCTGCCGATTGAAGGCGACCTTTGACTTTAACTACCCTATCATTTTCAACTAGGTCTCTGTATCTTTTATAAGTATCAGGAAAAATTACCAAATCTATAGTTCCATAGAGATCTTCTAGATTACAAAAAGCCATCATTGTCGACGCTTTGGTCATAGTTTCAGACTTATCTGTAATAATTCCTGCCATAGTAACTTCTTTCTTATCATAAATATCCAAATTTACAAGTTCTTCTGTTTGATATTCTGTTGTAAAAGTAACCATATCATAAAGTCTATCTTTTATAGAACTAAGAGGATGATCTGATATATAAAAACCCAAGACTTCCTTCTCCAAGCTAAGTTTTACTTTTTTTGGAAATTCATTTATATCAGGTAGATGAATATCACTTGTTAAATCTGATCCTTCTTGTGCAAAATCAAGCAGATTTATTTGCCCTTGGACATTAATTTTTGCATTTTCATGTATAAAGTTTAGGGCTTTTTCGAACACTGCTAGTAAAGCAGATCTTTTATAGCCCATTGAGTCAAAACTTCCCGCCTTTATCAATGATTCTAGAGCTTTTTTATTCATAGCATTTTGAGATACTCGCTCAACTCTTTCCAAAAAATCCTTAAAATTAACGAAATTTCCTTTTTTTCTAGCTTCTATTATAGCATCTACAAAATTTATTCCTACATTTTTAATAGCAGAAAGACCAAATCTTATCTTCTTATCTGAAGTAGTAAATCTTTGATAAGATTGATTGATATCAGGAGGTAAAACTTCAATGCCTAGCCTTTTTGACTCGTTTATATAAAGGTAAACTTTGGAATTGTTACCCATAACTGATGAAATAAGATTTGCCATATATTCTTCTTTAAAATAGTATTTAAGGTAAGCGGTTTGAACTGCAACTAAAGAATAAGCAGCTGAGTGTGATTTGTTAAAGGCATATTTTGCAAAGGAAATCATTTCATCATATATCTTGTTTGCATTTTTTTCTGAAATGCCATTTCTAACACAGCCTGGTATCAAAACTTTGCCATTTTCATCTATCTTACCATGTACAAAAATTTCCCTATTTTCTTCCATAACAGCCATTTTTTTCTTTGACATAGCTCGTCTTAAATTATCTGCTTCTCCTAGAGAAAATCCCGCAAGTTGTTGAACTATCTGCATAACTTGTTCTTGGTAAACTATTATTCCATAGGTAACAGAAAGTATTGGCTTTAATGCTTTATCTATATAAGTAACATGGCTTGGATTGTTCTTATTTTCAATATATCTTGGTATTTCATCCATAGGACCTGGTCTAAACAAGGAGTTTGCCGCTATCAAATCATCAAACCTAGTTGGTTTTAAATTCTTTAAAAAGGCTCTCATTCCAGCAGACTCAAATTGAAAAATTCCTATAGTATTCGCCTTGTTAAATTGATTGATAATATTTGGGTCATTTTCATCTATACTTGAAATATCTATGGCTATATTTCTATTTTTTTTGACATCCTTTATAGTTTCTTGTATTACCGTAAGATTTCTAAGTCCCAAAAAATCCATTTTTAATAAACCAAGTTCTTCAATTTCGGTCATATTAAATTGAGTAACAACTTGGTCATTTGAAAGTGCCAAGGGAACTATATCAGTTAAAATATTCTTACTAATTACAATGCCCGCAGCATGGATTGATGTATGTCTTGGCAAAGATTCTATGGCTCTTGCTGTATCAATTATCCTTTTAGTTTCAGCATCATTAGTATATTCATAAGAAAGTTTTTCGGTTGTTTGTAAGGCTAAATCTATAGTCATCCCAATAGTTTGGGGTATAAGTTTTGCAATTTTATCTACCTTATTGTAGGAAATATCCAAAACCCTGCCCACATCCCTTATGGCATTTCTTGCCTGCATTCTACCAAAGGTTATTATTTGTGAAACGTGATCCCTACCATAAAGTTCAGTTACATATTCTACTACCTTATCCCTTTTTTCATAGCAAAAATCAATATCTATATCAGGCATAGAGACTCTTTCTGGATTTAAAAATCTTTCAAAAAGCAAATCATATTTTAATGGATCAATTTTTGTTATATCAAGTGCATATGAAATTATGGAACCTGCTGCAGAACCTCTGCCTGGCCCTACTGCAATTTCATGATCTTTGGCATATTTTACAAAATCCCAAACTATAAGAAAATAATCTACATAGCCCATATCCTCTATTACAGATATTTCCATATCAGCTCTTTGTCTGATTTTGTCAGTAATTTCTCCGTATTTTTCCAAAAGTCCCCTATCTACTAAATACTTTAAATACTCAGTATTGGTCATAGAACTAGGCGTTTTTGAAAAATATGGAAGGTGGGGCTGATGAAATTTGATTTCTACCTCACATCTTTGAGCGATTTTTATTGTATTTTCATATGCTCTCTCATAATCTTTAAAAATTTCTTTCATCATCTCTGCTGGCTTTAAGTAAAACTCTGAATTTGGCATTTTCATCCTGTCTGTATCCTTAACCAAAGAGCCTGTCTGTATACATAAAAGTACATCTTGGTAGAAAGAATCTTTTTTTTCTATATAATGGACATCATTGGTTGCAACCATCTCTACTCCATATTTTCTGTGAAGCTTCAAAAGCTCATGATTAACCTTTTTTTGTTCGGCTAGGCCGTGATCTTGAATTTCCAAAAAAAAGTTATCTTTACCAAATATATCTAGGTATTTCTTGCAAGAAAGATCTGCCGCTTTTAAATCACCTTCTAAAATTCTTTGGTTAATTTCTCCATTTAAACAAGCTGATAGACATATAATTCCTTCTTTATATTTATTTATTAAATTAAGGTCTACCCTTGGCTTATAGTAAAAACCAGATACAAAGCCTTCTGATACTATTTTTAATAGATTTTTATAACCTGTATTATTTTCTGCTAAGAGTATAAGATGATAGTAACGCCTGTTGGTTTGGTCTTTTTTTCTGTAGTCCTTATCTGTTATGTAAACTTCACATCCTATTATTGGTTTTATATTTCTTTCTTTACATTTTTTGTAAAATTCAATAACTCCATACATACATCCATGGTCTGTTATAGCAACAGAGTTCATATTTAAGTCTTGGCACTTATCTAACAAGCGGTCAATTTGGCAAAAACCATCCAAGAGCGAATATTCTGTATGTAAGTGTAAATGAGTGAAATTATAATCCATATTCTTATCCTAACTTATAAGTCTTCTGCCATCTTTATAAACTTTTGTAATCTGTAATTTACCTTTGCCTTAGAAAGAGGAGGATTAAGAAGCTCTCCTAATTCTTCTAAAGACATGTGGGGATTTTTAAGTCTAAGCTCTGCAATTTCTTTTAAATCATAAGAAAGTTGATCAAACTTTCCCGCTTTTTTGACATGATTTATAGCTTCAACTTGCCTAATTGATGCATTTACAGTTCTATTTATATTGGCATAGTCAAAGTTTGTCTTTCTATTTACTTCATTGCGCAAAGACTTCATAGCCTTTACATTTTCCAAATCCAACAAAGATCTATTTGCACCAATAAGAGCTAAAAAGTCCGAAATTTTATCTGAATCTTTAAGATAAACTACATGATCATCTCTTCTAATATTTATCTTAGGATTTAAATTAAAAAAATCCATAAAGTCTTTAACAAGTTCTGCTTCTTCTTTATTACCATAGATTTCCAGATTATAGCCCCTATTAGGATCATTAATAGAGCCTTTTAGGATAAAGGCTACCTTGAGGAAAATCTTTCTTTGACTAATATTTTTAAAAGTTTTTATTAGCTTATCATGATCTTCAAATTGGTACTTATCTCTCAAAGACAAAATTTTAAAGGCAATATTCTCATCTTCAATTATTACATTAAAATTTCTATCAGATGAAAATTTCTGTTTTTTTTGGATTCCAATGGCAGGAGAATACTTGTATAATCTTTTGATAAGCTTATAAATAGCTCTTGCTTCGTTATTTTCTGTAGTTTTAAAAACAATTTGATATTTATTGTTATAAATCCTAACACTTCCTACAAAATATAGGTAACAAACTAATTCAGCCTCAACAAACTTATCATTTGTTTCATTTTTTAATACTTCTTTTTTGCATCTTTTAGAAAAAGACATCCTAGCCCTCTTTAATCAAGCATTTTTTCTCTTAATTTATCCAAAAGACTCAAATCAAGTTTTATGACTTTAATATAGTTTTCAAAAGTATTATATTTATCTATTACATAAGCATAAGCTTCCTTCATATAGTAAGGATTAGTTATCCTAAAAACTGAAAAATCGTCTTCTTGATCATATTTATTAACATAGCCAAGATAGGCTGAAGAAATTTCATAATCTGCTATAATATCTATTTTGTCAACATTTAAAAGTCCATAAAGAATCATAGCAATAATTCCTGTTCTATCCTTGCCTTCTTGGCAATGGAAAATCACGGCTCCATCTGAATAAATTATTAACTCTAAAATCTTTTTTACTGCCCTATGATTATCTATAAGATCTCTGTAAGTTTTACCAACAGAAATTTTACCTTCAATAATCTCTTGTATCTCTTCACTACCAAAGTTCCTATTTGCCAATGAAACCTGATAATAATCAAAATTATTTTTAACCTTATCTATATTTTTGTATAATTCTTCAACTTCAAAATCACGCCTTAAATCAATCACAGTGGAAATTTTTAAATCTTTCATTTTTGCTATATCATTATCAGAAATCAAGTTCATATTGCTAGACCTATAAATTTTCCCCCACTTAACCGACTTGCCATCCTTGGTAGCAACACCACCAAGATCTCTAAAATTGTCTATTGTTTCAAAAGGTATTCTTTTAAAAAAAGTCATATTTTTACCACTTATCCTTATCCCTATGTTTTTTTACTAATATATAGTCATCATTTTTCATTTTTTCATACATCCTCTCACACATGTAAACCGACCTGTGCTTACCTCCAGTACAGCCAAAAGCTATCGTCAAAGAGTTTTTGCCTTGGGCAATATAATTAGGAATCAATTCTTTTAAAAGCATATAGACACGATCCTTAAAATCATGGATAATATCAAACTTATCCAGATAATCTTTCAATTCTTGATCCGTTCCATTTAAATGTTTTAATTTTGGAATGTAAAATGGATTTGGAACAAAGCGCATATCAAAAACTATATCAAAATCATTATTAACTCCATTTTTGTAGCCAAAAGAAAACAAATTAACCACAAAAATATCCTTTGAATTTCCGCTATCAACAATAATCTTTCTTAAATCAGAGTTATTATAATTAGATGTATCAATTAGTTGATCAGAAATATCTTTTAATGACCTTAAAAGTTTTCTTTCCTTTTTTATGCCATCTTTTACATCTCCAAAGGCTCCCAAAGGGTGAGGACGTCTTAACTCATTATATCTTTTTAGAATTACTTCATCTGAAGCATAAAGATACATAATTTTTGTATCTTCATTAACTTTTTTTAGATTTTTTAATGAAAAATCTAGATTAGCATCAATTTCTATAGACCTAAAATCAACCACAACAGCCATTTTTTCTATAGGATTTTTTTGGCTTTTATTCAAATCAATAAACTTTTCAATCAAATAAACTGGAACATTGTCCATGGCATAATAACCTAAGTCTTCATAAATTTTTAAAGCAGTAGTCTTACCAGATCCACTCAGGCCTGTTATGATTTGTAATTTCATTAAATCTCTCCTATAAGTTTTACTTCTCTTTCTAGTTTAAATCCTGTCTTTTCATAAACAATACTGGCTACTTTTTCTATAAAACTTAGCATCTGTTCACAAGTTGCATTTCCATTATTAATAATAAAACCACAATGCTTTTCTGATACTTGACAATCACCTATAGAAAAACCTCTTAGTCCACATTCATCAATAAGTTTTGAAGCATAAGATCCTTGAGGTCTTTTAAAAGTTGAACCAGCAGATTTTTTGTCCAATGGTTGTTTTGTACGCCTTCTAGTGGTGTAGTCTTTATATTTAGCCATTATTTCATCCTTATTGGCAATTTTTAAATTTAAGAGTACAGAAGATACAATTAAATCTTCTTCGAAAACTCTGGAATGCCTATAAGAAAAGTGCATTTCATTATTAGAATAAACTTTGATATTTCCTTTTTTATCAATAGTTGTAACACTTTCTACAACATCCTTAATCTCTCCACCATAAGCTCCTGCATTCATTGCTACAGCCCCTCCTATAGTTCCTGGTATGCCAGAGATTTCTTCCATGCCTGTAAGAGAATTTTCAAAAGAAACCTTTGAAACTTTAGAAAAACTAGTACCACTAGTGACTGTAATTTTATTATTTACAACCTTAATTTCATCGTAGTTATCTGCCAAACAAATAAGGCAGCCCCTGATTCCCTTATCTGTAATCAAAAGATTGGTCCCATTGCCTATAACTGTACTCTTAATCCCATTTTCAGCATTAAACCTTAAAAGTTCCACCAACTGCTTTTGGTTTCTTGGAAGGATAAAAACATCTGCCGGCCCACCAATACCAAAATTTGTATGATTTTTTAAAGGTTCATTATATAAAGTTTTTCCAAAATTCTTATCTTTATACAAAGATTTATAATCCATATTACCTCCTAGCGTGAGATAAGTAATCTTTTTATCTACATAACCTATAATACTATACTCTATTTTATCGCCTTTGCTTTGCCTAAAATTTTAGATTTTATTATAAAAATTTGTAAATTTTTGTAAAATTTGGTAAAATAATTTAGATTAATCATGAACTAGGAGGTGTAATATGGCAAAATCATGTGATATCTGTGGAAAAGGTACAAAATTCGGTAACAGCGTTACTTTCTCACATAGAAGATTAAATAGAAGCTTTAAAGCAAATGTTCATAAAGTTAGAGCTATCGTTGACGGAACTCCTAAAACAATCAATGTTTGTACAAATTGTCTAAAGAGCGGAAAAGTAACAAAAGCTTAATAAAAATTGAAAGGTGATGTAAATCGCCTTATTTTTTACCTAAAAAACGAGACTCGTAGTAAATTAGCTTTACTCTTAGTCTCGTTTTTTCTCTTTTCATATTATTTAAAATATCTTTCTTCCCCTTACAAATTTATGGATTACATCTTTATCACAAGACATATATATAGCTCTTTCTAATTTTTGGCGGATGTTTAAGTTTTCACAAGACCAAGCTGTTTGATCTAAAACTATAGCATCAAACTCATAGTCTTTTTCAAAAGAACCAACTTTTCCAAAAAATTTACCGCCACCAAGACTTCCTAGATAAAAGCCTTCTTCTATAGAAAGTGGCTTACATGTTTGATCAACAAGCCTCCAGTAAAGTTTTGATACTTGGATAGCATCTGAAATTTGTTTGAAAATTGAAAGATGTATTCCTCCTGCAACATCTGAACCAAGACCTATATTTTGACCTTCATCCAGATATTTTCTAACAGGTGCTATACCTGAAGATAAATTCATATTTGAATTTGGGCAGTGAGCTATAAAGACCTTGTTTTTTTTCAACAATTCTCTTTCTTCATCGTTTGACCATACACAATGGGCCATAATAGCCTTATAGTCCCCGCCAAATAAACCAAATCTATCGTAAGCATCTCCGTAAAACTTAGATTCAGGACAAAGTTCTTTTACCCAAGCTATCTCGTTTTGATTTTCTGATAAGTGCGATTGTATAGCAAGATTGTATTCTTTTCTTATCTTTGATAGATTTTCCATAAGTTTGTCACTACAAGATGGGATAAATCTTGGTGTAATTATTGGAAAAGTCCTCTCATAAAGTCCATCGATTTTTTTAAGCCATTCTAGTGTATTTTCTGAACTTTCATCAAAAGACTTCTCTTCTAAATTATCAGCACCATTTCTGTCCATATTAACCTTACCAACATATGTTATAAGTCCAGATTTTTCTAGCATATCCATTAGTAAAATAGTACTTTCAACATGGAGAGTAGAAAAAATTGCTGCTCTGGTTGTAGAGCTATCTCTTAAATCTTCTACAAATTTCTCATAAGCATCTTTAGCATAATTTAGATCACTATACTTAGCCTCTTCAGGAAAAGTATAAGTATCAAGCCACTCTAAAAGTTCAAGATCCAAACCCAAACCCCTATATTTATATTGAGGGGCATGGACATGAAGATCAATAAGACCTGGCAAAACTAAATTCCCACTGTAATCATAAACTTCTAAAGATTTATATATATCGGGAATTTCTTTAAATACTCCCTTGGAATATCCATCTTGGCAAACAAGATAAGAGTCTTTATAAGTTTTTATCTCTTTTGAATTTTTACTATAACAAATATCAGCTTTAATTATAAATGAATTTTTCACAAAATCACCTTTCCTATTTATCCTAGGGTAATTAAGAAGTAACGTAGAGCAAATACTATGGAAACTATAGCTGTAAGTGGTTTTATTTCTTTAGTTTTTCCAGTAAATACTTTTAGTAAACAGAAACTAATTAAACCCATGGCTATACCATTTGCTATAGAATAAGTAAATGGCATAAATGTAATTGTTATAAATGCTGGAATAGCATTTGTAATATCGTCAAAATCAACATCTTTAATATTAGAAAGCATTAGCACACCTACATAAATAAGAGCTGGTGCTGTAGCTGCTGCTGGAATAATACTAACAAATGGAGCAAAGATAATTGCAGCCAAAAATAAAATAGCTGTTGTTAAGGCTGTAAGTCCAGTTCTACCTCCCTCAGCAATACCTGCACTAGATTCTACAAGAGTTGTAACAGTAGGACTTCCTACTAAGGCTCCTGTTAAAGTAGATATAGCATCTGACATCAAAGCTTGTTTCATATTTCTTACTTCACCTTTTTCATCCATCATCTTAGCTTGTTTGGCTGCTCCCAAAAGTGTTCCAAGAGAATCAAACATATTAACTAGTGAAAAACTAAGCACTAGCATAAAGACTGTAAATATATTATTAGCTAAATTTTCTGAAGCAAATAATCCTGCAAAGTCCAAATCCATAAAGGAAACTTTAAAGAAGTCATTAAATTTTACAGCCAAGTTTAAATCGAAAGTGTCAAGATGAGTAACTCCCATAGGAATACCTATGATAGTTGAAACAACTATTCCAATTAAAATTGCACCCTTTACTTTTTTTGCATTTAACACGCCAATAATTATAAGACATAATAAGGCAAGGCTTGCTGACATTATCAAGCTTGTGTCAAATTCTGGGTTTCTCCATTGAGAAAAATCAATCATAGATACCAAGGTAGCCGGATTATCTACAACTATATTAGCACTTTTTAAACCAATAATGCTAATAAAAAGACCAATACCTGGAGTCATAGCTGCCTTTATAGAATCTGGAATAGCTCTAATTATAGCCTCTCTTAAACCAATTGCTGTAATTATGATAAATAAGGCTCCTGATAAAAAGACTATGACCAAGGCTTGGGAATATGTATAGCCCATAGCTAGAATAACTGTATATGCAAAAAATGCACTCAGTCCCATACCAGGTGCTTGAGCAAAGGGAAGCTTTGCATAAAGAGCAACTAGCATAGTTCCTATAAATGCCCCTATACAAGTAGCAATAAATACACCATTTGAAATTTGATTTGCCAAAGGCTCATTTCCCATAATTACAAATGGTTCGGATACGGTTAGGGGTATTATTATTAGTATATAGGCTACTGTAATGAAAGTAGTGATTCCTGCTAAAATTTCTGTTTTTACATTAGTTCCATATTTAGCAAGTTCAAAATACCTTTCAAAAAACCCCTGTTGTTTTTTAGCAATATTATCTTTTTTCATATTTTCCTCCTTTTTAGAAAAACGCAATAAAAAATACCTATCCTAACAAACAAATTAAGCTACACGATAAAAACTACAGAGATACAGGCATAAAACGTGTAGGTAAAATTTATAGTTAGACTATAGGTAGTCAATAGAAACGCCCACCCTTTATGTGGGCTTATATAAATCTTTATTTATTACGGAAATCTTTATTAACGTTTTCCTTTGTTATGTAATATATTACTATATTTGTATATTATTTGTCAACAAAAAATTGAAAATAATAATAAGAAAAAGTAAAATACTTTTGATTATTTTTTTAGCACTTGAAAACTCTTGAAATTTAAAGCTTTATAGCTAGCAAAAAAAATAATTTTTATCTTTATAAAAATGCACTTATCAAAAAGAATTTTTCTATTTTTATATAGCCCTTTTATAAAAACATATAAAAACAAAGAAATAGTTTGCAAAAAACTTTTTATAAATCTCAAATTAGAAAAGCTGTGAAAATAAATCAACTTGGATTTATCTTCACAGCTTTTTCTTAGCTTTTAAATATTTCATAGTATTTATCAACCTGACTTTTAATATCATCTTTGCCAAAGATATCTGAGCCAGAGACTACTATATCAACTCCATAATCTACAACTTTTTTTAGATTAGATGTTTTTATTCCCCCATCTATTTCTATTAGGGTATTGGTCTTATTTTCATCTATATATCTTCTAAGCTTTTTAACTTTGTCTAAACTAGAATCCATAAAGGATTGACCACCAAAGCCTGGTTCTACACTCATAACCAAAACAAGGTCTATATCTTTTAGATAAGTAAACAACTTTTCTATATCAGTTTTTGGTTTTAAGCTAAGACCTACTTTCATCTTCTTTTCTTTGATATAGTTTATAGTAGCTTTTAAATCCTTACAAGCTTCATAATGAACTGTTACTAAATCTGCCCCTACTTCTTTTAATTTATCTATATATCTTATAGGTTCTTCTATCATCAGATGAGTATCAAAAATAAAATTGTTAGCTTGCCTTATATCTTTAATCACTCCAAAGCCAAATGATATATTTGGTACAAATATTCCATCCATTATATCAAGATGCAAATACTTTACATCAGTATTTTTTAGTTGATTTAAATCTTCTTGCAAGTGTGAAAAGTTACAAGCAAGTACAGAAGGGCTTAATTCTACCATCTATTTTCTCTCCTTTCTTTTAATTGTTGAAATAAAAGTAAATAATTCTCATATCGTGACTTTGCTATAAGTCCCTTTTTTACTTTTTCTTTTACCTCACAGGAGGGTTCGTTAATATGATTGCAGTTGTTAAATTTGCATTTAGTGCCATTCATTTCCCTAAAATAGTATTTTAGATCATTCTCATCTTCCAAAAAATCCAAGTCAAAAGAATCAAAGCCTGGTGTATCAAAAACACTTGTTTGTGCATCAATCATAAATATTTCTATATGCCTTGTAGTATTCTTACCTCTTTTTAATTTTTGTGAAATAGGACCTATTTCAATTTCCATATCCACTAAATTGTTTAAAAAAGTAGACTTGCCAACCCCAGATGCACCAGTTACAGCCGATGTTTTTCCTTGGAGGATTTTAATTATCTTTTCTTTTGGAAAATCGTTGTAATTATCAAGGCTTATAACCTTATAAGCTAAATTTTGATAGATATTTACAAATTTATCTATTTGGTGATTATCAGCCTTGTCAATTTTTGATAGTATGATTGTAGCTTCCATTTCCATATATTGGCACATGGCTAAGTATTTGTCTAGGTTAAAAAGATTTAATGGTGGATCATTTATTGTAACAAAAACTAGTAATTGGTCAACATTTGCAATATTTGGTCTTTTTATTTCATTTTTCCTTGGAAGTATATTTGTTATATAAGCCTTATCCTCATCTATTATGTCAACTTCTACCTTATCTCCAACCAAGGGCTTTAGGCCTTTTTTCCTAAAGACTCCTCTAGCTTTTGATAAGTAAACTCTATTATTATTTGCTACATAATAAATTTCCTTTTGAGCTTTAATTATTTTTCCTATCATCTTTGTACTTCATATACTCCAATAGGTTCGTTATCATATCTGATTTGTACTTTTGTTCCTAGAACAGCTTTAAAATTAAGAGAAATTTTGCCATTATCTCCAACCTCATCCGCTGAATGGTTTTGGTTATACAAAAGATCGCTTGTTGATCCGTCTGACTCAACCTTATAAATTTTTACATTAAAGTTATCCTTGCCTTGTGGTGGATCCAGATTAAATTCTACATTTACAACCGGTGAATCATCACTATTATCTTTTTCTTCTTTTGAAGGATCTTTTCCACGGCTAACAGTTAAATCCATTTGTGTATTTTCTGCTACTTGGGTATCAGCTGCTATAGATTGACTAATTACTAATCCTTCCGCAACATCATCACTATAGTCATAGTTTACATTTGCCTTAATACTGTTATTATCAAGCAAAGTCCTAGCATTTTGCTCTGTTTGCCCTACAACATTTGGAACTCTAACAAGTTTTACATCAGGTTCTTTTTCTCCAAGACTTATTACTAAATCCACTTCTCCACCTGATTGAACCGTATCTGCTGCTTCTGGTTTTTGACTTATAACTAAATCTTTTTCTACAGTATCGCTATATTCTGTCTTTGTTTTTCCAAGAGCAAGTCCTGCCTGATCCAAAGCATCTTCAGCCTCAACTAAGGTCATACCAGATAAATCTGGAACCTTGACCTCCTTACCTTGACTAACTATCAAGTTTACCGTAGTGCCTGGTTTAACTTTGGTTTTTGGAAGAGGATCTTGTTCCATGACAGTTCCTTTTTCGTATGATTCGCTTTCTGCATATCTTGAAATATTTGCCTTTAGTCCTTTTGATTCAATCTCTTTAACCGCTTCTTCTTCTGTTAAAGATACAGCTGCTGGAACATCAACCATTTGGCTCTTATCTTTATTAAAGAAATGTATTACAGCAAAGAGCAAAAGTATGGCAAGAACTGCCAATGGTAAAATAGAAGATTTCTTTTTCTTCTTTTTTTTAGGTTTCTTTTTCTCTTCACTTTCTTCTGAAGGTGTTACATAAACTGCTTCCTTGTCCTTATCTTCTTCATCTTCATCATTTACTTTTTCATCTTCATCCAAATATACAGGCTTTTTCTTTAAATCTTCTTTATCTATTCTAATAAGTTCAGTTTTGTCTGTACTATCCTCATCATCTACTATAGGAATTCTTGCAGTTTCTTTTTCTATGATTTCTTCATCAAATACATAGTTTTCATCTTCCAATGCATCAATCAAATCTTTGGCTGATGTAAATCTATTCATAGGATCTTTTGATAATAGTTTCATTATTATCCTATCAATATGATCACTCAAGTTAGGATTTAATTCTTTTGGTCTTACTGGCTCATCTTGGATATGCATAATTGCAATTCCAACAGAATTATCTGCATCAAAAGGCACCTTACCTGTTGCCATTTCATACATAACAACACCAAGAGAGTAAAGATCTGATTTTGAATCTACAAACTTACCTTTGGCTTGTTCTGGTGAAATATAATGAACTGTACCTAATATTGAAGAGGTATATGTTATGGTAGCGTTGGTAGAAACTCTTGCTATTCCAAAATCTGTTACCTTCAATAGTCCATACTTATCAATTAAAATATTTTGTGGTTTTATATCCCTATGCACTATGTTATAGGAATGGGCGCTTTTTAAGGCTTGGGCAATTTGAATAGAAAAGTCTGTCAAATCATGATTTGACAGTTTCCCTTCCCTATCAATCAAATCCTTTAAGGTTTGACCTTCCACATATTCCATTACTATATAATAGACTTTTTTACCCTTAATTAAGTCTTGACCAATATCATAGACACTTACAATGTTTACATGTGATAGTTTTGCAGCCGATTGGGCCTCATTAGAAAACTTCTTTAGGAAATCTTCGTCTTCGGCGTATTGGTCTTTTAATATTTTAACTGCAACTTGTCTTTGTAATAACTTATCAATAGCCTTGTAGACCTTGGCCATACCACCAACGCCTATAAGCTCTAATAACTGATATCTATCTCCTAAAATTACATTTTCCATACCAACCTCAAATCAAAATCGTAGTCACTGTTATATTATCATGACCACCTTTTTTTATAGCTAAATCAACTAGATTAGCAGAAATATCATCTGCATTGTCATTTTGTGCGACTATAGATTCAATCTCTTCATCTGTTACTTCGTTTGTTAGCCCATCTGTTACCAAAAGAACTATATCGCCATCATGCATATCAAATGATCTTGATTCAGGCTTTAAAGTTTCAGACACACCAACAGCCCTTGTAATGGTATTTTTGTTAACAAAATGTTCTGCCTCACTTTTGGTGATAGAACCACTATCTACAAGGTCATTTACCAAGGAATGATCCCTGGTTATTTGTTGCAAATTGCCTTCTGTATATATGTAAGCTCTAGAATCTCCAATATGAGTTACATGATAAGTCATATTTTTATAATCTAGGCACACACATACAACAGTTGTTCCCATATTAGCATATTCTTGTTCTGTTTGAGAGCATTCATATACTTTTTTATTGGCAAATTTAAGGGCTGTTTCTTGAAAATCTACAATAGATGCAAAATCTAAAATCTTATTATTTTCAATAAAGTCTACAAAGTATTTAGTTGCAAGTTTGCTTGCAATCTCACCACCCTTGTAGCCCCCCATGCCATCAGCTACTATAAAGAAGTCATAATCATCTATCTTGGTATTACCGAAATAGTCCTGATTTTTACTCCTCACCTTGCCAATATTTGAAACTGTACTAAACTTCATAATTACCTCGCATAATTGTTTCTAAGTTGCCCACAGGCTGCATTTATATCTGATCCCATAGCTTGCCTAACAGTAGCATTTAAACCTCTCTTTTCTAGAGCAACTTGGAACTTGTTGATAAGGGCTTTTTTAGTTTTCTCATGTTTAAACTCTTCTATTGGATTTAGTGGAATCAAGTTAATATGTATATTTTTCCCCTTAAAAAGTCTACAAAGCTGATCTATATCCTCTTTTGTATTATTTACCCCATCTATAAGCACATATTCCATAGAAACTCTTCTTTTTGTCTTCTCCAAATAATAATCACTGGCTTTAATAAGATTTTCTAGGCTATATTTTTTGGCAACTGGCATATATTCTCTTCTTTTGTAATCAAAGGCATAATGTAAAGAAATTGCAAGATTTACATCGAGCTTAGAATCTGCCAAATCATAAATTCTTGGAACAAGTCCTGATGTTGATAGGGTTATGGATCTGTGAGAAAGGTTTCTACCCTTTTCATCCGTAATTATCTTTATAAATTTTACTATATTATTATAATTATCTAAGGGTTCGCCTATTCCCATTATAACAATATTATTTATATCCCCATTTTCTCTTTCAAGACTGTAAACTTCTTCTACTAGTTCTGCTGAAGTAAGGTTTCTTTTTAAGCCATTCTTTGTGGATGCGCAAAAACTACATCCCATCCTACAACCTACTTGAGATGAAATACAAATTGTTTTTCTCTTATTATAATCCATAAAAACAGCTTCAATTATATTTTTATCTTCTAATTCAAAAAGATATTTTTTTGTCCTATCTATACCAGACTTATACTCTTTTATTTTTTCTACTTTGGCAAACTTAAAATCCTTAGATAGATCAAAGCGCATATCTTTAGGCAAATCAGTTATAGCATCAAAATCATTTACCTTATTTATATGGATTTGTCTATAGACTTGCCTTGCTCTAAATTTTTTGTAGGATTTTTTTTCAAACAAGTCCTCTAATTCTTTTAAAGTTTTATCATTTATTGTTTCTTTCATAATTAAATCTTCATAAACTTAGAAATAAAAAATCCATCAGTCCTATCTTTATAATTTTCAAACTCCAAATAATCCTTACCATCAATTTGAATATTTTTAAGTTTTTCATTAGAAAGAAGGTAGGAGAAATTATCTATATTTTCTAAATGTCCCAAAGTACATGTAGAATAAACCAAAGTTGCTCCAACTTTCAAATAAGAAACTGCCTTATCCAAAATTTGTCTTTGAAGTTTTGCAAGACTTTCTATATTTTTTATATCTCTATTATATCTTATTTCTGGCTTTCTTCCCATAACTCCAAGGCCTGAACATGGTAAATCACACAAAACATAGTCAAATTTTTCCAGAAAATCTTCCACCAAAATACTAGCATCATAGTTTGTAATACTTATGTTTTTTAGTCCAAGTCTTTCAATATTTTCTTCTATCAAGTGATTCTTGTTTAAAGAAATGTCGTTTGCCACAATTCTAGATTCATTTCTTGTAAATTCAGCCATATAGGAAGTCTTGCTCCCAGGAGCTGCACATAAATCTAGAATCATACTATTCTTTTTAGGATCAAGAACTTCTACAACTTTCATAGATGCTTCTGATTGGATGCTAAATTGACCTTCTTTAAACTCTTTAAGCTTAATAAGTCCTGATGGATTTTTGACTCTTAAAGCGTTTGGAGAAATCTTTGATTTTTCCAAAACATATGATTTTTCACTTAAAATTTTTTCTAAACTTTCTAAATCAGTTTTTAATTTATTTACTCTAATGCTTATTTGGCTTTCTTCGTTTATAGCTTTTATGAAATTCTTAATATATAAATAAGCATAGGATTCTTTTAGGTAGTCTATGATTTCTATGGGGACTGAATACCTAATAGAAAGAGATTTGTAATCATCTGACTCTTTTATTGTCGAAACTTCAACTTGATTTCTAATAAAATTTCTCAAAATTCCATTTACAAAACCACTAGATTTTTTATTATTCTTTTTTGTTAATTCTACAAGCTCATTAACTATAGCATAATCTTTTTTATCCAAAAAATATAGGTTGTAGATACCTATTTCAAGGATAGTTAGAACAGTCTTGTGGATTTTTTTAAGCTTAACTTTTGATAACTTTCCTAACATATAATCTATGTAAATTTTATTTTCCAAAACTCCATAGACTACTCTTCTTATATAGGAAAGATTAGAAGCTTTGTTGGAATCCTCGTTTATAAGGTCTGTAGACTTTTTATTCTTATATATAATTTCTACTAAGTTTTCTAAAATTATCTCTAAATCTTTATTCATCTAAATATATATTCTCTTTGAATTCATTGCCCAACAAGAAAGATTTGGTATCCATAGCTTTTTTGCCGGGAAATTGAATTTTTGTTATTTCTATAGCGCCATCCTTGCAACCTACTAGTATATTATCATTTGCATTTGCCCTATAAACATAAGAAGGTTTAGCTTGATCATAAGGATGTTTTTTTACTTCTAGAACTTTAACATCTATACCATGATATGTCAAATATGCTTTAGGAAAAGCAACAAGTGCTCTGACTTGATTGTGGATAGTTTCCATGTCATCATTCCAATTAATTTTTCCCATCTCTTTAGTGATTTTTTTGGTAAAAGTTGCCTTATTATTATCTTGTTTTATCCTATTCTTGTAAACTTGTTCAAAATTTAAAAGTGTATCCCTAATAGCATAGGCACCTTTTTCAGTTAACTTTTCGCTCAAAGTAAAAAAGTCGTCATCTTCTTCTACTTTTATTTTATCTTGAATTAGGATATCTCCAGCATCCATAGCTTTTTCTATTAGCATGGTTGTAGGTGCTGTATATTTTTCGCCATTTAACAAGGTGAATTGGATAGGAGCTGCCCCCCTATACTTTGGCAATAAAGATGGATGAAGATTTATTATTCTATCATTAAATTCATCAAGCAGAGTTTGACCTATCAATTGTCCAAAGGCAACAACTACAATAAAATCTATATCCAAGGCCTTTAAACTATCGATAAATTCCTTATTATTTACTGAATCTGGTGTTACATAGTTAAGCCCATTTTCTACAGCATATTCTTTTACAGGACTTGGTGTGATTTTATTCCTAGATCTTTTTTTATCCTTCCCAGTAACAACAAGTTTTATATCTATTTTTTCTTCTTTATTAAGAACATCCAAAGTACTTAGAGCGAACTTTGGATTTCCCATAAAACATATATTTATTTTAGTCATCATAAACCACTTCTTCTTCATATTTATCTACAAACAAGACTCCATTTAAGTGGTCAACTTCATGGCAAATAGCAACAGCCTTAAAACCTGTCGCTTCAATTTCTTGTTTTTGACCATTTTCATCCAAGTATTCTACTTTGATATGTTCAGGTCTTTTGACAGTTCCATTAAAATTAGGCACAGAAAGACAGCCTTCCACGCCTATTTGTTCCCCGTCCTTTTCAGTTATTACAGGATTTACCATCTTGACTAGGCCTTCTTCATCTCTTGGATCTATAACTATAGCTCGTTTTAAAATGCCAACTTGTACTGCAGCAAGACCTACTCCATCTGCCTTATACATTGTTTCTGCCATATCATCTAGTAATATTCTTATTCTGTCTGTAACTTCAGGAATATCCCTAGAAGTCTTTCTCAAAATAGGATCTCCCATTTGTCTAATATTACGAATTGCCATTTTTCCTCCTTTTTAGATTTTACCTCTTATCTAAACTCATTCAATTTTCATCAAAGTCTATAGAATAGACCTTGCTTATTCCATCATCCCCTATTGTGACCCCATGGATTCTCTCAGCAAGTTGCATGGTTGTTTGTCTGTGGGTTATCATAATAAACTGAGTTTTATCCGATAGAGATTTTAGATAATCTATATACCTTTTAATATTTGCTTCATCAAGAGCTGCATCTATCTCATCAAGTAGTGAAAAAGGTGCTGGATTTGTCTCAAATAGAGCAAACAAGAGCGCAACAGCTGTCAAGGCTTTCTCTCCTCCTGATAATAAGCTTATAGATTTTGAAGATTTTCCTGGTGGACAAGCCATTATCTCAATTCCACAAGTTAGCTCATCTTCTTCATCAAGACTTAATTTAGCCTTACCTCCCATGAAAAGTGTTTCAAATATTCTTTGAAATTTTTCATCGATAATTTTAAAATTCTTGATAAATTCATCTTTCATTTCACTTTCAAGTTTTTTTATCATCTTTGTTATATCATCTCTAGATGTTTCCAAATCTTTCTTTTGCTTATCTAAAAAATCAAAGTCTTTGGCTGCTGCTTGATAGTCATTTAAAGATTGATCTGTAAAAAATCCAACCTTGTTTATCTCTTTTTGTATATTAATAAGGTCTTGTTTTACAACATCTGTATATTTCTTATCTTTGGATAAATTTTCTATCTGATCTATTGGCCTACTTAAAAATGGGCCAATTTCATCAGAAAGATTTCCTATATCTTTTTGATAAGTTTGAAGTTTATAGTCTTGTTTAACCAAGTCTATAGAAATATCTCCCAGTTCTTTTTCTAAAGTTTTTACCCTAGCTACCATATCTATGTTAGCTTTTGACTTTTCATTTATCTCTGACTTGAGTTTTGTCATTTCTTCTTTTTGCTTTTTCAAAAGTTCTTCTTCTCTAAGAGTTTTCTTCTCAGAATTTTTAATAGAAATTTCCAAATCTTCTATTTCTTTTTTCAAACTTATATTTATTTTATCTCCAAATCTGTTAGATTCGATAAGGTTATTTAGATTAGCTTTCTTTTCTGCCAAAGTATTTAGAAAGAGATTTTTATCTCTAGTCAAAATATCTATTTGGTTTTTTATCTTAATTATGGCACTATTAGTTTCAATCAATTCTTTATTATCATTCTTAAGTGCCTTGTCATACATAGCTATATTTTCTTCTGTTTCAGCCAATTTTTTCCTGACACTACCAATATCTTGATTATTATTTTCCAAAGCACTTTTACCAAGAGTCTCCAAAAGTTCACTTTTTCTATTTTTTAAACTCTCTTTTTCAAAGTTTTTGTGTCTTAAATCAGCTTCAAGATTTTGGATAGAATCTTTTAGGCTTAGTAAATTTTGACTAGATTGGTCCAAGTTTTTTTTATGATCCTTAATTCTTGTTTCAATTTTGGCAAGGTCATTATTTATTTCCTTATTCTTATCCTTTAAGAAAAGAATTTTATTTTTTAATTCTTCTATCTTTTTAGATCTATTTATTATCCCTAGTTTGGATTTTTTTTGAGAATTTTTACCTGCCACCATAGAGCCCCAAGTATTTATAAGATCTAAATCTAAGGTAATTATCCTATAGCCTCTTATCTTTTTAGATAGGCTAATAGCAGCGTCAATATTTTTTACCACAACTGTTGAACCCAAAAATTGGTTTATTATAGCGGTCAAGGCTTCGTTATATTTTACCAAATCATAAGCCATGGCAATGACTTCTTCTTGATTAGGTCTTTGTTTTCTAAAGGATTTTATTGAATCAAGTGGCAGAAAAGTAATTCTTCCTAATTTTTTTTTGTTAATTAAATTTATTAACTGTCTGGTATCTTCCTTAGTCCTTGTAACTATATTTTGAAGGGCTGATCCCATAAGGATTTCTATTACTTCTTCATAGCCATTTTTTACATTTATCAAGTTTGCCAAGGTGTCCAAATATAAATTATCCATAGAGGAGTTTTTGCTTTCTCTTAAAAATTCTTGAACTGGATAAAAATATCCCTCATTCCTTTCTAAAATCTCTTTTTGGATTTTTAAGTTGGCTAGCTCTTCTTTTAAGGATATGTTGTTAGAATTAAGGCTTTCTCTTTTTTGATTATAAGATGTGTTTAAATTTTCTAAAGCTTGGTCGTAACTTGCATTTTCTTTCTCTTCTTTTGTAAAGCTTTCTTTTTTCTCTTTTAATTCTTCTTCTAAAGACAAAATCTGATTTTCTATAGTTTTTATTTCAAAAGCTAAATCATTTGCTTTTTCTTTAATCTTTTTTTCTTCTTCTTCTCTTTTTTTAGAAAGAATTACCTGAGTTTTTTCATTCAAATCATAGTCATAAATTTTTTTATCTAAGGCTTTTTTTTCAAAATATAAATTTTTAACTTTTATTTTGTTACCTTCAATCTTATCTTCTAAAGTATTGGCCAGTTTTTCCTTTTTATCTAAAGTATTTTTATTATCTTCTAGATTTTTATCTGTTTCTGCTAAAGATTTTTCTCCTAGCCTTATTTCTTCTTCAAGTTTTTCTTTTTTTTCTATATTAAGTTTTTTATCATCCAGATTTCTTTTAAAATCCTTGTTTTTATAGGATAAGTCTTGGCTATCTAGTTTAGCCTTAATTTTATTATTTTCTATTGATTTTTCTAAAGCTTGGATTTGGTGACCAGTATTATTTAATTTTTCTTCTAAACTTTCAAGTTCCTCTTTAAAAGGTAAAAGTTTTTTATTTAGATCTTCCAAATCCTTATTTTTTGTAATTTGCATCTCTTCTAAAGATTTAATAGTTTCTTTTAAATCCTTAGATTTTTTTATAAGGCTAGCTGATTTATTGTGGAAATAGAAATAGGTCTTGGTATCTAGGTCTTCAGTAAGCTTTTTATTTCTCTCAAAGTTTTCTTTTTGTACTTTTAAAGTAGAGACTTCTCTTTTCTTATAATCCCATTCTCTCTCAATTACCTCAAGATTTTCAGAAACTTTTTCCAGTTTTTTTATAGACTCATCTCGCCTATACTTATGTTTTGAAATACCAGAAGCTTCCTCAAAGATTGCCCTTCTTTCCTTAGCAGAGGAATTAATAATTTCATCAATTCTTCCCTGTCCAATTACAGAATAGCCTTCCTTGCCGATTCCAGTATCCAAAAATAACTCTTTTACATCCTTTAGCCTAACTTTTTTCCCATTAATCTTATACTCATTGTCACCATTTCTGTATATTCTTCTAGAAATTTTAACCTTATCATAAGGTAAATTCAGAGTTTTATCTTCATTTGAAAATACTAGGTCTACCTGGGCAAGATTTTGGGCTTTTGAGTTTTCCCCTCCAGAAAAAATAACATCTGGCATCTTTTTGCCACGAAGACTTTTTATAGATTGTTCTCCTAAAACCCACTTGACCGCATCAGAAATATTGGATTTACCACTTCCATTTGGTCCAACTATAGCAGTGATTCTATTATCAAAATCAATCTTTGTCCTATTAGCAAAGGACTTGAAGCCTTTCATTTCTATACTTTTTAATTTAATATTAGATCACCACCATATTTTTCTTCTACATGTTTTTTTATAAAATCATCAAGCTTATAGGAAAAAGCCTTATCCTTATATTCTAATAAATTTTTGCCATCATCAACAAATTTTAATTTTATCCCATATTTATCATAGAAATATTTCTTATTACTTCCCTTATTACCAGCAATAATTGAAATCTCTCTTGGCAAAGTATGAATAGTAATAAAATCTTTTATATTTTCTCTTAAAATTACTTCTTCCAGATATGACTTGTGTATATTAGACTCTACCAATTGTCTCAAAGCCGGGTGAAAAGGTCCAGCCATAACATCCTTTCCCTCATTTATATTTTCTGTTGTTTGTAGACCTATTCTAATAATATTAATATTTTTATAGGCATAAATCATATAAAGCTCAGATGAAACTTCTACAGCCTCATCTACAGTCAAAGGTTGATACAAATGATTTTCATACAAAGAATAAAGCTTAGTATCCCTTATCACAAGGGTTGGATAAATTCTTACCATATCTGGCCCAATATTGGCTGATTTTATAGCTGTTTTTATAGATTTTTCATAAGTATCCTTATAAAGACCTGGCATTATCTGATGACCAAGACTTATTCCATATTCTTTTATAAGCTTACTAGCTTTTAGAGAATCCTTGGCACTATGACCTCTTTCGTTAAAAGTCAAAACTTCATCATCCATAGATTGGATTCCAAGTTCTATAATATCAACTTGATAAGATTTTAAAATATCAAGAATTGAATTATTAATATAATCAGGTCTGGTTGAAAGTCTGATTCTATCAATAATTCCTTTCTTTTTGTATTCATAGGCGATATCTAGGTAAGATTTCATAACATCTGTATCAAGTCCTGTAAAAGATCCTCCAAAAAAAGCAAGCTCTTTTTCGTTGTCATTCTTTGGAAAATATGATAAATATTTTTCTATTTGTTTTATTGTATTTTCTTTGGAAAAACTATCCTTATAGTTGGTTATCTTTACTTGGTTGCAAAATACACAATCGTGGGGACAACCCAAAAACGGTATAAAGATAGGAATTATATATTCTTTTTTTATCATCTTTTTAAATCTTCATAGGCTTTTTTTGCAGCCATTTGTTCAGCTTCTTTTTTATTCTTTCCCTTTCCACAAGCCAAGACCCTATTTTTTGCCTTTACTTGCATATAAAAAGTTTTATCATGTTCTAGTCCTTCTTCTTTTACCAATTCATATTTTAAAATAATTTTTTTATTTTTATTATATTCTTCTTGAAGTTTGGTTTTATAGTCAACAAACAAGGAATCATCAGAAAGAAGTTTTTTTACAGTTTCTCCATATTCTCTTTTTAAAAATTGGCACAAGAAATCATAGCCACAATCAAGATAGATTGCTGCGCAAACAGCCTCAAAAGTATCTGCTTTTACAGATTTTTTCTTAGATCCATTGTGATTTTGCTCTCCTTTGGAAAATAAAAGATAAGCTGTTAAGGAAAACTTTTCAGCAGCCTTGGCAAATGATGAAGTGCATACAATTTTTGATCTAATTTTTGTAAGTTTTCCTTCTGGATAGGAGTGATGTTTTTTAAAAAGCTCTTCACTTACCACAAGATCCAAAACTGAATCTCCCAAAAATTCCAAACGTTCATTATTTTTTTTGTTACCAGAACTTGCTTCGTTGGTATAAGAAGAATGGGTCAAGGCTATATCTATCAAATTTTTGTCTTTGAAAGAAAAGCCAAGTTTTTCTTCCAATTCATTAATTTGTTCTAATCTTTCTTTATTAATAGTCATTATTTCTTCTTTTCTATTAATTCTTCTATATCTTCAAGTGACTTTATTTGATCCAACTCTTCGTCTGAAAATTCTATATCGTATTTATCTTCTATGGTCATAATAAAATCCAAAAGATCAATAGAATCTATATCTAAATCTTCAATTTTTGTGGCAAAATCTATATTTTCTGCATCAATATTTAAATTTTCCTCTACTATTTTTATTAATTCTTCTCTAAGCATTTTAATTCTCCTTCAATTTTACTAATTGTATCTTTCTCTATATAGTCTATCAGGCCTAAAATAGCATTTGAAAATGCATAGGCATTTGAGTTACCATGGGCTTTATATACATAATCTTTTATACCCAATAGGGGAACTCCTCCAACCTCATCGGCACTGTATTTTGACAGATTTTCCTTCAAAGCACTCTTTAAAAGTCCACCGCCTATTTTTGTTTTTAAAGATTTATAAATAGCACTATTTATTTCATCTTTGAGCAAAGATATTACACCCTCTGCCGTTTTTAAAGCAATATTTCCATCAAAACCATCAGCTATTATAATATTAGTCTTTCCTGTAAACAAATCTCTAGCTTCTAAATTTCCAACAAAGTTTATGTCACTGTCAGCTAATAGAGTGAAAGCTTTTTTGCTAAGCTTGTTTCCCTTGCCTTCTTCAGTGCCAACATTTAAAAGACTAACAGATGGATTTTCTATACCAAGTACAGTTTCTGAAAAAACTTTACCCATTATGGCAAATTCTTGTAAAAATTCCGGCTTACAATCCATATTAGCTCCTGTATCCATTAGTAGAGTTGATCCTTCTTTGCTAGGAAGTGATGTTGCTAGACATGCCCTATCGATTCCTTCCAATCTTCCAGAAATAAATAGACCCCCTGCCAAAATTGCTCCAGTAGATCCTGCCGAAATCATTCCATCATAAGTTTCATCTTTTAAAGCTCTAAAAGACTTAACAAGAGATGAGTCTTTCTTTCTTCTAATAGCCCTCACAGGATCATCCGTGTTAGCTATAAACTCAGTTGCTTCTATTATTTGATAATTCTTTATTCTGCCATCTATTAATTTTTCTATTTTTATTTTTTGGCCGGCAAATACAGGAATAAAATCTTTTTTCTTTAAGGCTTTAATAGCCCCATTTATTAAAACTTCTACTCCTCCATCAGCACCATAAGTATCAATAATTATTTTCATAATTCTCCTTGCAAATAAAAAAGGACTGTTAAACAAACACATATATGTTAGTTTGTCGTTTAACAGCCCCTTTTTTCTTTTTTATTCAACTATTAGAACTTCTCTACCTTTGTAACTTCCACAGTTTGGACATACTCTGTGTGGTAACATTGGTTCATGGCAATTTGGACACTCAACATAGTTTGATCTGTTTAATCTGTAAGATGAAGCTCTTCTTTTATTTTTTCTTGTCTTTGATGTTCTTCTCTTTGGTACTGCCATCTTTACACCTCCCTAATCATGAGTTTTAGCAATCTTTTATATTATATATTACAAGCTAGCATAAGTCAAGATTAAACTAGTCTTTGTGTATCCCTAGCAATCATCAATTCTTCGTTAGTAGCAACGACCATAACCTTAACTTTAGAATCATCGGTTGAGATTTCATGTTCTCCACCTCTAACATCATTCTTTTCATGATCAACTTTTATGCCAAATTGTTCAAAGCCTTTCATGATATCTTCTCTCATTGTAGCAGAGTTTTCTCCAATTCCGCCTGTAAATACTATAGCATCAACAGAACCTATCTCTGCCATATAACCTGCCACATATCTTTTAGCTCTATTTGCAAACATTGAAAGTGCAATTTTAGCTCTTTCATTTCCAGCATTAGCAGCTTCTTCCAAATCTCTAAAATCTGAAGATACGCCAGATACTCCCAAAACTCCAGATTCCTTGTTCAAAATGTTATTAATCTCTGAAGTTGAAAGTTTGTATTTATCCATCAAAAAAGTTACAACTGTTGCATCTATATCTCCACTTCTAGTTCCCATAACAAGACCTTCAAGTGGAGTAAGACCTAAACTTGTATCATATGATTTACCATTTTTTACAGCACATATACTTGAACCATTTCCTAAGTGACAAGAAATAATATTTAAATCATTAACATCTTTATTTAATAGTTCTGCAGTCCTATTTGTAATATAGTGGTGGCTTGTTCCATGGAAACCATATTTTCTAATAGAGTCATTTTCATAATATTTGTAATCAATACCATATAGGTAGTTTTCTTTAGGCATTGTTTGATGGAAAGCTGTGTCAAATACAGCTACATTTTTTACACCTGGCAAAAGTTTTTCGCAAGCTTCTAGGCCCATCAAATTTGCTGGATTGTGTAGGGGAGCAAATTTAGCATATTCTTTAACTGCTTCTTTGACTTTTTGATCAATTACTACTGATTGTGCAACAGCTTCTCCACCATGTACAAATCTATGTCCTACAGCATCTATCTCGTCTAGACTACTTAAAACTCCGTGTTCTTCATCTGTTAAAGCATCAAATACATGACCAACTGCTTCTGTGTGATCTTTCATATCCTCTTCGATGATATATTTATCATCATTTACAGTTTGAATTAATCTTGAACCGTCAATACCTATTCTTTCTACAAGTCCCTTAACTAATACTTCTTCATTTTCCATATTGAATAATTGATATTTTAATGAAGATGATCCACAATTGATTACTAATATTTTCATTTTTTCCTCCATCAATAAATTTTATCACTTAGATCAAAAATCTTTATCACTTATTTGCATTTATTTCTCACTTTATAAACTAATTTGTAAGAAAATCACACTCTAATAAATAGTATACCACAATCTATGATAGCTAAAAATTTTTTCTATCCTTAATATACTTTCTTACTAATAAGTTCTGTATCAAAAAGGTTGTCAATATCTAAAATATATTTAAAGGATTCTTTGTTATAGGTAAAATCTAAGAAATCTGGCTTATCTTTGCTATTGCCAATAAATTGCCCATCTACTTTTAATGTTGGATTATTATTTTCATCTTTTTCTAAGACTTTTATTTGACCATTAACTATCAATAAGCCTTTAAAATCAAGTTCTGTCTCTAATGTTAAGTCCCCGTTTATGTAAAGTATTCCCTCGTATTTGGCTACTTTTTCATCTTTTGTTTCTTGGTCATTTTCTTTTTCATCGCTTGTATCTTCTTTATCTTCTTCTAGATTTTTTACAGTGAAATCTCCATTTATCTTATAAAATTTTTCACCCTTTGTTTCTAGGTCTATATGATCTGTTTCTTCCTTTAAATTATTGCTTTTAAAATTCAAATCTTCTCTAAAATCATAAAATATGGTTTTTTTACTATTAAAATCAAATTTAGGTTTTAATTGATAATCCATCCTACTTTCAGCCTTGCAATTACCAATTTTTGCTTGGCTTATAAGCCTAATAATTTTATCTTTTTCTATGTAAACGAATTTTGGTTCATAAGTTTTATTATCATAACTTATCTTATATGTTTTTTTTACATCTATTTTTCCCTTATCCATTCTTTTTACAATATATGAGTAATAATAATCCTTTATCTCTTTTATTGTTTGGTCCCTAAAGCTATCAAAATTTTTATTTGCTAAATTTAGTACTGATTCGGAAGCATAGATAGCTTGTTTTTTGTCGTAAAAATCAACACTAAAGTCGTAATCATTTTTATTTTGCTCATAAAGAAAAGTAAGACTAAGGGATAAAATCAATAGTAGAAATAAGACATAAATACTAATAAAGCCTTTCTTTCTCATTTTCTTTCACCTATATTTATTCTTGTTTGATAAATTTCTCCATTGACTGCTTCCATCCATAAGAAAACTTCCTTATCTCCGTCATATGTAAGAATCATATCATTTATAGTACCTATCCAATTGTAGCCCTCACCCTTTGATCCATTTATCTTAACTTTTAACTTTTTAGAATCTTTGTCATAGTAAAACCAATATTTTGACCCTTTCAAACTTGCTATAAAATTACAAGTTGTATCATCTGTTATTTCAATTTTATCTGCCTCTCTAACTACATTTTCTACATACAACATTGCATTGATAGATTCTTTATAAGATTTGTCATCTTTAAAAATTGCATTAGATATTTTATAATTTAGACCTATCATAGAAGAAATCAGAAATACTAGCATAGATACTATAGCTAGTGAAACTATCAATTCTAAGAGAGTAAAAGCAGCTTTCTTTTTCATTTTTTAACCACCAACTTTAGCTCTTTTCCTTCATATGATGCTACTATCTCCTTAAAATCTAAATCTTCGGGATAAGAACTAATAGAAACTTTAACATCTATGTCATTAACACTGTATGTAAAATCAGAAATTTCCTTATCCTTGCTTGTTTCTATGGCTTCTTCTAAGGCAAAAATCACCCTAGCTTGATTTCTATTTGTCCTTGAATTTTTGTATATAGACCTAAAAGATGGAAAGATAAAGATTGCTATTATCCCTAAAAGTCCTAAAGCAATTATAACTTCTATCAAAGTGAAGGCTTTCTTTTTTTTATTGATTCTTTTTAACTTGAACATTTGCACCTGCTACTCCTACTGATAAACTATAAGATAAATCTTCACTACTAAAGCTAACCGTCCCTGGATATGCAACAGAGCCACTTGGTTTAAATGTAATAACTTGTTTATCATTTTTATTATTATTTGTCTTTACATTTGTTATTTCCAAAACTTCAAGGTCAATCTTTTTCTTTATAAAAATACCGCTATCGTATTCGACTATAAAATAAGATTTTGGTTTTTCAAATAAAACTCCATAGTCATAACCTGTAATTCTAGCCTTTTCCTTACAATAGTTTAGGTTTGCTTGGATAGTTTCAATTTCATTTTTCTCCTTTACCTTTCTTACTAGGTCAAACTTTATTGCGACTATAGACATAAGTAAAGAAATAATTCCCATAACAACTATTAATTCAATCAAAGTAAAGGCTTTTTTCTTCATAAAATCACTCCATCTTTACTAATAAGCAAAATTAAAATAAAAGAAAGAAAAATATAAGGGCAAAAAGCCATTTTAATTTTTAATGTCTTCTTTCTTATTCCCAAAAATATGCCAAAAATTGCTCCAAGCCATATGGAAAATAGGACAAAGTATAAGAGATATGACGATTCTAAGAATAAAGAAAGACCAAGGTAGTAAAAATAATCCCCATCTCCCAGTCCATCCTTAAATATCTTATAAAGAAAAAGATAGGCTAGGGAGAAAATTAGGAAAAATTTTATAAATTTTAAATCAAATCGCACAAAAATATACCTATACAAAAATCCTAAGCCCAACAAAAAATATACTTGTGAGGAATAATATTCCATAGTTTTTAAATCTATTATGGCTATTACAAGGCCTGTATATAAGCCCAAGGATAAGAGTACAAACTCATATAAATCTCTACTAGCCACAAAGGATACTATAAGAAAGAGTCCACAAAGAATTTCTAGCAAAGGATTAGATATCGATATCTTTTTGCCACAATACCTACATCTGCCCTTAAGAAAAGCAAAAGAAAGTATAGGAATTAAATCTAGGGCTTTTAAACTATGATTGCAATAATCACAATGGGACCTTGGACTAACTATAGACTCTCCCCTCATTGTTCTAACTATTAATAGGTTAATAAAAGATCCAAATATAGTACCCAAGATAAAAATAAATGTGTACATTACTTTGTATTTATTTCACCTTTTACTATTCCTTTTATTGTTTTTTCATCTATTCCAGCACTATCAGAGCTATTATAAAGTGTTTTATTACCCAATTTTATTTCAATATTTGTAGCTGTAATAGTAACTAAATACTCTCCAAATCCATCATTCTTTGGCCATTGTTCAACATAATTTTTATGATCTTTTTCATCATCTTTCCAATCGATAGATTCTTCTTTATTCATTTCAGACTGCTTTAATAATGCAGCTGTAGTTAACATAGAAACATTAGATTTTATTGCAACTTCTTTGGCCTTATTTTTGCTACTTTGATATCTTGGTATAGCTATGGCTAAAAGTATAGCTATAATGGCTATAACTATTACTAATTCAATAAGTGTAAAACCTTTTTTCTTATTTTTCATATTATCTCCTAAAATTCTATATTGTCTTCTAAAATTCTATATTGTCTTCTAAAAATCAATATTGTTTACTGTATCAAACATTGGTATAGCTACAGAAAATACTACAAAGCCCACAATTAAGGCCATGATTATAATTAGTAGCGGCTCTGCCATTTTTGATATTTTCTTAATCCTATATAAATATTCGTTTGATAAGTAAGAGCTTGTCTTTTCCATAGAAGAAATCATTGCCCCTGTATCTTCGCCAACTTTAATCATTGACAACAATAAGTGTGAAAAAATTCCTGCCTGTTCGAAAGCTTGACTTAAACTTTTACCTATCACAAGATTGTTTATAATTACATCTATTTTTAATCTTATATATTCGTTTTTGAAAGCATTTTTTATTATATCCATAGTTTCTATTAAATCTATGTCGCCCTTTTTTAAGATATTTAAAAGAGAGGCTATTTGATATTCCATATTCAAGTGCCTAAAATCTCTAAACAATGGATTTTTAAATAAAAACTCATCAAACTTTAGTCTAAAATCATAAGACTTTTTTAAAATACTAATAGCAATAAATATAATTACAAGACCAAGTAGGATAAAAATCCCCTTTGTAACTATAAAATTACTAAGTCCAATTAGAATCCTTGTTGATAAAGGCAAGATTTGTCCTGACTGATCAAAAACTGATACAAAAGTTGGTAGGACAAAAATCATCATGCCTATAACAACCAAAATAGTAACAAATAAAAGTATGACAGGGTATATAAAAGCTTCTTTTATTTGTGATCTTTTTTCATAATCTTCGGTCATATGTAAGCTTAGGTCTTCAAGTATTTCGGCAAGTTTTCCTGATTTGTCACCACTTTTAATAAAAGCAAGAGTAATATTGTCAAATCTTTTGTCTGTTTTGTCAAAAGCATCTGATAGGCTCAAACCCTGGTCTAAATCTTCTATTATTTGTGATAACGTTTTACTTAATTTTTTGTCAAGATTTTGATTTCTGATGACTCTAAGTGAATCATCAAGCGAAATACCTGAACCTAAAAGTAAGGATAGTTGTTTCAAAAATAAAGAAACAATCCTCTGATCTATCCTCTTTGGGCCTATTTCTTGATATAAAACCTTACCTATCCTTACCTTATTTAAAGATTTCAATTATACTGACATCAATTCTTTGTTTTTCTTTTCTGCTATACCGTCAATCAACTTGGTATACTTATCTGTTAGCTTGTTTAAATCTTCTTCTAATGAGAATCTATCATCTTCTGTTATTTCGCCTTCTTTAAAGCCTTTTTTAACAGTATCCATAGACTCTCTTCTGCTATTTCTAACAGAAATCTTAGCCTCTTCTGCATATTTAGAAACTTCCTTGGTCAAATCTTTTCTTCTTTCCTCTGTTAAAGTTGGGAAAGGAAGTCTAATAACTTCACCATCATTTGATGGAGTTATGCCCAAGTCTGATTTTAAAATTGCCTTTTCTATAGGCTTGATATTTGATCTATCCCATGGTTTGATAACCAAAAGTCTTGCTTCTGGTATTGTAATTGTTGCAGCTTGGTTGATTGGAGTTTCTGTTCCATAATATGAGAAAGTAATCCCATCAAGGCTAGCTTCTGATGCTCTACCAGCTCTAATTTTTGTTATTCTTTCCTCAAAAGAATCAACTAAAACCTTTAAGTTTTTTTCTGCGTCTGAAATAATTGTCTCGTACATTAAAAACTCTCCTTTACGATTGTTCCTATCTCTTCACCCTTGAAAACTCTGACCAAATTTTCAGGATCATCGATTCCAAATACAATAATAGGCATAGAATTATCCATACACAAGGATGTTGCTGTAGCATCCATGATTTTTAGTTCTTTTTGTAAAATTTCTTTGTAAGTTAACTTATCAAATTTCACAGCTCCATCATATTTGTTAGGATCCTTGTCATATATACCATCTGTACCTGTTTTTCCTAGAAGTATAACGTCTGCATTTATTTCTAAGGCTCTTAAACTTGCTGTAGTATCTGTTGAAAAATATGGAAGCCCTGTCCCTGCTGAAAAAATAACTATTCTTCCCTTTTCCAGATGCCTGCAAGCTCTTCTTCTTATATAAGGCTCTGCTACTTCTTGCATACTAATTGCAGTCATTAATCTCGTTTCAAGTCCTAATTTCTCAAGAGTTGATTGAACCCTAAGACCATTCATTACTGTTCCAAGCATACCAATTGTATCAGAAGAAGCACGTTCCACATGAGCACCAGATCTTCCTCTCCAGAAATTTCCACCACCAACAACTATAGAAATCTCAGCTCCCATTTCATGTAAAGATTTAATATTTAAGCATATATTATCTATAGTTTCATCATCAAAGCCGAAGCCCTTATTTCCTGAAAGAGCCTCCCCACTTAATTTTAAAACAACTCTTTTAAATTTTTGCAAAACGTTACCTCCTATTAATAAAATTATATACTATTTTAGAATTATTATAAAGCACTTGCATATTATTTATTTTTTTATACCCAAGGGGAAAATTTTCATAAAGTTTCTTATCTCTTTATACTATTCTATAATAAATCTATGCAATAAAAAAGAGGCTTTCGCCCCTCTTAATAATTAAGCTTATCGCTTACTTCTAATAGTCTTTTAACTTGGTATCTTACTGCTGGTTCAACATTTTCAACTATTTTTCCATCCTTACCAAAGGTAGCGGAAGTTCCATATGGGTTGCCACCAGCGGCAAATATAGATGAATCAGTATATCCTGGTGCTACTACTATAGCTCCCCAATGGTACATAACTGTGTAGATATTAAGGATAGTATTTTCTTGGCCGCCATTTGGATTTTCAGATGATGACATAGCAGATACAACCTTATTGGCAGTTTTTCCTTTAGCCCAGAAGCCACCAAGTGTATCAATGAATTGCTTCATTTGTGATGCCATAGCTCCAAATCTTGTTGGTGATGAGAATAAAAGTGCATCTGCCCATTCAAGGTCATCTGCTGTAACTTCAGGAATTTCTGCCATTTTGTCATAAGTTTTTTTCATTTTTTCATTATTTTCTATTATATCCATAGGAACAAGTTCTCTTACTCTTCTAAGTCTTACCTCTGCCCCTAATTTTTTAGCTTCATATTCAGCCCATCTAACCATTTGTAAGTTTGTACCTGTTGAACTATAAAAAATAATTGTCAATTTAGATTTCATTTTTATACTCTCCTAATTTTTTTAATATTTTAATCAACTCATTTTTTTCTCTCTCATCTAGGACTGAAAAAATTTCATTAATGTTATCTAGATGAGGCGGAAAAATCTCTTCAAAAAGTTTTTTACCCTTATCCGTTATTTTCAACAAATAAGATCTTTTATCCTTAGGATTATCAAGTTTTTCTACCATATCCATCTTTCTTAGATTTTGAATAACCATAGTCATATTACCTGATGTGGTAAGAACCTTTTGTGTAATAGCTTGAACAGGCAAGGCTCCCTTATGATACAAAACTTCAATTACAGCAAATTGTGCAACAGTCAAGCCTCCAGCCCTGATAGTTTTTGTCTCTCTTCTCCTTACAGACAAAAAAGTTCGTGACAAAGCTATTAAAGTCTTTAAATTTTGATTAGTTTCAATTCCATAATCCTTCATAAACTTATTATAGTACTACATAGTACTATTGTCAAGTAAAAGATAATAATTATCAAATACTTTTTTTATTCCTCTTTCTATTAGATAATATTTTTATGAGCTAAATTGCAGTATAATACCTACTTAATAAGATGCTAAATAATTTTACTTTTCCTTTATTTTTGGGAATAAATATTATATGATAGTTTTTAATTAAAGAATTTATTTGCTTGTATAGTAAGGAAGATATATGTTTAAATTAGAAAATGTTAAATATAAAAATATTATAGATATAGAAAATTTGGAAATTAAAACAGGGATAGTTACTTCTATAAGCGGGGAAAGTGGAGCAGGAAAATCAACCTTGCTTAAGTTATTAAATAAAATGCTTAGTCCTGATTTTGGAAAAATATATTATCAGAACAAAGATTTAAGCCAATTAGATAGCGTATCATTTCGAAGAGAAATCCCCACCCTATCGCAGTTTCCTGTTATATTTGATGGTAACATAAGAGATAATTTAAAGCTTGGGCTAAAACTATCCAAGAAAAATCCAAAGTCAGATGAAGACCTACTCAAAATATTACATATGGTTAAGCTTGATAAAAAACTTAATGATGATCCTAGAAAACTTTCTGGTGGTGAAAAACAAAGACTTTGTATAGCAAGAATATTGCTTATGGAAACTAAGGCTTTTATGCTAGATGAACCTTCTGCATCCCTTGATAGTAAAACCGAATATGAAATAATAAAACTTATATATGAATATGTCAAAAAAACTAATAAAACTATGATTTACATAACCCATAACAATTATATAGCAGAAGAGTTCTCAGATGTCCTAATAAATTTGAAACAAGGAAAAGTTGATCATATAATAGATTGGAAAAATCAGAGGTAAAATATGAATAAAGGAATAATAAATCTTTCAAATCAACAACTTGCTTTAACCTATATTTTGGTAGCAGTAGTCTTAATAGTTACTTCACTAAACGGAATCAACAGAAAAAAAGATATTCTAATTTCGATAATAAGGATGACTATCCAACTATTTATAGCAGGCCTAGTTCTAGTCTATATTATTGATACTAAAAGCTTTATTTTCCCCTTAGCCATGTTTTTGATTATGGAATTTTTTGCAATTTTTAACGTGATTAAAAATGTAAAGACAAAAATACCTAAGGGAATAAAAAAAGTAATCGGACTTTCAATTTTTACTGGAACAAGCCTTAGCCTACTTTTCTTCCTTGTAATAGTTATTCAAGTTAAGCCTTTTTATTCACCACAATATCTTATACCGCTTGGTGGAATGATTATTGGAAATTCAATGACAGGAGTAAATCTTGCCCTTGTAACTTTACTAGAAAATTTAAAAAATCGTAGAGAAGAAGTTGAGGCTTCTCTTATGCTTGGAGCAAGTCCAAAAGATGCAATAAATAACATCTTAGAAGTATCCTTTGATACAGCCTTTCTTCCTACCTTAAATTCTATGAAAAATATGGGTATAATTTCTTTACCTGGCATGATGACAGGGCAAATACTTTCTGGTACATCTCCTATGATAGCTATAAAATACCAAATAGCAATTATGATAGCTATACTAGCAAGTGTTTGTATCTGTGTATTTTTGTTCTTGTATCTGTCTTATAAAAATTTCTTTAACAAGGACGATCAACTTATATTTTAGGAGAATTATATGAATATATTTGCACATAGAGGTTATAGCTCTAAATACTTAGAAAACACAAAAGAATCTTTCAAAGCTTGTCTAGATCTTGATATTTATGGTATAGAACTTGATGTTCAATTTTCTAAAGACCATGAAATAGTAATTTTTCATGATGAAAACATCAAAAGGCTTACAGGTAAAGATGCCTTTTTAAAAGATTTGACTTTTTTAGAATTACAAAAACTAAAATTTAAAGATGGTCAAACTTTTTTAAAGCTTGATGACTACTTGGATCTTGTGGAAAATTCTAAATTAATTACTAATGTCGAGCTAAAAACGGGTGAATTTTCTTATGAGGGAATAGAAAGGGCAGTCTATCAAAAATTCAAAAACAGATCTATGCTTGATAGACTTATGATATCATCATTTAACCTACAATCACTAGTTAATTTTCAAAAAATAGACCCTAATATACCTCTCGCCTATCTATTTTCAAAAATCCAAACAATAGATGAGGAATTATTAGCTACTCACAATATAAAAATTTACCATCCAAATCATAAATATCTTTCACATGCAGATATTAAGAGCTTAAAAAATAAGGGTATTATAATAAATTTATGGACTGTTAATGATAAATTTAACTTTGTAAAAAATAAATTATATGGAGTGGATGGCATAATCACTAACTATCCAGAAATGAAATAAAAATGGAGGAAAAAATGGAAAAAATATGTCCGATGAAACTTGATTCGCTTGATGATAAAAAATCAATTGATGATTATAAGGGAAAAAATGTTGTTTTATATGTATATCCAAAAGATAATACTTCAGCTTGTACAACAGAAGCTATAGAATTTAATATGTTAAAAGATGAATTTAAAAAACATGATACTGTAATCTTGGGTCTATCCAGAGATTCAATCAAAAGCCACCAAAATTTTAGAGAAAAGTACGAACTAGACTTTAACCTACTAGCTGACCCCAATGAAGAAATGCTAAAAGAACTAGGCGTTCTAAAAGAAGTTAAAGGTAGAAAAAACCTTAAAGTAGTAAGGTCTACTTTTATATTTGATAAAAAAGGAAAGCTTATCAAAGAATTTAGAAATGTAAAAGCCAAAGGCCATGCTCAAGAAGTTTTAAATTATATTAAGGAAAATCTATAAAACAAACCTACAAGGTGATGTTGCAGAATAGCTAATTCTATTCTGCTCATCCCTTTTTTATCTGTTTATTTATATTTAGACATTAAAACGATTGTTATATAAATTTTGAATTTCTTCTTAATTAATTGTAAAGTGTAATTGGTTATTTATTTCTTCCTAGTTAGTTTTATTCGTTAAAAACATTGTGTAAGTTTTGGTCTCAAATGACCTCTTACTTTATACACAAATATAGGGACTATATCTAATTGTACAATAAAATTGATAATTTTAAATTTCTTTAGTTGTACTTTTGTACCAATTTTTAACTTGTTCTTCAATTACACCTTTTATTTTTAAACATCCTTCAGTTTTATAAGTCTTTGAACTACTATAACTCACAGATCCACATCCACCTCCACATGCTGGTAAATAAATACAATCAGAGCACTCTTTTATATTTAATGGGTTTCTAGTCATCCAATCATAGAAAGAAGGTTGTATGTTTTCTATAATGCCATTTTCTCCAATTTCTCCAATTTTATGTTTATCTATAACAGTATGCTCCCAACATTTATATACATCCCCATTAGGTTCGTTAGTTAAGCTATTGTCATTATTTAATCCACAGTAAGTCCATTTTCTGATAGGTCTTTGTCGTGTATCAAATCCATTATTAGATGCTTCTAACCATAATTCACTCAATAAATCTGCAGTTTCATCTTCGATGTAACAATTATCATCATATGACAAACATGATTCTGTGCTGCTTCTAACTATGCCAAAATCAATCGGATAATCATTTAATCCTTGTTCATTCAGATATTCCAATAGGTCACATACGCAAGTAGCATTATTTTTATCTACATTTATTCTTATTATGGTTTTAATTTTATTATTATATTTGTTTAATAACTTTAAGTTTGATATTATTCTGTCAAATGTACCTTCTTCGTTTTTTCCTATTCTTCGTGCATCATGGATCTTTTTAGTCCCATCAAGAGTTATTTGGATAAATTGGCAATTAAAATATATTAAGTCTTCAATTATTTTTCGAGTCAAAAGCGTACCATTAGTTACTACACCAGTATATAATTCAATAGAATTATCGATACAATGTTTTTTTAGTTCTTTTAGTATATACTTTCCTATCTCAAAATTAATTAATGGTTCCCCACCGAATAATATTATGCCTATAGTCTTAGAACCTCTATTAATAGATTCATTTTTTATATGATCTATTATATTTGAAGCTGTTGACTTATTCATAGAATAACTTTTGTCCTCTCCAGCGCCTTCATAGCAATACACACATCTCAAATTGCATGCCCAAGTTAATAATAGCGTATATGTTAAATTAGGATTAGCATATTTTGTCTTATTATGATAATAATCTATAATATTTTTTTCATTTACTTCATCATCAATTATAATATTTTTATCATAAAATTCTTGCTTTTGTATAGAATCAATTTTTTCTAACTCTTTATTTTTTAGTGCCTCTTTGGTATATTCATCTATCTTAAATGTTTCTCCACTCAATGTATTGAATAATAAAATTTCATCATCACAAGGTATAAATAAGTTGTAACTTGATATTTTCATAAACTCCTCCTATAAATCTATCTTTTTAATTCTTTTTATTCCCTCAAAATTTAAAACACACACGACAGCTATAGTTGAAACTATAGCTAAAATATAATTCTTGAAATTGCTATTTATTGAAAATACATAGATATAATAAAATGGATTTAACATTTTTAAATATGGCATATATCTAAATGCACTTAGTGCAGCATAGAACAATAATGTAATGAAAAGAATCCCCCATGAATTCAACCTAAAGCTTGATATAAATGGAATTATATTTATCAGTATTAGATATTTTAAAAGTAAAACATTACACATTGTAAAATATAAATTAAATGAAATAGTTACATGGTAAATAAATAGTCCTGCTCTAAAGACTACTAGTGATAATACCAAGCATATCAAAGATAGTAAATTAATTATCAGACTCTTACTTACAAAATAATCTTTTCTTTTTATTCCTAGCGCTAGTAATAAATATATTCTCTTTTCTCTTAAGTCATCACTAATAAAATTAGAAAATATAATAGATGTTATTATAAATCCTAACTGAGATATATATTTAGAAAATTGATTTATATAGTGTATTGCTGATACATTTTCAATATATTTATTTAAGGTGCTTTCCATCTCTTTTATTTGATCAATAAATAATATCTTCATTATTTCCGGAATATAATGCGTTATCATAATAGAAAAAATTGTTATACATATAAAAAATAATATAAGTATTAATGATTTTTTTTCTCTTTTAATAGTATTATATTCATGTCTTAAAAGCACGTAATTATTCAAAGTTTTCTCCATCATTTATATTTTGTAAGAAAGCATTAATACTTTTTTTATTACAAAAGTTCTTATAATAGATGTCATTTTTTACCATACATCTACATATATATACGATATCTTTATTGCTCAACAATCTATTGATGATGATTTTTTTATTATCCACTATAATATCATCTTTTTTAAGGTATTTAAATAAAAAATCTAAATCTTCAAAGCTTACTTCATTAATAAGATCTATTTCTAATCCTTTTTCGCATAATTTAAGGAAATCATTTATCTTGTTAAAATAAATTATCTCTCCTCTTTGCATAAACGCTACGTAATCTACAATTTCTGAAATAGAATTAATATCATGACTACTAATTAATATAGAGCAAAATTCTCTCTGAGCTTTTATAACTTGTAATATGTCTAGTCTAGCCAGAGGATCTAATGCTGATGTTGGTTCATCCAATAAAAGTAAATCAGATCCGATTAATAACGACATTCCAATAGCTAATTTTTGTTTCATTCCCCTAGAATAATTTGATATAAGTTTATCTTTATCATATATTCCCAAATTAACTTTTTCAAATATTTCGTTTATGGTATATTTATTTTCGTTGTCATTTATAACATCTAAGGCAAATTTTAAAAACTCTTCACCTGTCATATAAGGTGGAAACGAAGGCACATCTGTAATATATGAAGTTTTGCCTGGCTTTGATGCATTCCACTCTAAATTTCCTTCAAAAGATATTAACTGAGAAATACACTTCATTAAAGTTGTTTTTCCACATCCATTTTCACCTATAAGTCCTATAATACATTTGTTTGGTAATTCAAAGCTTAAATTATTAATAACATTTATATTATTATATTTTTTACAGATATTATGAAGTTTAAGTAAGCTTTTCATTAGTTTCTTTTTTGCCTATAACAAGGTATATAATAGGACCAATAACTTGTATTACTATAACAAATATAATCCAGATTACCTTGCTTTTCCTACTCATAGTATTACTTTTTAAGATATCTCTAATACAATAAATCAAAAAAATTAAATACAATGCCCCTATAAATAAATATAATGGTAACATCGGTTTAATTAATTCTACAAATTCTTTCATATTCAACTCCCCTCTATTCTATTAAATTTAATTAGCTAAATTCTAATAACATTTTCTTTTTCATTAAATAAAATAGTATCATTATGAGAAACTACTATTACTATTTTTTTCTTCGCTATTTTATTTATTTCATTCTCTAAATACTTTTTTGCTTTTAAATCCAAAAATGTAGTAGGCTCATCTAAAATTAATGTTGAGTTATTCTTTGAAAATACCCTTGCCAAATTAATTTTTTGTCTCTCTCCTCCTGATATAGATTTTTCATTTCTACTTTCAGTTTTACAATTCTTTATACAATTTAGATTCTCTTTATATTGCTGAAGTCTAGAAATTTCATCTTTATCTAACCCTAGTTTAATGAATTCTTCCAAGCTATTACCCAAAACTATTGTATTTTGTTGTTGAAAAGCAATATTATTCTCCCAAAAAGAAGCTTTATCTAATTCACTAATATTAATGCTATTGATTAAAATATCCCCTTTATCTGGTTCAATAATTCCTGCAAGTAAATTTAAGAATGTACTTTTACCTGAGCCATTTTCACCAATAACATTATATACTCCTGGTTTTTTAATTATTAAACTTAAATTTGAGATAATTTTTTGATCTCCATATGAGAAATCAACATTTTTAAATTCTATTCTTTCAATACTCTTTATTGTTATATTACCTGACTTTATTTTAGGTATATTTTCTATTTCTTCTAATCTAACTATGCTAGCAATAACATCTTGATAAGATTTACTTAGTTCAAGAAAATACTTTATACTTCCTATAAATATATTAAAATATGAACTAATCACTGTAAACTTTCCAACTGTTAGATTTCCATTTACAATAGCTATACCTCCAATGAATATAATTATTATTTGTGAGAAACTATTGATAATTGACCCTATTGATGAAAAAGTATATATTTTTTTTGCATATTCTATATTTGATTTAAAAAGTTTATCAAAACCTATATCTAACATTTCTTTTGCTTGCTTGAAAACGTTGTTTATCTTTATAAAATATGTATTATTAATTAATTCACTAAATATCTGAAAATATCTGCTTATATATTCTTTTAAATCTAAAGACTCTAAAAAATATCTTTTTTAAATTTAATATATATAAGTGAATATATTGGAATAGTCAGTATTAGAAATAATCCAATATTAAAATTCATTTTTATTACAACTATTTGAATAAAAATAAAAGTTAATAAATTAATAATCATTTCTGAGATGTTATTAATTGTATATATTACTATCGAATCACTATCATTAACTACTCTTTGGCTTAAATATGCTCTATTAATACTATTTAGCTTAGACTCATTAGAGTGCCATATATGATTTGATACATTTAATTTAATATTTTTACTTATTTTTAAAGTTATATTTGTTTTTATCAAATTTAAAATATATCCACATATAACAGATATTAGAGTCATCATTAGAGTAATAATGGTGAAATTATAAATATAACCATAACTTTTAGTTACTAATATCCCATCTATAAACCTACCAACTAATAATGGAATAATTAAATTTGATAACCAAATTATAAAACTTAACAGTAAGTAAAAAATAATGTTTTTTGTTTCTTTAAATAAATATCGCTTTATATAATTAAATAATTTCACCATTACCCCCATACGTACTACATATCTTCTATATCATTACCAAAACTTTATTGCACAACCATATAGTAAACATGCATCTATCCAGCATGCGGATACAGCTGTGCGATGTTCAGCATTGTAATATGCTTTCCCTAAATAATTACTTTTATTCATTTTTGCACCTACCTTTTTTATTTACTATCTTTTGTTGAAAAGACATCCACAACGCATCCATCAACTGGACATGCATCTAATGGACAAAGTTGTAAGCCACATGCATTTCCACCGCAAGCGTTTCCTCCACATGCATTTAATACACACCCGTCCAAAGGACAAGCAAATGCTGCACAAGCAGATGATTGTGCACCTTTAATACCATAGCCATTACCTATATACATATTTCCTCCTTATAAAATAAATACATCAATTATTACTTCAATTATTACTTCGCTATACGTAGTACGTTATTCGTATTATAATGCCAAAAAAAAATAATGTCAAGTTAAAACTAAAAAATGCCAGATAATGTCAAAATGCATCTCTAGCATTTATTTTTTTATGAAAAATATTATATAATATTAGAATCTATGAATTTAATCATATTATTTAATTGTATAAGCTTTGCAATTGAATATATGAGAATTAATATGCCTAGTGTAATCCATACATTTATAATATTATCAAATGGTCTAAAACTTAAAAATGTCTGGTTAAATAATCTAATATTAAAGTCTAATTTTTCTAATACTCCTATAAAAATAATTATTACTGAAGCCAAAAATAAATATGTATACGGTTTTTTCCTTCTACTAAGATCTCTTATTTTACTATTGCTATCTGTATACATTTCTATTTTTTTACCATTACTATTTTCAACAATCATAATTTCTCTATTTATCATACCTGGGTTTGTTGCTAGACTACTTTTAATTGGATTGTAGGGTCTATATTTAACGTTTCCATAAGATTTTTTCCCTAAATTTAATGGTGAATATAATATTCTCATATTCATATTTTTAATAAAATCTTCATATTCCATTCTTTCTTTATTATTCATATATCCAATATAATGAACCATATATTTTTTATTCTTATCTGTTTTATTAAACTTATGAAATACACTTCCACTTGACACCAATTCATATCCTTCTTCTGCTTTTTTATTTAAAAACCTTTCTCTATCTTCAATAGGATTAAAAAAAATTCTTAAAAAAGTTTTCATTTTATTCTCCTTCTAACAAGTTTCTACTAATCTTAACTAAGTTATCCATTCTTTCTAGCTCTAAGTTTAAAATTTGCTTTCCAACTTCTGTTATTTTATAAATTTTTTTTCTATTTTTTTTATCATTAAAATCTAACTCTATCCATCCTTTTTTTTCTAAATTGTTAATTGCACCGTACAGAGTTCCTGGACCAAATACAACTCTCCCATTAGTTAATTTCTCAACATCTTGCATTACACCATATCCATGATTTGGTTTTGTCATAGTCAACAAAACCAAATAAGCTGTTTCTGTAAGTGGAATTTCATCCATTAAATTTATATTTTTGTTCAATTAATACCTCAATTAAATCTTAATTTATAAAAGTTAAATACTATCTATTTTTAGTATATCGTGTAACGTAGTATTAGTCAAGTATATTATCCTAAAAATTAATTTTTATCTGCTACTTTAATTAAATTATTTAATTTACTCTTTTCTGAAGTGCCTAATAATCATATCTGCTTGTCTAATCTTCTTCTACAATCTTATCTATTTCTCCATTTTCCATTTATAACTTCTCTAGCTAATTGATCTATAGTCTTTCCTACTAGATAAACTATCTCGCCGTTTTCATCGAATACCTTATACTTAATCTATAAGCTAATCTTTTGGCACTGTTTAAGTTTTTAAATACTCCTTTTTGCTTTTTACATCTTACCATGGATAAAAGACTATTCTTTGTTCAAGATATGCGTTCGTCAAAGTATAGACCTACAAGGGCATAATATTTGTTTTCAGATATGACTTTTTAATAATGAGTTTTTTGTGTCTTAAGACTTATAAACTGAACTTCTTCATCTGTTGATGCTCTTGCATAGGAATCGATTCTTAATGTAATTCTTCTTTTTGATTTATTTCTATTAGGTTATCTTTATAATTCATTCAACATACTTTTCTTAATTTTAGAGAAAATCATAAACTAGACTTTAACCTACTAGCTGACCCAAATGAAGAAATGCTAAAAGAACTAGGAGTTCTATAAGAAGTTAAAGGTAGAAAAAACCTTAAAGTAGTAAGGTCTATTTTTATATTTGATAAAAAAGGAAAGCTCGCCAAAGAATTTAGAAATGTAAAAGCCAAAGGCCATGCTCAAGAAGTTTTAAATTTTATCAAAGAAAATCTATAAAACAAACTTTATAAAGTTATCAGTGTAAAGCTGATAGCTTTTTTATATAGCTTAAATTAGAAATTTGCAGCAAACTCCTATATACTATCAAGTTTCTTATGTATATAATTTATATACATTGATAGACCAGCTATCAAATGTCAATAGATAATTTTTAGGTTTATCGCATTTGGATACCAGATGTAAAAAAAGAGGAAGCCATCTGCTCCCTCAACATCTGTATATCACAAGTAGACGCTCGGGTTGCTCCTCAGCATAGCC
>JAQYEZ010000063.1 GCA_028723425.1 Peptoniphilaceae bacterium | reverse complement strand
AGAGGCGTAACCCTAACTTAGGAAGACAAACTTCAAGGAGGATGACTACGACCTCTATCTATTACAATTATTATCCCATAATGGATATGGGATAGAAAAGAGAATGTAGTTTTTAACTACAACATTATTATACGAGGAGGAAGTAGGTATTTATGAAAGTAGTTTTAGCAACATCAAATAAAGATAAAATAAAAGAGATTAAAAATCTTATTCCAAAAAATTATCAAATTTTAACAACTAAAGATCTCAATATAGATAATTTCGAGGTAGAAGAAGATGGAGAAACTCTAAAAGAGAATGCCTATAAAAAGGCAAAAGCACTTTATGATAGGATAAAAGAACCTGTTATAGCAGATGATACAGGAATTTTTGTAAAGTCCTTGGATAATAGACCTGGGGTAAGAGCACACAGATATGCATCTAATAATCCAACCTATAAGGAAAATAGGAACAAAATGTTAGAAGAACTAAGGGGAAAAGAAGATAGGTCTGCATATTTTTGTACATGTGTATGCTATATAGATAAGGCTGGTAAAGACCATTATTTTGAAGGAAAAATATATGGTCAAATAACCGAAAAAGAGCTAGGCGCTTATGATTTTGGCTATGATCAAATTTTTAAACCAGAGTCATCTGACAAAACTTTTGGTCAAATGACAGTAGATGAGAAGAATCATTATAGCCATAGAGCTTTAGCCTTAAATAAATTTGTAAATTATCTGAAAGAAAACGATGAAGATATTGATAACTAGTGATACCCATGGATCTTACAATTCTATAAGTGATTTTATATTAGAAAATGCTAATATTGATCTTATTTTGCATGCTGGAGATAATACAAGTGATGCCAAATCTATCTCTTATGAAACTGGGGTTGATTTTATAACAGTCAAAGGTAACAATGATTCTTTTGACTTTATTAATAAAGAGCATGAATTAATTGATTTAAAAAATTTTAGGATTTTACTGACGCATGGACATAAGGAAAATGTATATAGAACTTACAATAATCTTATATCTTTGGCAAAAAAAACTAAATCTAGTATTGTGATTTTTGGCCATACTCATACCTACTATAATAGCTACCAAGATGGTATCTTGTTATTAAACCCTGGTTCTCCTACTTTACCAAGAGATGGAAACCCTGGTTTTCTAATAATGGATATTGATGATAAGATAAAAATAAAAAGAATTAATTTATAAGGAGTTACTATGTCAGGTTTAATAAATTTGATATCGCAAAATCTTGCAAAATTATTTGTATTACCTATTCTTTGCTTAATACTTATAGGAGCAAGTCTTGTTTTATTTTATTTTTATAAAAATAAAAGGATAGTTAAATATATTCCTTCTTTAGTGATTGGACTAATTGGCCTTGCTATTGGTATATATTCGCTGGGAATATTTACTACAGACAAAGGCTTAAATACAGCCTGGGTTGCTGTCTTTTTAGGTTCTAGTGCTTTTTGTGGGATATTGACTTCATTTATTATTGATTTAATAATTAGTATTAAAAGAAATTATAAGGACTTGGAGAAAGGTAGAAAATAATGAAAAAGGCGGCTTTTTTTGATATAGATGGCACACTTTTTAGAAATAGTCTTTTAATAGAACACTTTAGATTATTGACTAAATATAAAGTTTTACCTGAAGAAATTTGGTATAAGGATATAAAACCACTTTATCAAAAATACCAAAACAGGCAAGGTGCTTATGAGGATTATCTAGAAAAAGCATCTATCTTATACCAACAAAATTTAGTAGGCATAGAAAAAAACACTATTAGAGATTTAGCAAAAGTAGTTATCGAAGAAAATAAAAATAAAACTTATATGGTAACAAGAAAAGCTGTCTTAAACCATATAGAAGAAGGTTATTTGGTTTTCTTTATTTCTGGTTCACCTGATTATTTGGTAAAAGATTATGCAAAACTTTATGGTGCAGAAAAATCTATAGCTACCCAATATATTTTTGATGAAAATGATAAGTTTACAGGCAAGATTAATCCAATGTGGGATTCTCGTAATAAGAGAAAAGCTATAAACTATTTAAAAGAAACTTATAATTTAGATTTGAGTAAGTCACACGCTTATGGTGATACAAATGGTGACTTTACAATGTTTGAAGAGGTTGGCTTTGCCCATGCAATAAATCCAAGCTTTGAGTTAATAGATAAACTTAACTCAAACCAAATTGTAAGAAATAAGACTACTATCCATGTAGAAAGAAAAGACGTGAACTATAATTTTGAACTTAAAGATATGAAGGTAGAATTTAAAAAATTTTAAAAATATTCTAATGAATAATTTTAAATTTGTTTTAACAAAAAAGCTAAACATTAAGTTATTTATACAGAAATGTGTATTTTTTGTTTTTTTATACTTAAATTTTAGCTTTTTATTTTTTTGCTGTAAATAAACATAAATAAATTAAATGAAAACTATGTTAAAATTAATTAAAAGCTACTAAATGAGGGATAGGTACATGACATCAAGCGCAAGAGAGAATTTGCCAATATTAAAAAAACTTGAATATAATTATTTAGTTAATGATGATATATCATCTTTAAATACACTAATCTCTTTGTTTGATGACAAACATTTCAAAGTAGATCCATACAAAAAGGTTTATGTAAGACCTTATATATTAAAAAATCTTAGAAAATTCTTCTGGAATCTTTCAAATATAGATCAGATTATTGAATGTATAGATAAAACTATAGGTAATGAGCTAGATAGATTTGAGTATCTTGCAATTATAAAAGCACAGTATATGGCTTTTAATGACAAGAAACTTATAGATGAATTAGAATGTAAGGCTATAGAGTATTATGGCGCTTCTTTTTTATTTGAGCATAATAAAATATTTTATGAAAATACAGCCGATTCCATTTATATTAAAAATTATTACCAAGAACAAATTTTAAATGATAAAAATATTATTGGTAAAATTAATAAGGAATGCAAGAAATATTCGGATAAATATTTAAAAAATAAGATATTAAACTTAGATGTAAATACAAATAAGCAGCTTGCCTTTAACATCGATTATATTTATACAGATGATATTACACTAGAGCAATCAAATAAAATTAACAATAAAATCATTAACTACTTATCCAAAAGCGTCCTAGAAGTATTTGCAGAAAATTTTTGGGTAGGTTTAGTAAATGAGGTAATAAAAAGATATCATTAGGGCTTAGGCCCTTTTTTTATCGCAAAAGATAGAAAGGAGAAGTATGGTTATATTAGGTATAGACCCTGGAATCGCAATTATGGGATATGGGTTAATAAAGCTTGAAGCTAACAGAATACATGTTATAGAAAATGGGGTAATCACAACTTCCTCAACTACACCAACTCCTCAAAGATTAAAACTGTTGTATGATAATTTAGAAAAGATAATAGATGAATTTAAACCAGATGAATTTGCTATAGAAGAGTTATTTTTTAACCAAAACGTAAAGACGGCAATTACAGTTGGTCATGCTAGAGGAGTTCAAATTCTTTGTGCCCAAGATAAAAATATACCAATATATGAGTATACACCCCTACAAATAAAACAAGCTATTACGGGTTATGGTAGGGCAAGCAAAAAACAAATGCAACTAACTGTTGCAACTTTATTAAATTTAAAAGAGATACCGAAACCAGATGACGCGGCTGATGCCCTAGCTGTTGCTCTTTGCCACAGCTTAAGCCAGAGATTTAAAGAAAACTTTAGGATGAATTGATGATTTCTTATATTATAGGTGATGTTAAAGCTATTCTTGATGATAGCTTTATTATTGAAAACAATAAAATAGGTTATAGGATAAATACTTCACTTGCGACCCTTGAAAGTATTGAATTAAATAATGAATACAAGATTTATACAGTTTTAAATGTTAGGGAAAATGATATATCCCTTTATGGCTTTTATTCATTAGATGAACTTGAGATGTATGAGCTCTTGGTAACAGTTTCTTCTATAGGCCCTAAAAATGCTATAGCTGTTTTATCGACTTTAAGTGTTAATGAAATAAAAAGAGCCATAGTAAATAATGATATTGATTATCTAGCCCAGGCTAAGGGAATTGGTAAAAAGACAGCTTCTAGAATTATATTAGAGCTTGTTGACAAGGTTAAAGGTATGCATATAGGAGAAAACCACGATGGACCTACAATTAGTAATGATGATAATTCAGATTTACAAGTAGCAAAAGAAGCTTTGATTAATCTTGGTTACCAAAGAAATGATGTTGAAATTGTATTAAATGAACTAAAAGATTTAGATTTAGACTTAGAGATGTTAGTAAAAGAAAGTTTAAAAAGGTTGATATAATTATGTATGATCAAAATGAAAGAATTATCTCTAATAGCCAACAAATAGAAGATTTAAAAAATGAAAATAGTATTAGACCTAGGTGGTTAAAAGACTATATTGGTCAAGATAAGGTAAAGGAAAAGCTTGAAATTTTTATAAAATCTTCCTTATCAAGACAAGAACCTTTAGATCATGTATTATTGCAAGGACCTCCGGGGCTTGGTAAAACAACTTTATCAAATATTATAGCTAATGAATTAGGGGTAAATATAAGAATAACTAGTGGACCTGCCATAGAAAGGCCTTCAGATCTTGCCAGCATTCTTACAAATCTTAATCATGGTGATGTACTTTTTATAGACGAAATACATAGGATAAATAGGTCTGTAGAAGAAATTCTATATCCTGCTATGGAAGATTTCTGCTTGGATATTATAGTTGGCAAGGGTCCTAATGCACAATCCATTAGAATTGACCTTGAAAAATTTACCTTGGTAGGAGCAACTACTAGATCAGGTATGCTATCTGCTCCCTTGAGGGATAGATTTGGAGTCTTGTTATCTTTAAACTTGTATAAGGGGGAAGACTTACAAAAAATAGTAAAAAGATCAGCAAATTTGCTCAATATACCTATTGATGATAAGGGGGCCTTGGAAATTGCAAAAAGAAGTAGGGGAACTCCAAGAATAGCCAACAGATTATTAAAAAGAGTTAGAGATTATGCTATTGTAAAAAAAGATTCAGTTATAGACTACAAAACTGCTTGTGAGGGTTTAGAATTGCTTGAAATTGACCAAATGGGTCTTGATAATATGGATAAGAAAATAATTTATACCATGTATGAAAATTTTGGTGGAGGTCCAGTTGGCGTAGATACAATAGCAGCATCTACTGGAATAGAAAATGTAACTATAGAAGATGTTTATGAACCTTATTTATTACAAATTGGATTTATAAACAGGACTCCCAGAGGTAGAGTCTTAACAAAAAAAGCATATAGGCATTATGGCCTAAAAATAGAGGAGAATAATGAAGACTGAAGATTTTGATTATTATTTACCAGAAAGACTAATAGCTCAACATCCATCTGAAAAGAGAGATGAATCAAGGCTAATGGTATTTGATAAGGTGACAGGACAAACAGAAGATAAACATTTTTATGATATAATAGATTATCTAGAAGAAGGTGATTGCTTAGTAATGAACGATACTAGGGTAATCCCTGCTAGACTTTTTGGTCATAGACCTAATAAAGAAGAAAAAATAGAGGTATTTTTATTAAATAATATTGAAAAAGATTTATGGGAGGTCTTGGTAAGACCAGGCAAAAAGATGAAAATAGGAACTGAGTGTATTTTTTCTGATGATCTTTCCCTAGTAGTCACTGATATTAAAGAGGATGGAAATAGAATAGTAAACTTTAAATATCAAGGAATTTTTCAAGAAGTAATTGAAAAGTTAGGAAATGTTCCTCTTCCACCTTATATAAAGGAAAAATTGGAAGATTCTGAAAGATACCAAACAGTATATTCTAAAAATCCTGGTTCTGTTGCTGCTCCTACGGCTGGCTTGCATTTTACAGAAGAGCTTCTTGAAAAAATAAAAAATAAGGGTGTAAATCTTGCCTTTTTGACTTTAAATGTTGGCCTAGGTACTTTTAGGCCTGTTAATGAGGAAGAGATAACAGATCATAAGATGCATTCTGAATTTTACACATTAAACAAAGAAACAGCAGATTTGATAAATCAAACAAAGAAAAATGGGAAAAGAATAATTTCTACTGGAACTACATCTACTAGAACTTTAGAGTCTGTTTATAAGAAAAATGGAAAGATTGTAGAGGATTCAGGTTGGACAGATATTTTTATATATCCTGGTTTTGAATTTAAAGTTATAGATGCTTTAATTACTAATTTTCACCTCCCTAAGTCTACCTTGATTATGTTAGTATCAGCATTTTCCACAAGAGAAAAAATTCTAAAAGCATATAATGAAGCAGTAAAGAAAGAATACAGATTCTTTAGCTTTGGAGATGCTATGTTTATACATTAGGAGTATTTATGCCTTTAAAATTTGAATTAATAAAAAAAGACAAACACTCAAACGCTAGATGTGGAATCATACACACTTCACACGGCTCTATACCTACACCGATTTTTATGCCTGTTGGAACAAGAGCTACAGTTAAAACAATGACTCCAGAAGAATTAAAAGAAATTGGAGCTAAAATAATATTAGCAAATACTTACCACTTATATCTTAAACCAGGTATGGAAATTATGAGAAAAGCTGGTGGACTTCATAAGTTTATGAATTGGGATAGGCCAATCTTAACAGATAGCGGTGGATTTCAGGTTTTTTCTCTTTCTGATATGAGAAAAATCACAGAAGAAGGCGTTATGTTTAGATCCCATATAGATGGGTCCAAACATTTCTTTACTCCAGAAAAATCAATAGAAATTCAAAATGACATTCATTCAGATATAATGATGAGTTTTGATGAATGTGTACAATTTCCATCAGCCTATGAATATGTAAAACAATCTATGGAAAGAACTGTAAGATGGGCTAAAAGAGGTTTAGATTATCACAAAACCCATTCTCACAAAGATCAGTCATTGTTTGGTATTATTCAAGGTGGTATGTTTAAAGATTTAAGGAAAAAATCTATTGAGGAAACTTGTGCCATGGACTTTGATGGTTTTTCTTTGGGGGGACTTTCTGTTGGTGAAAGTCGTGAAGAAATGATAGATATCTTGGAATATGCTACGCCCTTATTGCCAGAAGATAAACCACGCTATAATATGGGAGTTGGATCACCAGACTATCTTTTTGAATCTTTCCAAGCAGGTATTGATATGGCTGATTGCGTTCTCCCAACGAGAATAGCAAGAAATGGAACTGCCATGACAAGTAAGGGAAAGCTAGTCGTTAGAAATGCTATTTATAAGGATGATTTTAGTCCTCTTGATCATGACTGTGATTGCTACACATGTAAAAATTACTCTAGAGCTTATATTAGACATCTGATGAATGTCAACGAAATATTAGGTGCAAGACTTTTAACTTATCATAACTTATATTTCCTATTAAAATTAACAGAAAATATTAGAAAGGCTATTATGGAAGATAGATTTTTAGCATATAAAAAAGAGTTTTACGATAAGTATGGCTACTAGTTTTAGATTAGAATATCTTATTCTTATTATCTTATGCCTTTTATATTATTTTTACGTGCTAAAAGATGATAAGAAGAATAAAGAAAATAAAAAGTTTGTTAAAAATAATCTAAAGATTGGATCAAAGATTATTACTTCTTCTGGTATCATAGGAGAAGTTGTAGATATGGATGATTTTTCGGTTTTAATAGCTAGTGGAAATGATAAAGAGTTTTCTTACCTAAAAATTACAAAAGATAGCATAGAAAAGATAATAGAGGAAGTCGCAGAATAAATTAATCATTTTTTTATCACTAAAGTAGCCTTATCAGGCTTAGAATGAAATAATAATCATTTGTAAGTAAGGGTTAACTTTAGTGATAAAATGATAAGAATAATATTTTGTAACAACCTCTATCTTTATATTCATTATTAAACAGGTATAATCAATTGATAGGAATGAATATGACAAAATGGTTTTTATACAGAAAAAAGAACAATTATATAAATAATTTAAAAATTGATGGAATTACAAAACTACAGGCTCTAATTTTGGCAAATAGGGATATTATTGATCCAAAAACAGTTTCCATGTTTATAAGACCTAGTTTAAATGATTTGCATGATCCATTTTTATTTAATGACATGGATAAGGCTATAGATTTAATACTAAATGCCATAGAAAACGGCTTAAAAATTCGTATTTTTGGAGATTATGACCAAGATGGGATTGCATCAACTATGACCCTTCTTGATGGTTTACTATATTTTTATGATAATGTAAGTTTTGATATTCCTGATAGAGTTTTGGAAGGCTATGGAATAAGTGATTTAATGGTAGAAGATGCCATAAACGATAAAATCTCTTTAGTAATAACATGTGATAATGGTATAACTTGCTTTGATCAAGTTGAAAAACTTAAAAACAATGGAATCGATGTAATAGTCACAGACCACCACCAAGTAGAAAAGGAAGATAAGGATGGATGGCTAAAACAAAAACTCCCTCTAGCTGATTGTGTTATAAATCCCAAAAGACTTGACAGTAAGTATCCTTTTAGTGACCTATGTGGGGCAGGGGTTGCCTTTAAATTAGTGCAAGCATTGTTTATCAGCTTAGGTGGAGATTTGGACTATCTTTATGGCTTGCTTGAGTATGTAGCTATGGGGACAGTTTGCGATGTAGTGAGTTTGACAGATGAAAATAGGATTTTTGTTATAGAGGGTCTAAAAAGAATCAACCATACAAATAAACTTGGTATTTCAGCTCTTTTGAGGGAAAATTCTTGGAATAAAGAAGTAGATGCCTATACACTTGGTTTTGTTATAGGTCCTTGTATGAATGCGACAGGAAGACTTAGCACTGCAAAACTTGCCATAAATCTTCTAATGGAAGAAGACATAGATAAAATTAATCAAGATGCAAAAAGTTTAGTAGCTTTAAATAATGAAAGAAAAAGACTTACTGAAGAGGGTTTAAAGGCCGTTGATAAGCAAATTGTAAATAATAAATTTTATCAAGACAATGTCATAGTTGTTTATGAAGACTCCTTACAAGAAAGTATTTGTGGCATAGTGGCAGGTAGAATAAAAGAAAAATATAATAGACCTACTATTATTTTATCAAATTCCATTGAAGAAGCTACCCTAAAAGGTTCTGGAAGATCAATAGAAGCTTATAATATTTATGAAGAAGTCTTTAAATATTCTGACAAGTTAGAATCTTTTGGAGGACACCCTATGGCTTGTGGTCTATCTATAAAAAAAGAAAGAGTCGATGATTTTAGAAAGTTTTTAAATGAAAATTCTAAGCTTACAAAAGATGATTTTAATAAGATTATAAATATAGATATGAGCCTACCTATTTCTAAACTTTCTTTAGAGTTTGCAGAAAGTTTAAATAAGTTAGAGCCTTTTGGTAAAGATAATCCCAAGCCTGTTTTTGCAGACAAAAAAGTAAAAATTAAAGAAGCCTTATTAATTGGAAAAAATAAAAATACATTAAAAATGGCTCTTGAAAAAAATGGAAGTATAGTAAATGCTATTAAATTTAATGCAGTAGACGATTATGAGTATTTGTCCGATAAATTTAAAGAAAAAATTATTGATAACTATATTGATATAGTTTATTATCCAAGTATAAATGAATTTAGGGGTAGGCGCTCCTTGCAGGTTAAATTAATAGATATGAGGTGAAAATTATGGCAAAAGATTTTCAAAAAGAATTTGTAGATTTCGAAAAAATTATAAAAAAGAATAATCCTCATGCAGATATTAACTTGATAAAAAAAGCATATGATTTTGCAGAGCTGCATCATAGAGGTCAAAAAAGAAATTCTGGAGAAGATTACTTTATCCATCCTATAGCTGTTGCTATAAACTTATCAAATATGGCTCTTGACGACCAAACAATTTGTGCTGGTCTTATGCATGATGTTTTGGAAGATACAGATGTTAGCAAAGAAGAAATGGAAAAAGAATTTGGTAAAGAAATTACTTTTTTGGTTGATGGAGTTACTAAACTCAAGCAAATAAAATTTGAGTCTAAAGAGGAAAAACAAGCGGAAAATATAAGAAAAATGGTTCTAGCCATGAGCAATGATGTTAGAGTTGTTTTAATAAAGCTTGCTGATAGATTGCACAATATGAGGACTCTAGAATATAAGACAGAAGAAAAACAAAAGCAAACTGCAAGGGAGACTATTGAAATCTATGTGCCACTTGCCCACAGGCTTGGTATTTACACTATTAAATGGGAACTTGAAGACTTATGTTTTCGTTATCTAAATCCTCAAGAATATTATGAACTTGCCCAAATGGTCCATATAAAACGTAGAGAAAGAGAAGCCTATATCAATGAAATAATTGAAACCTTAGACAAGGCTCTACAAAGTACAAAGATAGACTATGAAATAACAGGTAGACCAAAAAGCTTGTACTCTATATATAAGAAAATGAAGAGAAATGATATAGAGTTTGATGAAATTTATGATTTAACTGCTGTAAGAGTTCTAGTTGATACAATAGCTGATTGCTATGAAGTTTTAGGTAAGGTTCACTCTATCTGGAAGCCAATACCTAATAGGATAAAAGATTATATAGGTCAACCCAAACCAAATGGCTATAAATCTCTTCATACAACAGTATTTGGTGATGATTCTAAGCCTTTTGAAGTACAAATTAGAACTAGAAAAATGCACTATGAGTGTGAATATGGTATAGCAGCCCATTGGAAATATAAGGAAAACAAGACAAAGTCGACTGAATTTGATGAAAGATTAACTTTTATTAGACAAATATTGGATTGGCAAAAAGATGGTGGCAAGGACATAAATAATAAAGAATTTATGGAAATACTAAAGGGGGATTTCTTTTCTAGAGAAATTTATGTATATTCACCAAAAGGCGAAATATATAACTTGCCAATGAATTCATGTGCTATAGATTTTGCTTATAGGGTTCATACTGAAGTTGGTAATAGCTGTGTAGGAGCCAAAGTCAATGGTAAAATGGTTCCTATAAGCCAAAAGCTCCATACTGGAGATGTGATAGAAATCTTAACAAGTAAAAATTCTCAAGGTCCAAGCAGAGATTGGCTAAATATTGTCCAATCAAACCAAGCTAAAAGTAAGATTAAACAATTTTTCAAAAAGCATAGTAAAGAAGACAATATTGAGATTGGTAAGGAACTTTTAGATAAAGAGTTTAAAAAACATGACTCAAATTATAAAAAATTAATAGAAGATAAATTCTATGATGAAGTAGCAGGAGAATTTGGTTTTCCTACTAGAGATGAAATGTATGCATCAATTGGTTTTGGCAAGACTTCTGTTGAACAAGTAATTCAAAAATTAATAAAAAAATATAAAAGCGAAAATGACACAGAAGTGGTTGAAGAAAAAATAGATATACCAAAAACTAAAGCTAAAAGTGCTTATGGCTCAGAAATAAAAGTAAGTGACTTTGATGAAGATATTGAAGTAAAACTTGCTAAGTGCTGCAATCCAGTTCCAGGAGATAAAATTATTGGCTATATTACTAAGGGTAATGGGATCTCTGTTCATGTAAGATCATGTCCAAATATAGTAAATCTAAAAACTCCAGAAAGGTTAATAGATGTCTACTGGAGAAATAGTAGGGCTGATAAATTCCCAGTAAGAATAGAAGTAATTACAAGAGATGAAACAGGTGTTTTATATCAAATTACTAAGCTTATGTCTTCAGAAAATGTTAGTATCCAAGCAATGAATGTTAGAAAAAATGGTGATGATGAAGGCTTAGTTGATATGACTGTGCAAGTTTTAAACATAGAAGAATTGAATGATTTGCTTATGAAATTAAAATCTTTAAAGCAAGTAGAAAATGCGTATAGGGTGAAAATTTAATGAGAGCTATAGTACAAAAAGTAAAAAATGCAAAAGTTGTTGTTGATACTAATGAAATATCAAAAATAAATCAGGGGCTTTTAGTTTTCCTTGGAGTAAAGGAAACTGACAGTGAAAAAGATTTAGAATATATTAAAAGAAAAATTGAGAATCTAAGAATTTTTGAGGATGAAGATGAAAAAATGAACTTATCTGTAAAAGATGTAGATGGTTCTATCTTGGTTGTTTCACAATTTACATTATTTGGTGATGTAAGAAAGGGCAATAGACCATCTTTTATAGAAGCTGCTAGACCAGATAAGGCTGAAAAATATTATGAAATTCTTGTAAAAGAATTAAGAGATGATGGTTTTGCTGTCAAAACTGGAAAGTTCCAAACACATATGCAGGTAAGTTTACTTAACGATGGTCCAGTTACTATACAGGTGGATAGTGAGAGGATTTATTAGAAGATGAAGATTAAAAAAATAGAAACTGGTCCTATTATGACTAATGCCTATGTGATTAGTGATGAAAATAATAAGGGGCTTATTATTGATCCTGTTTATCCAAAGGGAAAAATAGAGGCTTATATAGAAAATGAAGGCATAAGTATTAGCAAAATCCTACTTACCCATACTCATTATGATCATGTGCTAGGCTTAGAGTATTTTAGAAATAAGTATGGAGCCAAGGTCTATGCTTCAGAAGATGCAAAGGATATTTATAATAATCCTACTTACACCTTAACTAATTTTGTAGGCAATGTTAAGATAATTATAGATGAATTTTTAAAAGATGGAGATATAATTGAAGACTTTGGCCTACTTTGCTTAAAAACACCGGGCCATACAATAGATTCTATGTCCTATGTCTTAGATGACAACATATTTTGTGGAGATTTATTATTTAGGTTATCGGTTGGTAGAAGTGATTTTCCTGGAGGAAATCATAATATATTAATTAATTCTATCAAGGAAAAAATAATGCCTTATAAAGACCCGACAAAAATATATACTGGTCATGGAATGAGTACGACAGTAGGTTATGAAAGAGTAAACAATCCATTTTTATAGGAGGAAATTATGGAATTTAAAAGAAGCCACATGTGTGGAGAATTAAGAGAAGAAAATATTGGTGAAAATGTAGTACTTATGGGTTGGGTGGCCAAAAAACGTAATCTTGGATCTCTTGTTTTCATGGATTTAAGAGATAAAACTGGTATTACTCAAATTGTAGTAAAAGAAGATGATTCTATAAATCATAAAACCTGTAAGGAAATATCTTCAGAATATGTACTAGAAGTTAAGGGAAATGTAAGAGAAAGAGAATCTAAAAACCCAGATATTCCAACTGGAAATATAGAAATTGTCGCTGATAAAATTAATATACTAGACAGCGCAAAAACACCTCCTATCTATATAAAAGAAGATGATGATGTTTCTGAAACTTTAAAATTGAAATATAGGTATCTCGATATGAGAAAACAATCTGTTCAAAATAGGCTTAAACTTAGAGCGGATATAGTTAGAACAATGAGAGAATACATGTATAAGAATAAATTTATTGAAGTGGAAACTCCATTTTTATCCAAGCCAACACCAGAAGGAGCGAGAGATTATCTTGTTCCATCAAGAGTAAATCAAGGAAAGTTCTACGCTTTACCACAATCTCCCCAACTAATGAAACAGTTATTAATGATTGGATCTTTAGATAGATATTATCAAATAGTAAAATGTTTTAGAGATGAAGACCTAAGGGCAAATAGGCAACCAGAATTTACACAATTAGATTTAGAAATGTCATTTTCAAATCAAGATGATGTAATTGCAATGAACGAAGGTCTATTAAAAGAACTTTTCGATAAATATACTGATTATAATCTTAAACTACCTATCCAAAGAATTGACTACAAAGAAGCTATGGAAAGTTACGGTTCTGATAAACCAGATTTAAGATTTGATTACAAAATTAAAAACATATCAAATCTTTTTACAGCTAGTGAATTTGAATTATTTAAATCTAATACAGAAAAAGGTCGTTCAGTTAGGGCTATTAACTTTAAAGGACAAGCAGAAAGCTATTCTAGAAAACAATTAGACAAATTATCTGACTTTGTAAAAGATTACGGTTTAAATGGTATATCTTATATAAAGTTTAACGAGTCTATGCAATCTTCTATCAAAAAATTCTTGACAGATGAAGTAATTGAAGGAATTAAAGATAAACTTGATGCAAGTGATAATGATTTGATTTTAATAGCTTGTGGTAAAAATAAGCCTGTTCTTGAAGGCCTTGGTGCCCTAAGAAGAAAAGTAGCCAAGGATTTAAATCTTATTGAAAAAGAATATGCCCTATGTTGGGTAGTAAATTTCCCAATGTTTGAATATAGTGAAGAAGAGGAAAGATATGTATCTCAACACCACCCATTCACTATGCCAAATGAAGAAGACATTGATTATTTGCTAACAGAGCCTGAAAAAGTAAGGACACAAGCCTATGATATTGTTATTAATGGAGACGAAATGGGTGGAGGATCTGTAAGAATAAATAATTCAGACTTACAAAGAAAAGTTTTTGAAGCCTTAAAACTTACAGAAGAAGATATTAAAAATAAATTTGGTTTCTTTATTGAAGCTTTACAATATGGTACACCACCACATGCAGGACTTGCTTATGGACTTGATAGATTGGTTATGCTATTTGCTAAAACTGACAATATTAAAGATGTTATAGCCTTTCCTAAAACACAATCTGCTACAGATCCATTAACAGATGCTCCAAGTGTTGTTGACCAAAAGAGCCTAGAGGAGTTAGGTATAGAAATTTCTAGAAAGAAGGATTAGATGACAACTATTAGTAAAAAAGGAATTGTTGTAGATAATAAAGGTGGAGAAGTAAAAGTTTTAGTACAAAGAGATTCAGGATGTGGTTCATGTTCTGCTTGTGGAGCTTGTGAAAACAAACCTTCCTTTATAACAGCACATTCACCGTTAGATTTAAAGCCAGGTGATCAAGTATACTTGGAATCAAGCTCTAATAACATTTCAAATCTAACGAGCATGGTCTATATATTTCCTGTAATCATGACAATAGCTGGTGCTTTGTTGGCAAATTTATTATTTGCTAGTTCAAAGTTTGATAAAGACTTAATTACAATTCTTTTTATAGTAATATTCTTTTCTATATCAATCTTATTGATTCATCTTTTTGATAAAAGATATGAGGGTAGAAAACTTATAAGTCTAAGAAAAGCATAAAAAATATTAATTAAAATAAAATTAATTGAAGGAGGTGGTATATGTCTACACCTATAGTAACCCTTGTAGGAAGAACAAATGTTGGTAAAAGTACACTCTTTAATAAGTTGGTTGGGAAAAGAAAATCCATAACTGAAGATACAAAAGGAGTTACCAGAGACAGAGTTTATGACAAGGTTGAATGGTTAAACAAGGAATTTATATTAGCTGATACAGGTGGACTTGATATTTCTAACAAAGATATAATGAATCAAGAAGTCAAATATCAAGTAGAAAAAGCTCTAAAAGAATCTGATCTTATTTTATTTGTGGTAGATGGAAAAGAAGGCCTTAACCCACATGATTTTGAAATAGCAAATGCAATTAGAAAATATAACAAACCAACCTTAATAGTTGTAAATAAGGTTGATGGGAGAAAAAATCCTGACGATGTATACGATTTTTACCAGCTGGGTTTTGATGATTTACAAATAATCTCTGCAGAACAAAAAAAAGGTCTTGGAGATTTACTTGATAAGGTAATATCATTTATCGATTTTAGCAAATTTGATGAAATTAGTGATGATACTAAAATTGCCATTATCGGTAAGCCAAATGCAGGAAAATCCTCATTAGTAAATCTTCTTTTGAACGATGATAGAATGATAGTAACAAATATAGCGGGTACTACCAGAGATGCTGTTGACAGTTATTGGACCTATAATAATCATAACTATGTTTTAATAGATACAGCAGGTTTAAGAAGAAAAAACAAGGTAAAAGAATCTGTAGAATATTATGCCAATCAAAGAACTTTTGATGCTGTAGATGAGTCAGATATTTGTTTATTTTTAATAGATGCGACAGTTGGCGTAACAGAACAAGATGCAAAAATTGCAGGCTATGCTCACAACAATAAAAAGGCTATAATAATAGCGGTTAATAAGTGGGATTTAGTTGAAAAAGATACAAATACTATGAAGCAAATGGAAGATGATATAAGAAATACTTTATCATTTGCTACCTATGCTCCTATAGTATTCATTTCAGTAAAAGATAATAAGAGAATTGATAGTCTCTTGGAAACACTTGAGCTAGTAAACAATAATTACAATACAAGAATAAAAACTGGAGTTTTAAATACAATACTTGCAGATGCAATAATGATGTCACCAACCCCACAAGATAAGGGAAGAAGACTAAAAATATTCTACATTTCTCAAGTTACTACAGGGCCTCCAAAATTTTTACTTCATGTAAATGACAAAGATTTGATGCATTTTTCTTATCTTAGATATTTGGAAAATCAAATCAGACAAAATTATAATCTAGTAGGTGTTCCTTTCACATTTGAGCTTAGGGAAAGGAAAGAAAGATGAAATACTTATTGATAGCCATAATTTCCTATTGTTTGGGTTCCTTGCCTTTTTCCTATTTTATTGGAAAAAAATTTTTTGGAACAGATATAAGAAGTAAAGGAAGTGGAAATCCTGGTACAACCAACGCTTTTAGGGCTTTTGGTATGAAAGCTGGACTTGTAACCTTAATTATGGATTTATTTAAGGGAGCCTTGGCTGTTTTAATAGGTAGACATTTAGGTGGAGATAATGGGGCAGTACTTGCTCTTTTATTTGCACCACTTGGTCATATTTATTCATTCATTTTGAAGTTTAAAGGGGGAAAAGGTGTTGCTACAACTGGAGGTGCCTTAATTGCTTTTGATTATAGAGTTGCTTTGGCCTTGCTGGTAGTATTTTTAATTATTTTTTTAATATCAAGAATAGTTTCCTTAGCTTCAATTATCACAGCAGCACTTGCGCCATTTGCTACTATGTATTTTTACGGTTTATCCTATTTTACACTTGTGGTTTTTATTTTAGCTTTACTTGTAATATATAAACATAGGGCTAATATACAAAGATTAATAAACAAAACTGAAAAGAGAATGTTCTAAGAAAGGATTAATATGGAAATTTCTATTTTGGGGGCAGGTAGTTGGGCAAGCGCCATAGCAAATCTATTGGCAGATAAAAATGATATCCTAATTTATGCAAGAAATATAGATGATGTTAATAATATCAATAATTATCATATTAACAAAAAATATTTTCCTGACAAAAAACTACCAGCTAACATAAGGGCAACCAATAATATCGAAGAATTATTTGATAATAAATATGTAATAAACGCTATACCAACTCAAGCTGTAAGATCTGTTCTATTGAAAGCAAAGGATTTTATAAATAATAATCATATTATTATTAATTTATCCAAGGGACTTGAACTAAAAACCCATATGAGAATTTCTGAAATATTTAAAGATTTAAATATTAATTCTACCTATGCAATTTTGAGTGGACCATCCCATGCTGAAGAAGTTATCCAAAAAATGCCTACTGCAGTAGTTTGTGCTTGTTTAGATACAAGAATTGCCAAGAATATTCAAGATATTTTTATGAGAGATTACTTTAGAGTATATACTTCAGATGATGTAGTAGGAGTCGAACTTGGTGGAGCAATAAAAAACGTCCTTGCCTTTTGTATTGGTATGGCAACAGGCTTAAATTATGGAGATAATGCCAAGGCTGCCATTATGACCAGGGGTATACACGAAATGAGTAATTTCGCCCTAATACAAGGCGCAAATATAAAAACAATAAATGGCCTAGCTGGTATTGGAGATCTTATAGTTACAGCGACAAGTATGCATTCTAGGAATAATAGAGCTGGTATACTTGTTGGAAAAGGATACTCCGTAGAAGATGCTTGTAATAAAATACATATGGTTGTAGAAGGCATACCTACTACAGAATCTATATATGAATTAGCCAATAATTTAGATATAGAACTTCCAATTACAAATGAGTTATATAAGGTTTTATATCAAGGTAAAAATCCTAAAGAATCTGTTATGGACCTAATGAATAGAGATAGAAAGAGCGAGTATTGATTATGACTATTAAAGAAAATATAGAACTTATAGAAAATGATATAAAAAAATATTCAAAAGATGGCGCAAACTTACTTTGTGTTACAAAAACTCATGGTATAGACACTATAAAAACTGTATATGATTTGGGATATAGGGATTTTGGAGAAAATAAAGTACAAGAATTACTAGAAAAGAAACAAGAATTACCTAAAGATATAAGATGGCATTTAATAGGTCATTTACAAAGAAATAAGGTCAAAAAAATCATTGGAGAAGTTTTTCTAATTCATTCTGTTGACTCATTTAGACTCTTAGAAGAGATTGACAAAGTTGCTAGCAAAAAAAATCTTATCCAAGATATTCTAATCCAAGTTAATATCTCCAAAGAAGATACTAAGGGAGGATTTTATATAGAAGAATTGGAAAATCTTTTCAAAAATATTGAACAATTCCGTAATGTAAGAGTACTTGGTCTTATGACTATTGCGCCAAATATAGAAGATGAGCAATATATTAGCTCTGTATTTAGAGAATTAAAAAAAATATTCGATAAATTATCTAAATTAAGTTATAATAATATTGATATGAAGTATATTTCTATGGGAATGACCAATGATTATATTTTAGCTTTAAAAGAAGGCTCTAATATTATTAGAATTGGATCAAAAATATTTGGAAAAAGGGTGTATAAATAATGCTAGATAAATTTAAAGAATTTATAGGAATTGATGATAATTATGATGACTATGATGAAGATATAGAAAATGAAGAAAATGAAGAATCAAGAGTAAGCAGTCAAAAATCTACTAATGTATACGACACAGACTTTTCAAAAAAATCATCTGATGACTTATTTTCAACTTATGATAATTCATATGATAGTAGTTTTTCATCATCAAAAAGAAGAATTAGGGGAGGAGATAATATAGTAAGTATGAATGATGCAAGTTTTTCAACAAATAGTTCAAGCTTTAGAATTTCTATCCAAGAACCTATAAGCTATGATGAAGATGCAAATAAGATTGTAGATGATATCTTAAATAAAAAAGTGGTTGTATTAAATCTTGAATTAATAGAAATCAACATGAAACAAAAAATTGTAGATTTTGTTAGTGGAGCAGTTTATGCCTTAGGCGGCAGGATTGAAAAAGTTTCAAAGAGCATTTTCGTAATCTGTCCAAAAGGAATAAATATAGATAAGGCTGTTCAAGGTCAAATTTCTTCTGGAAATTTTAACCAACTATAAATTATGAAGTTAGAGTATAATATAGATTTTATACAAGATAAAAATAAAAAATCTTCTATCAAAAAAGCTATCTCTATCTTGGAGAGAGCTTTTTATAATGGTCAAGAACTTAAAAGCTATTTTTTAGATCCTTTTGAACAAAGTGTAATAAAAGCAATTGGATTTTCTAATAAAATAGATATAAAATTCATTGGTGGAAATGAAGATACAGAAAGAAAAATTTTTATAGCAAATCCACATGGCCAAATAGTAAGCGATGCTTATATTAAAGTTATGGAATTTGAATGTAAGGCTTTAAAACATCCAGATGTATTGGGCGCTTTGATTCATCTTGGACTTGATAGGGAAAGTATAGGAGATATTCTCATCAAAGATAACAAATGTGAATTTGTAGTTTTAAAAGAAGATGCAAACTTTGTTAAATATAATCTTACAAAAATTAAAAATCAAAGTGTAAGTGTTGATTTTAAGAGAAATAATATTTTAAGTAAAGTCCCTTTATCTTACGAAGAAAATAAAGGTTTTGTATCATCTTTAAGACTAGATGCTATAATTTCTCAATTAACTAATTTATCAAGAAATAAAGTAAAGAGTATGATTAAGTCAAAAGATGTTAAGCTTAACTATGTAAATACAACAGATCCTTCTAAAGTTATTAAAGAAGGTTCGATTATTTCTATAAAACATCAAGGAAGATTTATATTTGATTCGATAGAAGGCATGAGCAAAAAAGGTAACTACCTTATTAAATATAGGAAATACAAATGACTTTATATATTTTTATAATTATTTTAGGGCTAATAGCAGATAGGATAAGCAAAATTTATGCAATTAATAATTTTATAGAAAATCCTTATTTTACAAAAATTATCAATTTTATTTATGTAGAAAATAGAGGAGCTGCCTTTGGCATATTACAAAATAGAAGGATATTTTTTGTTATTTTGACTATACTTGTAGTAATTGGAATAATAATTTATTTTATTAAAAACTATAAAAAAAATCCTAAATTATTAAATATTGCTTTGTCTTTGCTAGTATCAGGAGCCTTGGGAAATTTTTATGATAGAATCTTTCATTCTTATGTAGTAGATTTTATCGAGTTTTCTTTTATCAATTTCCCAGTTTTTAATATAGCTGATGTTCTTATTACTTCAGGCTCTGTTTTAATGATAATATATATTATATTTTTGGAAGAAAAGAAGGAAAAATAAATGTCTGTTAATATTGGTAATGATTGGGATGAAATATTAAAAGATGAGTGGAATAAAGACTATTACAAAAAACTTCGCAGAATACTAATTCATGAATATCAAAATTATGAAATATATCCTGATATGTATGATATTTTTAATGCCCTAAAAGCTGTTTCATATGAAGATGTTAGAGTTCTAATTTTAGGTCAAGATCCTTATCATGGAAAAGGTCAAGCTCATGGTTTTTCTTTTTCTGTTAGAAAAGGTGTTGCCATACCTCCATCTTTGATAAATATTTATAAAGAGCTACACGATGATTTGAATTGTTATATTCCTAATCATGGTAATCTTGAGAAATGGGCCAAACAAGGAGTTTTATTATTAAATTCAACCTTGACTGTTAGGGCAAATAGAGCAAATTCTCACAAAGATATAGGATGGACGATTTTAACTGATAGAATAATCGAAAACCTTAATCAGAGAAAAAGACCCATAGTCTTTATACTTTGGGGAAGTTATGCTCAGTCAAAATCAAGTTTCATAACTAATAAAAATCATTTAGTAATAAAAAGTCCTCATCCATCACCACTATCAGCCTATAGGGGATTTTTTGGGTCAAAACCTTTCTCAAAAACTAATGATTTTTTAATATCAAACAATATGAAAGCAATTGATTGGCAAATAGAGAACTTATAGATTTAAGTTCTCTTTAATTATTGCCAAAGAATAATTTAATATATTTTTAGTGTTGTACATTTTTCCTTCTTTTATAACAAGGAGATTTGGATTAATCTTGTAATTGCTTGAATCTTTCAAATTAAAAATATTTTTGCTTACATAGCCTCCTATATTTGGACTTATCTTTCCATAAAGGACAGTAAAATAAATGATTATTTGTCTAGCTTTAGTTTGTAGCTGATAGTTTTTTTTTGTGAAATAAGATTCTACTAATTCATTTGATGACTCAAGTATAACTTTTGCTATATTATTGCTGATACTTATATCTAATAGATAAAAAGTATAATTATTAGCTGTAAGAGAAAGCATATTCTTGATTATTAGATCTATATCTATTAATTTTTCTGTTGCTATAAGATCATTTTGATTATGAATAAGGATTGGCCTAGGATTTTCTCTCTTTTTTATTTCTTTTGTTAGTTTACTTACACTTTTATATCTAGAAGGATCATTTCTGTTAATATCAATAAGCTTTTCTATATCTACAAGCTTCATAGAATAAAAATCAATAAGGTGCTTTTTAGACCTAATTATTTTATAAATATCAATTCCCTTGTAGACTATATTATCTTGCAATTTATAAGCCTTAAGTCTAGTTTTTAAAAAGGGCAAATCAAAGCTATCTCCATTATAAGTTATTATTTGCTTATCAAAGGATTTTTTTAGAAATATTTCTAAAAGTCTTTTTTCTTCTAGGTCATTTTCTGCAAAATATTGTATAATATAAGAAGTTTTATTTTCGTAGCCTATAAGTCCAAGAACAACAACTTTATCATATAAGGATGAAAGACCGGTTGTTTCTATATCTAAAACTATTTGATTTTTTTTAAGTTTATTAGCTTGATATCTTATTTTTTTTGTTATCATGTAATTATTATACCTAAATTTGCCAGAATGTGTTTTAAATATTATAATATTTAAGTTAAAGGATGTGATTAGGATGATTTATTTAGACAATGCAGCAACAACAAGAATGTATGATGAAGTAATAGATGCAGAAAAAAATGTGGAGAAGAATTTTTTTGCCAACCCATCTGCCTTACACTCTTTTGGTATGGAAGCAGAAAATTTGATCAAAGAGAGCAAAAGAACTTTTGCCAAAGAATTAGGATGCGAAGAAAATGAGATATATTTTACCAAAGGAGCAACAGAATCAAATAATATTATAATAAGCTCTCTTGCTTCAAAACAAGCAGAAGCAATAAGTACAGGAATAGAACATGCCTCAGTTTATGATGCATTCAATAATTATGAATATAAAGAAGTTAAATACCTAAAAAATGATAAGTATGGTTATATAGACTTAAAAGATTTGGAAAAATCATTGACCGAAGACACTAAACTTGTATCTATTATTTATGTTAACAACGAAACTGGAACTATACAAAATATAAAAGAAATATCAAAAATAGTTAAAGAATATAATAAAGATATATTATTGCATATTGATGCAACTCAAGCTTTAGCAAAAGAGGATTGCAAGGTTAAAAGTCTTGGTGTAGATGCTTTAAGTTTTTCTGGGCACAAAATTCATGGTCCTAAGGGCGTAGGTGGTTTATATGTGAGTAAGAATTTTATTTCTAAGTTAAAACCTCTTTTGTATGGTGGTAGACAAGAAATCATATCTTCTGGAACATATAACTCTCCAGCCATTGTAGCCATGGCTAAGGCTTTAGAATTAATGAAAGAAAAAAATGAAAGATCATATATAAAAGAATTGAATTTATATTTTAGAAAGTTAGTAAAAGAAAATATTAGCAATTATACTTTTATATCTCCATCTGATAAAGTCTCTTACTATATCTTAAATGTTGGCTTTGCTAATATTAAATCAGAAGTATTACTTCATATGTTAGAAGAAGAAGAAATATATGTTTCATCAGGTTCTGCATGTTCAAAAGGCGCAAAAAGTAGAGTATTGGAAAATCTAAATGTAGATAATAAATTTATTGATGGATCCTTGAGATTTTCTTTTTCATCAGATATTACAAAAAAAGATATAGATAAAACAATAAATATTTTAAAAAACAGTATTGAAATAATAAGGAAGGTTATGTAATGGAGTGGTTGATAGCCATAAGCTTTGGTGAATTGTTTTTAAAAGGTAAAAATAGAAATACATTTTTTGCCACAGCTAGAAGAAATATTGAAAAAAATATTAGAGATATAGGTTATGATGATATATATATAGAGAGTTCGGTACTATATATCAAGGCTGATTATGAAAAGCTTGATATAATGATTCCTGAAATACAAAAGGTTTTTGGAATAATATATATATCAAAGGTACTAAAATGTGAGAAAAATATAGATTCTATAAAAGAAGCTTGCAAATGTGTAATAGATGAAAGAAACGACTATCAAAACAAAACTTTTAAGGTGGTTACAAAAAGAGTAGACAAATCATTTCCCTTACAATCAACACAACTTAGTTCGATGCTTGGAGGATATATATTAAAAAACTATGAAAATGTGAAAGTTGATGTTCATAAACCTGATTTTAAAGTCTTCGTAGATATTAAATCTAAGGCATATGTATATTCAAAAAGATATAAAGGCCAAGGAGGTTTACCTCTTGGGTCAAGCGGTCAAGGGCTTTTGCTCTTATCAGGCGGCATAGATTCTCCAGTAGCTGGTTTTATGATGGCAAAAAGAGGCATGAAGCTTGATGCTATCCATTTCCATTCTTATCCTTTTACTTCAAAAAGGGCTCATCAAAAAGCTATAGAGCTTGCAGAAATTATGAGTAAGTATACAGGAGATATGAGAGTCTACTCGGTTAATCTTGCAGATATATACAAAGCAATTAACGAAAATTGCCCAAGAAATTACACTACTATATTGTCCAGAAGATTTATGATGAGAATAGCAGAAAAAATTTCAAAAGAAAATAATTACCAAGCTGTAGTGACAGGAGAAAGTCTAGGACAAGTAGCTTCCCAAACTCTAGAATCTATGTCTGTAATAGAAGATGCCATAGCTTTACCCGTATTAAGACCTGTAATTGCTTTAGATAAAGCTGAAATTATAGAAAAGTCAGTTGAGATTGGTTCCTACCAAAAAAGTATAGAGCCATACGATGATTGCTGTTCAATTTTTGCCCCATCAAATCCAATAACCAAACCAAGAATAAAATTTGTAAAACTTTATGAAGAAAACTTAAACATAGAGGAGCTTGAAAATAAAGCCATTGAAAAGATGGAAATAATCAATATTTAATTTGACAAGATTTTAGAAGATTGGTATTATATATAGGTAAACCGCTCAGTATGGGTACTGATCACCTTTATACTGGCGAGAATTTTTTAGGAGGTGTACAATGTACGCTATTATCAAGACAGGTGGAAAACAATATAAAGTATCAGAAGGCGATTTAGTAAGAGTAGAAAAGCTAAACGCTGAAGTTGGCGACACTGTTGAATTTGATGAAGTACTTATGGTAAAATCCGATGATGATATTAAAGTTGGAACTCCATTAGTAGAAAATGCAAAAGTTTCTGCAACAGTTAAAGACCAAGCTAAAAACAAAAAAGTAATTGTGTTTAAATATAGACCTAAAAAAGGTTCAAAATCTAAACAAGGTCATAGACAACCATATACTTTAGTTGAAATTAACAATATTAATTGTTAATGATTTTTGTTACTTTAAAAAGAAAAAATAATAATCTGGTTGGTTTTTCAATTAAGGGTCATGCAGATTTTGCAGAAGAAGGCAGCGATATTGTCTGCTCCGCAGTAAGTATCCTTGCATATTCAACTGTAAATACTTTAGATTTGTATTTAAATGATTTAGATTTCATCGACGATGGAAATGTTATGACTTTACTAATTGAGAATAGTACAGAAGAGACAGATGTTATTTTTAAATTTTTTGAAACTGGTATTCAGACATTATTAGGAAACTACAACAAATATGTTAATTTAGATTACGAGGAGGTATAGGTATGTTATTAAACATTAATTTACAAAGATTTTCAAGTAAAAAAGGAGTTTCTTCTTCTAAAAACGGTAGAGATAGTCAATCAAAAAGACTTGGTGTTAAAAGAGCAGATGGACAATTTGTAAACTCAGGAACAATAATTGTTAGACAAAGAGGAACAAAGATTCATCCAGGTCATAATGTAAAAAGAGGAAGTGACGATACTTTATTTGCATCTTGCGAAGGAATTGTAAAATTCGAAAGAAAAGGTAAAAATAAAAAACAAGTTTCTGTATATCCAAAGCAAGATATTGCTTAAGAGAGAGACTATAGCTTGCCGGTTGGCAAGCTTTTTTAATAAAAGGAATTTATTATGATAGATTTAGCAAAAATAGACCTAATAGCGGGTAATGGAGGCGATGGGGCAGTAGCTTTTCGTAGGGAAAAGTTTGAGCCGACAGGAGGGCCAGCAGGTGGAGATGGTGGCAATGGTGGTGATATATATATAAAAGCCACTAAAGATCTTTCTACCTTAGAGGAATTTAAATATAAAACAAAATACAAGGCAGAAAATGGTCAAAATGGCATGAATAAAAAAAGGTATGGCAAAAAGGGCCAAGACCTATATCTTAAAGTTCCTGTTGGAACAATCATAAAAGAAGCGAGTTCAGAAAAAGCTATAGTTGATTTAAATAAAGATGGCATGAAAATTCTTATTGCTAAAGGTGGCAAGGGTGGTAAAGGAAATGTTCATTTTAGTACATCAACAAGACAAGCTCCTCGTTTTGCACAAAAAGGCAAAGAAGGACAAACAATAAGCATTATTATGGAACTAAAGATCCTTGCGGATGTAGGTTTGGTTGGACTACCTAACGTTGGAAAATCAACCTTAATTTCTGTAATTTCACAAGCAAGACCAAAAATTGCAAATTATCATTTTACAACTCTTGACCCTAATTTAGGGGTTGTAAAAATTGACCAAGGAAAGTCTTTCGTTGTGGCAGATATACCTGGTCTAATCGAGGGAGCAAGCCAAGGTATAGGCTTAGGGCATGATTTTTTAAAACATATTGAAAGATGTAGGATACTCATTCATTTAGTAGATATTTCTGCTATAGAAGGTAGAGACCCTTTAGAAGATTTTGAATTGATTAATGATGAGTTGGCCTTATATAATAAAGCTTTAAAAGAAAAAACGCAGATTGTTGCTTTAAATAAAGTGGATTTAGATTTTAATGACAATGCTTCTAAATTTATAGAAAAATATAAAGACAAATATCAAATTTTTAGGATATCTGCAGCTACCACTTCTGGGATAAAAGATTTGATAGATTATGTTGCTACTACTTTAAGTAAACTTGAAGAAGTTCAGTATGAAAGTAAGGAAGTAATAGATGAGAATTTCTTAGAAGAATATTATAGTAAAAAAGAAGAATTTGATTTAAACTATACTTATGAAGATGGTATATATGTTGCCTATGGTAAAAGAATTGATAAGCTTATAGAAAAAGTAAATTTAGAAGACTATGATAGTAGGTTATTCTTTGAAACTACATTAAGAAATATGGGAGTATTTGATAAATTTAAAGAAATGGGCATAGAAGAAGGAGATACAGTAGCCATAGGTGATTTAGTTTTTGATTATTATGAATAGGAGCTAGGATGCTAACAGGAAAGGATAGAGCAAAATTAAAAAAAATAGCCCACAAGGAGAATCCTATTTTTAATATAGGAAAAAATTCTGTAACAGATGAACTTGTAGGTGCAATTGAAGAAGCTCTTGAAAAAAAAGAGCTTATAAAAATAAAAATATTAAATAATAATTTGGACGATCCAGATTATATTATAGAAACATTGTTAGAAAAACTTAACGCAGAATTTGTTTCGCATATAGGAAATATAATAACTATATACAGACAGAGTAAAGAAAAGAAAATAGTTTTATAATGAGAATAGGACTATATGGTGGTACTTTTGATCCAATCCATATTGGACATATGATAGTAATGGAAAATTCTATTAATGAAATGAATTTGGACAAACTAGTTATTTTGCCAAGTTCTAATCCACCTCATAAAAAGCACATAAAAAAGACCCCTACTCATATTCGTGTAGAGATGGTTAGCCAGGCTATAAAAGATAATCCCAAGATTGTCCTATCTACTTTTGAGTCAACAGATAATACAGTACATTTTACAAATGATACTATAAATTATTTTAAAAAAGCTTTCCCAAAAGATGAAATATTCTATATATTAGGTGAGGATTCTTTTTTAACTATAGAAACTTGGAAAAATTATCAAGAAATGTTAAATGAAAATCTAATAGTTTTTGCAAGAACTTCGACAGCAAAAGATAGTAAACTTGTTCTAGCTGTAAATAAACAAAAGAAGTTTAATCCAAATATTTATTTGCTTAATAATTTATCCTTAGATATATCATCAAGCTTGATAAGAAGTCTCAAAAAAGAAGGTAAGAGCATCAAGTACTTAGTTACAGATAATGTTTTGAATATAATTAATGAAAGAGGCTTATATGTTTGATTTAACAAAATATGAAGATAGGTTAAGAGAAAAAATTGGGGATAAAAGATTTAATCATTCCCTTAGAGTTTATCAAACAGCTCTTGAAATAAACGATAAAATAGATGAAGAAAAGATTAGAGAAGCAAGCTTATTACATGACTGTGCTAAGTATAATGAAAAATACTATTTAGATAAATATAAAGATAAGATAGATTTTTCTAAAGATATCATAAATAATAAATTCGTTTTACACGCATTTTTAGGTTCTATTGTTGCAAAACAAGAGTATAGTATAGAAGATGAGGAAGTTTTGGATGCTATTAGATTTCATACAACAGCTAGGCCAAAAATGACAAAACTTGATAAAATTATTTTTTTAGCTGATTCTATAGAGCCTAATAGATCTTATCCAGGAGTAATAAAGCTTAGAGAACTTGCACATAAAAATTTGGACCAAGCGGTTTTATTTAGTTTGAATGCAACAATAAAGTCGCTTATAGATAGGAATATTGAAATTTGTAGGCTAACTATTGATGCAAGAAACTATTTAATAAAGGAGAAAGATGAATAAATTAGATATTATTTTAAAAACTCTCGATAGTAAACAAGCAGAAGACATAAAAGTAATTGATATTGGCAAAAAGAGTTCAGTTGCTGATTATTTTGTAATAGCAAGTGGAAACTCTATAAATCAAAATAAAGCCTTATGTGATTATATTGAAAATGATTTATCTAAAGAAGGTTACAAAATAAAAGCTGTTGAAGGTTTGAGAGAAGGTAACTGGATTTTGCTTGATTGTGAAGATGTCATCGTTCACATTTTCACACAAAAACAAAGAGAATTTTATGATATAGAAGATTTATGGGATGAATAGTCCCATAAAATCTTAAAATTTTTGAGTAAAAAGATGAAAACTGATAAAAAAGATAAGATTATTATTGCTATGATTATTGTCATAGTTATATTGATTGCTAAAACTTTTAATAATAAAAATGATCAGGTTCTTATAGAAAAAAACAATAATCAAGTAGAAAATCTTTTGGAAGAAGAATCTACAGAAAATACAAAGGTCAAAAAAGTAAAAAAAGTACATATCTCAGGCGAAGTTAATAAAGCTGGTGTTTATGAGATCAAGGATGGGGATAGGTTAGAAGATTTAGTCAATATGGCAGGTGGATTAACTCAAAATGCCAACATCGATAGTATAAACTTATCTATGGTTCTTGAAGATCAAATGAGAATAATAATACCAAATATTAATGATAAAGAAACAAATATTGACCAAAATACTGTAGTGGCTCCAAAAGATAATACAAAGATAAATATTAATACAGCAAGCAAAGAAGAACTGATGAGCTTACCAAATATTGGCGAAAAAAGAGCTGATTCCATAATAGAATATAGAGAAAATAATAGATTTGAAAAGATTGAAGATATAAAAAATGTGACTGGAATTGGCGATAAATATTATGAACAGATGAAAGAATTAATAATAACTGATTGAGGTCTTATATGAAATTATCAACAAGAGGAAGATATGGCTTAAGAGCAGTTCACTATCTTGCAGAAAATCAGGACAAAGGCTACATATCTGTATCTGAAATTTCTGATAAATTAAATTTACCAGAGAATTATCTTGAACAATTAATAAGATTACTAAAAAATAGTAACCTTGTAATATCTGCAAGAGGTGCCAAGGGTGGATACAAATTAAGCAGAAATTTAGATGATATTTCTGTTGGAGAAGTATTAAGAGTACTTGAAGGAGAAATAACTTCAAGTGAATGCGTCTCAAATGGAAATTGCCATGCTATAAAAGATTGTGAAGCATATTTAGTTTTTGCTAAAATCGATAATGCTATCAATAAAGCCGTAGACTCTATTAGTATAAGAGATATGATAAATAACAATATTTAAATATAAGGAGAAATTTATGAAAAATTTAGGTATGAATGAACTTAGAAGGGAGTTTTTGGATTTTTTTGGAAAAGAGAAAAATCACACTGTGTTAAAATCTTTTTCTTTAGTTCCTAAAAACGATAACTCTTTATTATTGATAAATGCTGGTATGGCTCCGCTAAAAAGATATTTTACTGGCGAAGAAAAAATGAAAAATAACAGGGCCACATCATCACAAAGATGTATTAGAACAGGTGATATAGAAAGAGTAGGTATAACAGAAAGACACGGTACTTACTTTGAAATGTTAGGCAACTTCTCTTTTGGAGATTATTTCAAAAAAGAAGCTATAAGCTGGGCTTATGAATTTTTGACTCAAAGACTTGATATAGATAAGGATTTGATTTGGGTTACAGTATACCAAGATGATGATGAAGCCTATAATATTTGGAAAAATGAAATTGGTATTAATCCTGAAAGAATTTTAAGATTTGGAAAAGAAGATAACTTTTGGGAATTAGAAGTAGGTCCTTGTGGACCATGCTCAGAAATTTTTGTTGACAGAGGAGTTAAAAGAGCTGTTGACGAAAATGACAATAAACCAGGTAATGATAATTCTGATAGATTTATGGAAGTTTGGAACTTGGTATTTACTCAATTTAATAAAGATGAAGCAGGTAATTATATACCTTTGGCTCATCCTAATATAGACACTGGTATGGGACTTGAAAGAATAGCCATGGTCTTACAAGATAAAGATAATATTTTTGAAGTTGATGTAACAGCAGACATTATTACTGAAATTGAAAAATTATCAAAGAAAAAATATAAGGCTAATAAAAAAGATGATATATCAATCAGAGTAATCGCAGATCATGCAAAGGCTATGACTTTTATGGCCTCAGATGGTATCTTACCTTCTAATGAAAAACGAGGTTATGTTTTAAGAAGATTAATCAGAAGAGCTGCAAGACATGGCAAATTATTAGGAATAGAAGGTAACTTTTTAAGCTTAGTTGTAAAGAAAGTAATAGAAGCTTATAAAGATGAATATAGCGAACTTTTAAGTAATCAAGAAACAATTTACCAAGTAATTTCTGAAGAAGAAGAAAAATTCCAAAAAACTATAGATCAAGGTTTAGATATATTAAATTCATTTTTGGACCAAATGAAAGCAAATAAACAAACAGTTTTAAGTGGAAAAGAGGCTTTTAAATTATATGATACTTATGGATTTCCACTTGATTTAACCAAAGAAATTCTTGCAGAAGAAGGTTTTAGTGTTGATGAAAAAGTATTTAATGATTCAATGGAAGAGCAAAGAAATCTTGCCAGGAATGCTAGAAAGGCTGATTCAGGATGGTCTTTGGATAATATCAATACGGATGATTTTGATAAGACTCAATTTATTGGTTATGATTTCCTTCAAACAAAAGCTAATATATTAGCAATCTATTCTGATGAAAAAATAGTTTCTTCGATATCTGAAGGAAATAAGGGTATAATAATAACTGATAGGACCACATTCTATGCCGAATCTGGTGGACAAGTTGCAGATACCGGATATTTCTATAATGATAGAGTTAAGGGATATATATATGATGTTCAAAAGAAAAATGATGTTTTCTTCCACTATGTTGAAATTATTTCTGGCGAGCTTGAAAAAAGTGAAATAACTTTAGAAGTAAATCGTCAAAGAAGACTCGACATAACAAGAAACCACTCAGCAACACATTTATTAGATCAAGCTCTAAGAGATGTTTTAGGAGATCATGTCCATCAAGCTGGCTCTTTGGTAGATCCTCATAAGTTAAGATTTGATTTTACTCATAGTAAAGCATTAAGCAAAGAAGAGATAAAAAAGATTGAAGACTTGGTTAACCAAAAAATTAGAGAAGAACTTTCTGTAAAGAAAGAAATAATGGCATATAAAGATTCAGAAAAGATTGGCGCTATAGGACTTTTCGAAGATAAATATAAGGATCAAGTTAGAGTTGTAAGTATAGGAGATTATTCTAAAGAACTTTGCGGTGGTTGCCATGTAGATAACTCGTCAGAAATTCTAATGTTTAAAATAATACAAGAAAGTTCTGCAGCTAGTGGTGTTAGAAGAATAGAGGCTATAACTGGTAAAGAAGTTTATAAGTATCTTAATGAGAAAATAGACACAATAAATAAGATTGCACAAAACCTAGGAACAAACTCAAATTCTATTGAGGCAAGAATTAATTCACTTCAAGAAGAAATAAGTAAGCAAAAAGAAGAAATTAAGAGACTAAAATCATCTAGCAATAAGGATATTTTTGCATCTGTTAAAGAATCTATTCAAACTCTAAACGATATTAATCTTCTTGTTTATAAATTTGACAATGAAGATATGGATACCTTAAGAGATTTTGAAAATAGGATTAAAAATATATATGATAAAATAGTTATAGTATTTGCAAATGTAAAAGATGGAAAACTAATATTTACAGTGTCTGTTTCTGATTCCTTAACTAATAAATATAATGCAGGAAAGATTGTTAGAGAAGTTGCACAAATAGCTGGTGGTAACGGCGGAGGAAGAAAAAACTTTGCTCAAGCTGGAGCTAGTGATATAAGTAAGGTTGATTTAGCTTTAGAAAAAGCTATTGAAATAATAAAGGAGTAGCTATGTCAAACAATAATTTCAATGAAACAATGTTATTTAATCCACAAGAAGAAGAAGAAAAAAATATAAGAGAGATATTAACTGCTGTTTATAAAGCTCTAGAAGAAAAAGGATATAAACCTGCCAATCAATTAGTTGGCTACCTAATGAGCGGTGATCCAACCTACATTACAGGTCATAATGATGCTAGAAAATTGATAAGACAAGTCGATAGAGATACTATAATCGAAGAGTTAATAAGATATTATATAAATGAATAGAATAATGGGCTTAGATGTTGGGGATAAAACAATAGGGGTTGCATTAAGTGACCCCTTATTTATAAGTGCCCAACCACTAGAAACAATTAGAAGAAGTAAAGCAAGTAAAGATATAGATCGACTTTTAGAGATTATTAAACAACAAGAAGTATCTACTATTGTGGTAGGTCTTCCAAAAAATATGAATAATACTATTGGTCCTCAATCTATGAAAGTTATAAGTTTTGTGGATCTTTTAAAAAAACGTACTGACATTGAAATTATTTATCAAGATGAAAGAATGACAACTCTGCAATCAGAAAGGGTTCTTATTGATATGAATGTAAGACGTGAAAATAGAAAGAAGTATATAGATAAAATCGCAGCATCATTTATCTTACAAACCTATTTAGATAGGAGAAGTAATGGATAAAATTATATTATATGATGAAAACAATCAGGAAGTTTGTTTTAAGATTGTTTCTACTTTTGGTGTAGATGACAAGGATTATGCGGCTCTTGAGCCCTTAAACGATGATTTTATTGTTATCTTTGAGATGATTAAAAATAAGGGAGAAATAATTTTTAAATCAATAGACAATCAAGAAGAATTAAAAGAGATTGCTGACATTTATGAAAAGATGGAAAGAGAGCAAAATGGATGTAGAACAACTAAAAAAGATATTCGAAAAGAATAATCATAAGTTTACTAAACAAAGAGAAATAATATTTAATGTATTAAATGAATCAAAATCAAAACATTTAACACCAGAAGAGTTATTTTCAATAGTTCATCAAAAAAATAAACAAGTGGGAATTGCAACTGTTTATAGAACATTAAATATCTTTGAAGAATTAGGTATAGTTAATAAACAAGAATTTACTGATTCAGTTAATACTTATGAACTAATTACCGACAATAATGCACATCATGATCATTTAATTTGTACAAATTGCGGTAAAATTGTAGAAGATGAAATATTATCTAATGATGATTTAAAAAAATTGGTTATGGATCGATATGGATTTGATTTAGATTATTATTCATTAAGAATCTATGGCATTTGCTCCGACTGTAGAAAAGAATTAAGGAGTAAAGATGACAACACAAAATAAATTAAGAATTATTCCTATGGGTGGTCTGGGAGAAATAGGAAAAAACTGCACTGTCGTTGAATACAAAAATGACATGATTATGATAGATTGCGGTTTAACATTTCCAGACGAAGAAATGTTGGGAGTTGATATAGTAATCCCAGATTTCACCTATATTGAAGAAAACAAACATAAGTTAAGGGGAATTTTTGTAACTCACGGTCACGAGGACCATATAGGTGCAATCCCTTACTTTTTAAAAAATATAGATACAAATATTTATTGTTCTAAACTTACAAAGGGTTTATTAGAAAATAAATTTAAAGAGCACGGTTTAAATCCTAACAGTATAAAGATGGTTAATGTCAACAATACTGTTAAGATGGGTGATTTATCCTGTGAATTTATAAGAGTTAGTCACTCAATTCCAGATTCATGCTCTATAGCTGTAAAATCTCCAGTAGGAACTGTACTTTTTACAGGGGATTTCAAAATGGATTTTACACCGATTGATGGTGAACCTACTGATATACAAAGACTTGCCCAACTTGGTAAAAAAGGTATTTTATGCCTATTTTCAGATTCAACAAATGTTGAAAGAGAAGGATTTTCAATGAGTGAAAAAACTGTTGGAGAAACTTTTATCAAAATATTTGGTCAAGCACATTCAAGAATTATTGTTGCAACATTTGCATCAAATCTTCATAGGGTACAACAAGTAATCTATGCTGCTGAAAGGTATAAAAGAAAAGTAGCCTTGTCAGGTAGATCTATGTTAAATAACGTAAAAATAGCAAGTGAATTAGGTTATTTAAAGGTTAAAAAAAATACCCTAATTGATATTAAAAATATCAATAAATTTCCTGAAGATGAGCAAGTAATCCTTTCTACTGGTACTCAAGGAGAGCCTTTGAGTGCTCTTACCAGAATGGCAAAAGGAGATCATAAGCAAGTACGCTTAAATTCAAGTGATACTGTAATCTTATCTTCATCTCCAATACCTGGTAACGAAATGGCAATAAATAATACAATAAATAATCTAACAAAAATTGGTTGTAAGGTAATATATAATTCCTTGGCAAATGTACACGCTTCAGGTCATGCTTGCCAAGAAGAAATCAAGTTGATGCACCAACTAACTACACCAAAATTCTTTATACCTGCTCACGGTGAGCCAAGACAGTTGTATAAACACAAGCAAATTGCAATGGATATGGGTATGCCACAAGAAAATATTTTGGTTGGTGGCAATGGTGATATATTTGAATTTACCAAAAAATCAGCCAAGATAAGCGGCAAAGTTCAAGCTGGCAATATACTGGTTGATGGATCTGGTATTGGTGATGTAGGAAATATTGTTTTAAAAGACAGAAAGCATCTTTCAGAAGATGGTTTAATTGTTGTTTCTTTGACATTTGCTAAGCATAGTCAAGAATTATTAGCAGGTCCTGATATAGTCTCTAGAGGCTTTGTATATGTAAAAGAAAATCAAGACCTAATAGAAAATTCTAAAGATATTGTTATTAGAACTTTAGAAAAATGCAATAAGAACGAAATTCATGCTTTAAGTCAAATCAAATATCATATCAGAGAAGCACTTAAGTCATATGTTTATAATCAAATAGGCAGAGATCCTATGATCCTACCAATTATTTCAGAGATTGATAATGACTAATATTAATTGTGAGCATACAGAACAATTTCTAAATGATATTTATCTTGATAGGGACTATTTAGAAATAAAAAAGTACGCTAATGAAAATAAAATACCTATCATGAAGCTTGAAACCAAAGAATTTCTGAAATCACTGCTTTTAATTAAAAAACCAAAAAATATTTTAGAAATCGGCAGTGCAGTGGGATATTCATCTTTAATTTTTTCTAAGTACTCTAATAGTAGGATTACTACTATAGAAAAATCAGAAAAAATGTACAAAATTGCACTTAATAATTTCAAGAAATATCATAAGAATATAGAAATAATAAATGAAGATGCTATCAAAGCCTTGGATAATATAGATCAAGGCTTTGATTTTGTCTTTATTGATGCAAATAAGGCTCATTATAGAGATTATTTTGATATATGCAAGGATAAATTATTAAATAAAGATGGTATTATAGTGTGCGATAATGTCTTATTTAGGGGACAAATTTCTAATGATGATTTGTATGAAAGAAGACAGACGACAATAATCAAACGATTAAGAAAATTTTTAACCTATATTACAAATTTACAATCATACCAAACAAGCATTATTCCAATAGGAGATGGTATAAGTATTACAAGTGAAATAAGGAGTTAAAATGGATAAAAAAGTTGAATTATTAGCACCAGCAGGCGATATGGAAAGGCTAAAAACAGCTATTAAGTTTGGAGCTAACGCCGTATATATGGCTGGAAATAGTTTTGGATTAAGAAAAAATGCTAAAAATTTTGACACACAAACTATGAGACAAGCAGTTAAATATGCACATGATAGGAATGTAAAAGTTCATGTTACAATGAATATTGTTCCCCATGATAAAGATCTTAATGGCATAGTAGAATATATAAAAGAGCTTGATGATATAGGAGTAGATGCTCTTATTATATCTGACCCTGGAATTTTTCAGATTGCAAAAGATAACTGCCATATAGACCTTCATATTAGTACTCAAGCATCAGTTACTAACTCAGCTACTATTAATTTTTGGTACAAAATGGGTGCCAAAAGGATAGTTTTGGCTAGAGAATTATCGCTAAATGAAATAATTGAAATTAGGAAAAACGTACCTAAGGATTTAGAATTAGAATGCTTTGTGCATGGTGCCATGTGTATTTCTTATTCAGGTAGATGTCTTTTAAGTAACTATATGACAGGAAGAGATTCAAATAGGGGTGACTGTGCTCATGCTTGTAGGTGGAAATACTCCCTACAAGAAGAGACTAGACCAGGTCAATACTATCCTGTTGTAGAAGATGAGGATGGCACATTTATAATGAACTCTAAAGATTTATGTCTATTAGAAGATATAGATAAGCTAATAGAAGCCGGTATAAACAGCTTTAAAATAGAGGGAAGAATGAAAACATCCTTTTATGTAGCTACAGTTACTAGGTCATATAGACAGGCAATTGATGCCTATTATGAAGGAAATTTCTCCAAAGAAATAAGTGATAAATATGTAGATGAAATTAAGAAAGTAAGTCACAGACACTTTACTAAAGGTTTTTTATATGGTAAACCTGATTCAGAAGGACAAATTTATGAATCTTCTTCCTATATAAGAAATTACGATTTTATAGGTGTAGTTTTAGCTTATGATAGTGAAAATAAAGTTGCAACAATTGAACAAAGAAATAGATTTTTCTTAAATGATGAAGTTGAAATTTTCGGAAATTCAAAAGATTTCTTAAAATTTAAAATAGATAATATAAAAAAATTAAATGGAGAAGACGTTGAGGTTGCAAATAAAGCTAAGGAAAAACTTTTAATAAAAATTGATTATCCTTTGGAAAAAGGTGATATACTTAGAAAAGTTATAGAAAATTAGATAAGAAAGAAACCAATATTAACAAGGCCCTAGAAGAATCTAGGGCTTAATTAGTTATCATTAATTATCTTTAGATGGATTTTCTGAAATATCTGATCTAGTTCTTCTTGATTCTACTCCAACGTTAGAGTTTAAATCGGCTTCATCAGCTATTGTTCTAAGATTTTCTTGGTCAGGGCTATCTTTTTTGTCAAGACTTTCTCCACCAGAAGTATCTTTAGATTTTCTCATTTCTTCATCTAATTTTTTATTTCCTTTGTATTGATTATCGTTAGTTACATTTCCTGACATATCTGATCTCCTTTATAAAATAATAATGTAAAGCTACACAATTGTACTTTCCATATATATATACCCTAAATCTTAAATAATACTAATTTTTTTCTGAAATAGTTTTTACAATTTCAACAATAACCTTGCTAGCCATAATCATGTCTTCAATAGGTATATATTCATATATACCATGGAAGTTATAACCACCAGTGAAAATGTTAGGACATGGTAAGCCCATAAAAGATAATTTAGAGCCGTCTGTTCCTCCTCTTATAGGCTCAATTATAGGTTTAATATCAAGTTTTTCCATAGCAGTTTTGGCATAATCTACTATCTCCATTTTATCTTTTAATATTTCACCCATGTTATAATACTGATCATACATATTCATTTTTACGATTTCTTTGCCATATTTATTGTTGATAAAATCAAGGCAAGATTTTAAGAATGATTTCATTTCTTCAAATTTGTTTCTATCATGATCTCTTATTATATAAGTAAGCTCGGTTTTTTCTACACTGCCTTCAATTGAAACCATATGATAAAAGCCCTCATATCCTTCTGTATGCTCTGGTCTTTTAACATCACCCAATAAGTCATCAAGTTCTTTTGCTACTCTCATAGAGTTAATCATAGTGTTTTTTGAACTACCAGGATGGACAGACTTACCTCTAATACTAATTTCTGCTTGGCTTGCGTTGAAGGATTCATATTCTAATTCTCCAATAGCTCCACCATCTATAGTATAAGCAAAGTCTGCCCCGAAACCATCAACATCAAAACTATCACATCCTGTACCAATTTCTTCATCAGGAGTAAAGGCTACTTTAATATCTCCATGTTCAATTTCTGGATGATTAACTATATATTCCATGGCATTTATTATTTCTGCAATACCAGCCTTATCATCTGCTCCTAATAAGCTTTCTCCTCTTGTAGTTATTAAAGTTTTGCCAATCATTTTTTCCAAAGAAGGAAATTCACTAACTCTTAGATATACTTCATCATTTAATTTTATATCTCCACCCTCATATTTTATAATTTGAGGATCAAGTATTTTTCCATCCATTTCAGGTGAAGTATCCATATGAGAAATAAAACCAACAGTTGGTAATTTCTTGTCTGCATTAGAAACTAAAGTAGCAAAAACAAAAGCTTCATCATTTATTTTTGCTTCAAATCCAAGCTCTTCAAGTTCTTTTTTTAAGATTTCTGCAAGCTTTTTTTGTCCATCGGTAGATGGTTTTCTATTTTGTCCTAACTTTTCATCACTTTTTGTATCAAAACTTATATAATTAAAAAATCTTTCTACTATTTTTTCCATAAAACACCTCTCATTTTTATCATTATACTCTCATATATGATAAAATATAGGAGAGTAAATTTTTAGGAGAGAATATGACAGATAATAGTTTAAAAGATTTAAAAGTTCAAACAGATGGTAGTTTGCCAACTTATGGAACCCAACATTCTGCAGGAATTGATATATATTGTTCAAATAAAGAAGATATTGTAATAAAGCCAAATGAGATTAAGTCTGTACCTACTGGAATAAAAATTGAGATTCCTGAAGGATATTTTGCAGCTATTTATCCAAGATCTTCAACTGGTGTAAAAAGAAATTTAATGCTAGCAAATTCTGTTGGTATAATAGATTCTGATTATAGGGGTGAAATAAAGTTATTTTTCTATAACTATGGATCAAGTGAACAAATTATAAAATATAAGGACAGGCTTGCTCAAATGATAATACAACCATATTTAAAAGTAAATATGAAAAAAGTTGATAATCTTTCAGAAACAATCAGGGGAGAGGGTGGATTTGGTTCCACAGGCAAGTAATGAGAAAAAAATCAAGTGCAAAAAGAACTCTAAAAAAACAGAAGTATAATATTATATTATTACTTATTATAGTAATAGTTGCAGTTTTTCTAATTGGACTTTTATCCAGTATAATTAAGAATAGAAAACTTTATAAGTATGATAATGAAATTGTTGTTCTAAAGGATAATGGAAGTGAGATAGATTCTATATCCTTAAAGGAACTTAGAAAAAATCAAATTTCAAATTTAGATTTAACTTTAAATAACCAAAGCAAAAAAACAAGTATTGAGGGTGTATCTTTAGAAAAAATAATAAATTCCCTAAATTTAGACACGACCAAATACACTAAACTTGAAACAACCAATAAAAATGGCGGTAGAAATAGTATAGCTATAGATAAGGCTTTGGAGCCTGATAGAGTTTACCTAGTATATAAAATTAATGAAAAACCTGTGCATGATTATAACAAAAGTTCTGGTGTTTTTGCTATAATCGACACCCAATCTAAAGATTCATCAGACTGGATACTTGATGTTAAAGAGATAAATTTAAAATAACTCATGTTTTCATGAGTTATTATTAGTTTTATAAATTGCTTTTCCATAAATAAAGGAGAAAATATGCCTGAAGATTTTGAATATGACAAACTTACTCCCATGCTTAAACACTATATTGATGTCAAAAGAAATTTCAAAGATGCAATATTGTTATACCGTGTGGGTGATTTTTATGAAACATTTTTTGAAGATGCAATAATAACTAGCAAGGCTATACAATTAACTCTAACTGGAAAGGATTGTGGTCATAATAAAAAAGCTCCTATGTGTGGAGTTCCTCATCATGTTGTAGATGTTTATATAAATAAATTGGTAAAAAAAGGATATAAAGTTGCCTTATGTGACCAAGTAGAAGATCCAAAGTTCGCTAAAGGGCTAGTAAAAAGAGCTATAACAAGAGTGATAACACCTGGAACTATAACCGATATGGATTCCTTAGATAAGAAAGAAAATAATTATTTGTTATCTGTTTTCAAGAATAAATACGGAGTTTCAGGTTCCTACTGTGATATAAGTACAGGTAAACTTGTAACTTTTGAAATAAAAGGTTCCAAAGAAAAGTTATCAAATCAAATAATAGATCAAATAGAAAAAATACATCCATCTGAGCTATTGTTAAATACAAATTTTGATGATGAAAGATTAGAAAAATATTTAGATTTAAACCAAAATATATTTGTAAATTATATAGAAGATACTAATGATTATAAAGAAAAAGAGAATAATGTTATAAAACATTTGGGAAAGAAGAATCATAGTAAAATTAAAAACTATAGACTTTCATTAATAAGCTTATCTAATCTACTAGATTATATATATTCATATCATAAGGAAAATCTTTCTCATATCAATCAAATAGAAATTTTAGATATAGACCAATATATGCAGCTTGAAATGAATACAAGAAAAAACTTAGAATTACATAGAAATCTTAACTCAAATAATAAGGATAATACTGTAATTTCTATTTTAGATCAGGCTGATACGGTCATGGGCTCAAGATTAATTAGCGAATGGCTAGAAAGACCTCTTATAAATCCTGACTTGATTAATAAAAGACTAGACTATGTAGATTATTTATACCAAAATCCACAAATTAGTTCAAATCTTTCTTCTTACCTTGCAGATATTTACGATTTAGAAAGAATTGTAGGCAAAATTTCCTATGGAAGAGCTAACGCTAGAGATTTAATATCATTGAAAAATTCAATAAGAAACATCCCTTCAATTAAGTCATACTTGATGGAGCTTGATAATAAGGATTATAAGGATTTTGCTAATTTTTTGCCTGATGTGAATAATATTTATGAATTGTTGGAGAAATCTATAGTAGATGATCCTCCAATTGCTATTTCTGAAGGAAATATCATAAAAAAATCCTATAATCAAAACTTAGATAATCTAAAAGATAAGTCTCAAAAGGCTGAAAGTGATTTAATAAAGTATGAAAATGAGGAAAGGGAACAAACTGGTATTAAAAATTTAAAAATAGTTTTTAATAAAAATAATGGTTATTCTATAGAAATAACAAAATCAAATATAGAAAAAGTACCAGATTCATATATTAGAAAACAAACCTTAAAAAATCAAGAAAGATATACAACAGAAAAATTAGAGGAAATTAGTGATTTAATTCTCGGTGGAACTGATAAGATTAACTCTTTAGAATATGAACTATTTCAAGATATCAGAAATAAAATTTTAGAGCATACAGAAGAATTACAGCTTCTTGCACAAATGATAGCTTGTCTTGATGCATATAATTCTTTATCCAAAGTTGCCAAAGCTAATAACTACTGTAGACCAAAAATAACAACAGACAATAAGATTATCATCAAAGATGGCAGGCATCCTGTTATTGAAAATAATCTTAATGAAAATGAATTTATAGCCAATGATACAGATATAGGAGAGGATAATAACCTTATTCAAATTATTACCGGTCCAAATATGGCGGGAAAATCTACCTATATGAGACAAATGGCCATAATCATTATTCTAGCTCAAATTGGTTCTTTTGTCCCAGCAAAATCTGCTTCAATTTCTATTTGTGATAAAGTGTTTACAAGAATCGGAGCTAGCGATAATATTTCTAAGGGTGAATCTACTTTTATGCTTGAAATGAATGAAGTTTCAAATATTTTGAAAAATTCAACCAAGGATTCTTTTATTATATTGGATGAAGTAGGTAGGGGAACTGGAAGTGATGATGGCTTAAGTATAGCTATGAGTCTAGTAGAATATTTGAGTAAAAATAAAAAAGTTAAAACTGTTTTTGCAACACATTTCCATGAACTTACAGTACTAGAAAATCAACTTGATAATGTTACAAATTTAAAAATTGATATATTAGAAGAAAATAATGAGCTGATTTTTTTAAGAAAGATTAGACCTGGAAAGTCTGATAGGTCCTATGGTATAGAAGTTGCAAAATTATCTGGACTTCCAAATCAATTAATAGAAAATGCCAAAATTTTTATGGAAAAAATAGATAATGAGGATTTATTTGCCAAAAATAAAACTGAAAATGTTGTAAAAACAATAAATGACATAAAAGAAAACAAGTATGATCAGTTAAAAACATTTGCAAATTCTATTGATATAAATACTATGACCCCAATTGAATCTATAAATGCTCTACACCAATTAATTAATAAGATAGGAGAATTATAATGGCTATTATCCAATTAGATAAAAAGACAATTGAACAAATAGCGGCAGGAGAAGTCATAGAATCTCCTTTTTCTATAGTAAAAGAACTTGTAGAAAATTCCATTGATGCAAATAGCAAGAATATTACTGTAGAAATAAAAAATGGAGGAAAAACTTATATAAGGGTAACTGATGATGGTAGTGGTATAAATGAAGATGAAATTGAACTTGCTTTCAAGAGACATGCAACAAGTAAAATAAAGGATTTTTCTGACCTATATAAATTATTTACTTTAGGTTTTAGGGGTGAGGCTCTTGCTTCTATAATAACTTGTTCAGATTTAACTATTATTTCAAAAACTGAAAATCAGTCAATTGGAAAAAAACTTATATATAAAAATGCCCACTTAGATTCTAAATCAAGCATAGCTACTAATACAGGTACGTCTATAGAAGTTTTTGATTTATTTAAAAACCAACCTGTAAGAAGAAAGTTTTTAAAGTCAGATATGGCAGAAACAAATAAAATAAACAAATTGATGTATGCTATAGCTATTTCTAATAAAGACTTATCCATCAAATATATAAGAGATAATAAAATAGATTTTCAAACAAATAGAGAAGATTTGTCAACAATAATTTGTAAACTCTTAGATGAAAATCTTAAAGATAATCTTATTTCGGTATCCTTTGCAAATGACATATATAAAATAAATGGCTATATTTCCAAATCTACCTATTATAGAGGCAATAGATCTTTACAATATCTATTTGTAAACAATAGATATGTATATAATGAAGCTCTTACTAAATGTATTGAAAGAGAATATAAAAGTTTAATACCAAACGGAAGATTTCCAGCCTTTTTTATTTTTGTTGAAACTGATGGCAAAAATATAGACGTTAATATGCATCCAAATAAAAAAGAAATAAAATTTGTATATGAAGATATACTACTTGATCTTTTATCAAATAATATATCAAAAATTCTGTATGAAAATAAGACCATAAAAAGCGTAATAAACAAAGAGGAAGAAAAAAAAGAATTAAATTTTTATGACGACTACCAAAAGGTAATAGATTCTTATAATAAGCTAGTAGCTGAAGATGAGTCTCTTTATTCTGAAGATAATGATAAGCAAAAAGAAGAAAAAGATTTTTTTGAAGAATATGATAAGGCTGATTTTAGTAGTGATGACCTAGAAGAAGAAATTAGTTTTATAAATACACCCGAAATAAATTTAAATGATAAATATAATTCTACAGATAATGCTAATACCGATAATTCCTATCTTGACTTAGATAAGCTTTCTTATAAAGCTTCAATATTTGGTAGATACTCTATATATGAGTCTAAGGATAAATTAATAATCTTAGATCACAGGAGAGCAGATTTAGCTATTCATTTTGAAAGATTTATTGAAGATTTTGAAAATAAAAGAGTATCTTCTCAAAAATTATTAGATCCACTTATTATAAGTCTTGATAGTAATTCCTATAATTCTTATTTGAAAAAAGAAGAGTTATTTAAAAATCTAGGCTTTGAAATTGAAAGATTTGGCCAAAGAAAATTAATAATAAGATATGTACCAATAATTTTTGAAAATCCAGAAAATCTCGATTATTTTTATCAATTATTGGATGTGGATTATAAAAGTGATAAAGAAAGCCTTTATAGAAAAATTTATAAAATAATAAGCAAACAAGCTTTTAAAAAAGGATACAAGATAGATAAAGAAGAAGCAGACTATCTAATTAAAAATCTTAAAAAATTAAAAAATCCCTATAAGAATTATCAAGGCCAAAATACTATGATAAAAATTGAAAAAAACGAATTGGAGACTTATTTTGACAGATAAAGTTGTAATAATTACAGGACCTACTGCAAGCGGAAAAAGTTCTATAGCTGTAGAAGTAGCTAAAAATTTCAAATCTGAAATTATTTCTTGTGATTCCCAACAAATCTATAAAGATATGGATATAGGGACAAATAAAATAAAAGAATTTGAAATGAATGGTATTAAACATCATATGATTGATTTTATAAGTCCCAATGAAGAATATTCTGTAGAAGATTTCTCAAAAACTGCTAGAAATTGTATTTTTGATATAAATAATAGAGGAAATCTTCCTATAATCACAGGTGGTACTGGATTTTATATAGATTCCATTTTGTTTGATATGAACTATGGACTTAGCCCAAAAAATATTAAGATAAGAGAAAAATACCAAGAAATCAAAGAAAATAAAGGAGAAGAATATCTTTATAACTTGCTTAGAAATATAGATGAAAAAAGCGCTAATAAATATCACTACAAGGAAACAAATAGGATAATTAGAGCTTTAGAAATTTTTGAAACAACTGGTAAAAAACCTTCAGAAATTAGAAAGGGATCCAATGTAAAGAATAATAATATTGACCCAATCTTATTTTTTATCAATTATGAAGATAGATCCATTTTATATAAAAAAATAAATGAAAGAGTTATCAAAATGTTTGAAGAAGGTCTATATGAAGAATTCTTAAATTTATTAGAAAAATATAAGCTTGATGAAAACAACCAATCTATGAAAGCTATAGGTTACAAAGAACTTTTTGAACTATATAATAATAAATTAAACAAAGATGAAGTAATCAACCTTATACAAAGAAACACCAGAAGATATGCTAAAAGGCAGATAACTTGGATGAAAAAATATCTAAAATATGATTTTACTTCATATATTTTAAGAGATAAAAAAAGTAAGGATGAGCTTGTAAAAGAAATAAGTGGAGAAATAAGAAGAAAATATGATATATAATGAATTTTTAGATTTTTATAATATTAATTCTAAATTTTTAACAGAAGTTAATAAGTTGGAAGAAACTTTAAAAAGTGATTTTGAAAAACTAGAAAAGATAAGTGAATTTAATCAATATAAGGTATTAAAAGCTTTCAAAGAAAATAATTTATCAACAATGGACTTTAACCAAGCGACAGGCTATGGCTATGGAGATGTTGGAAGAAATACTACAGAAAGTATTTTCTCATCTATTTTTAAGTCCCAAGATGCTTTAGTAAGACCAAATATAGTATCTGGAACCCATGCCATATCATTAGTGCTATATGCTCTTCTAAACCATGGTGACAAAGTTATATCTTTAAATGGAAATCCATACGATACTTTACAACAAGTATTAGGTATTAAAGGTAACAAAAAAGGAAATCTAGCTGAAAAAGGCGTAGTTTATAATTGCCTAGATCTAAAAAATAATATGTTTGACTACGATAATTTTGAAAGAATTATAAAATCTGATACCAAGATGGTTATGCTCCAAAGATCTACAGGATATTCTCAAAGAAGAGCCTTTACTATAAATGAAATAGAAAAAGCTATAAAAAAAATAAGATCTCTTAATGAGAATGTTATTATTTTCGTTGATAATTGTTATGGAGAGTTTACAGAAACAAGAGAACCTATAGAGGTAGGGGCTGATATAGTTGCAGGATCACTGATTAAAAATCTAGGTGGCGGAATTGCTATTACAGGTGGTTATATTTGTGGCAAAAAAGACTTGATAGAATATTGCGCAAATACACTAACGGCACCAGGCATAGGCAAGGATGAGGGACTTAGCTTTGGTATAAATAGAAGCCTACTTCAAGGTCTATATTTTTCACCTCATACAACTATAGAATCAATAAAAGTAGGATTACTTTTTGCAAAAGCATTTAACAAGCTTGGTTATGAGGTAATTCCTAAAGTTAATGATCCAAGAAGTGATATAGTCCAATCAATTCAATTAAAATCCAAAGAAAAACTAAAACTATTCTGTAAATCTATTCAAGAAACTTGCAGTGTGGATGCAAACCTAACTCCTATAGCTGATGATATGCCAGGTTATGAAGATAAGGTAATTATGTCTTCAGGTGGCTTTGTCGAAGGGGCAACCTCAGAACTTTCTGCAGATGGACCTTTAAGAGAGCCATACACCGTCTATTTACAAGGGGGATTAAATTATTTTCACGGTAAATTAGCTTTACTAAATGTATTATCTCAATTTGAAAAAAATTCTCTCCTATAAAAGATTTATATATCTAAATTAGCAAGAGGGTTTTTGTTAACAGCTTCTTTTAAATCTTCATCATCTAAGTGAGTGTATATTTGGGTAGTGGATATATTTGTATGACCCAAAATATCTTTTAAAGCACGTATATCTACATTCCCATATTTATACATCAAAGTCGCGGCTGTATGTCTAAGCTTATGAGTTGAGTATATACTTGTATCAAAACCTGCCTTTTCTAAATATTTGTCAATAGTTGCTTGTACAGCCCTATTAGAAATTCTTTTTTTTCTTGTAGAAATAAACAAAGCATCTATATCTTTGTCATAATCGGTCAGATATTTTTCTCTAGTATTAAGATAATTTAAGATTAGCTTATGACAATTTTCTGTCAAATATATTGTTCTTTCTTTATTACCCTTACCAATTATACTAAAGTGATCTCCGTTAATAGAGGAGACATTTACACTAACAAGTTCAGAAAGTCTCATGCCAGTAGTTAAAAAAGTAAATATTATAGCTAAATCTCTATCTCTTAGAAATTTATTTTTTTCAAGATTTATTACATCAAGTAATTTTTCTGTTTCGGAAAGGGTCAAATACACAGGTTGTCTTTTTTGGATTTTTGGATTTGTAAGTTTATCTGTTATATTATTATCAATTAATTCAATCTCACTATGTAAATACTTAAAAAAAGACTTTAAAGCAGAAATCTTTCTAGATCTAGTAGAAGCAGAATCCTTTCTGTCATTATCCAAAAAACTTAAGAAAGCATACATATCCTGGATATTTATAGAAGCTATAAAGTCTTTGGTAAAAATTTTGTCAATTTCTTTGGGCTTATATAAATTGTTAAAATCATCCAAATTATTATAGTATTTTTTTCTAATTATTTGATACTTTATAAAGAGAGTCAAATCATAATCATATTCTTTTATGGTATTAGGAGATAATCCTTTGATGGTTTTTATATAGTTTAAATAATCATTTAGTATAGTAGGCTTAATAAATTTCTCCATAAAATCCTCCAAAACTTCTTTATGCTTAAATTGTACTCTTATTTTAATAAATTTTCAATCATTGCACAAAATTATTATTTTGTGCAATGATTTATCTGTAAAAACATCCCTCCCTTTTTTAAAAGAAATCTATTATAATAGTAATTTAAAAACTGCTTTTTTCCTAAAAATTATGATATTTGCTATAATATTACATAATTACATAGTCTTATATCACAAGTGTCAATAATAAGGCCTATATCCTATATATTAGCCAATCAATTAAAAAACCACATATTTTATAATTATTAATTTAAAATCCCTTAAATCGCATTTTATGGCTTCTTATTTTTGGCTTTTTTAAAAAAATGTGGCTTTTACGATTAAATTTATGCTTTTTGTAAAATATATAAAATAATAGAAGAAGGAAAATAAAATCCTTCTTCTTTTAGTCAATTTATTTTGCATATTCTATCGCATTGGACTCTCTAATTACATTTACTTTGATTTGGCCTGGATATTCTAATTCTTCTTCAATTCTTTTTGCGATTTCTCTAGCAATCACAACCATTTCATCATCTGTGATTTTTTCTGGCTTAACCATAACTCTGATTTCTCTACCAGCTTGAACTGCAAATGATTTTTCAATGCCATCAAATGAATTAGCTATTTTTTCTAAGTTTTCTAATCTTTTAATATAATTTTCTAGACTTTCTCTTCTTGCACCAGGTCTAGCTGCAGATATAGTATCGGCAGATTGCACCAAAACTGCTTCTATACAATTTGGCTCTACATCACCGTGATGAGATTCTATACAATTAATAACGTATTTATTTTCACCATATCTTTTAGCTGCATCAACGCCTATTTCAACATGAGTACCAACAACTTCATGATCTATAGCCTTGCCTATATCATGAAGTAATCCTCCTCTTCGAGCATTTTGTTCATTAGCACCAATTTCCCTAGCCAAAAGACCAGCAATATTGGCAACTTCGACTGAATGTTTTAGCACATTTTGTCCATAGGAAGTTCTAAATTTAAGTTTTCCAACTAATTTTACTAATTGTGGATGGAGATTGTGAATTTGAGCATCTTCACATGCTTTTTCACCATCTTCAATAATTCTTTGTTCAACTTCATCTTCTGCTTTTTCTAGCATTTCTCCAATTCTAGACGGATTAATCCTACCATCCAAAATTAATCTTTCTAATGCTACCTTAGCAATTTCCCTTCTTATTGGTTCAAATGCAGATAAAACTACAGCTTCAGGAGTGTCATCAATTATTAAATCGACACCTGAAAGTTGTTCGAAAGCCCTAATATTTCTACCTTCTCTACCAATGATTCGACCTTTCATCTCATCATTAGGAAGACTAACGACAGTTACTGTACTTTCAGCAACTTGATCGGCTGCATATCTTTGTATAGTAGTTGCAATTATTTCGGTAGCAATTTTTTTGCTTTCTGCTTTAGTTTTCTCCTCATATTCTTTTATGATTTTTGCTGATTCATGAATTGTTTCACTTTTTACATTTTCAAGCAAAATATCTTTAGCTTCACTAGTAGTAAGTCCGGCGATGTTTTGTAATTCCAATTCTTGTTTTTCAATTAACTTATCAACTCTGTCTTCTTTTTGCTTTAGTTTTTTTTGATCACTAGAGATTTGATCAAACTTTTTATCCATAAGCAAAGATCTATTGTCTAAACTTTCTTCTTTTTTTAACAGACGATTTTCTCTAGAATTTAATTCTTTTTTTATCTGCTTGAATCTCTCTTCATTTTCAAGTTTTAACTTGGAAATTTCATCTTTTGCATCATTTACAGCTTCTTTTCTTAATAATTCAGCATCTTTATTTGCATTTTCAATTATTTTCCTTGATAAATCTTCAGCAGAAGCTATTTTTGATTCTCCGACTTTTTTACGATAGAGATATCCCAATAAAAAAGCTAACAATACGAAGGCGACAGCTATGATAATAATCACAATTGGATTATCCATATAACCACCTCCTATTAGTGATGTGGAATTTTTATCCCACAATTAATTATACCATAAAGAGGTTAATTATAAAACTTATTTCATTGATATTCATAATCATTGATTGTCGTTTAAATCTTTAATTTGCTTATCATACATTTTTTTATAATAACCACCTAACTTCATTAGTTCTTGATGGTTTCCTTGTTCTATAATTTCGCCATTTGAAAGAACTATTATATTATCTACATCTTTTATTGTTGATAATCTATGGGCAATGATAAATGTTGTTCTATCTTCTTTTAATTTATTTATACCCTGTTGAATGATCTTTTCTGTTTCTGTATCTATATTCGATGTAGCCTCGTCAAGTATTAAAACTTTAGGATTTCTTATATAAGCTCTTGCAAAAGATATTAGTTGTTTTTCGCCTTGACTTAGGTTACTTCCATTTTCTAAAACTAAACTATCTATTCCTTTTTCTATTAATTTTTGACCACCTACTGCTTCTAAAGAATTAATTATTTGTTCATCGCTAAATTCTTCACCCAAACTAATATTATCTTTAATTGTAGCTTTAAATAAGAAAGCATCTTGTAAGACAACTGCCATATCTTCTCTTAAAGAATCCCTATCTACCTTAGCTATGTCTTGACCACCTATACTAATAATTCCTTTTCTTGGACTATAAAAATTTAATAAGAGATTTATAATTGTTGATTTGCCAGAACCAGTTTGGCCAACGAAAGCTTGAGACTTATTTTTTTTAACCAAAAAATTAATATTTTTTAATACATCTTCATCTTTGTAGGCAAATGATACATCTTTAAATTCTATATCACCTTCTATATCACTAAGCATATCAGGTAGTTTTTCCATAGAATTCATATCTAAAATATCAAATATATGATCGGCAGATGATAAGGCATCTTCAACATCACCAAATCTCATAATAATAGTTGTCATATTATTAAAAAGTTTAGAGGTATAATCTATTACCATATACAAAGATCCAACACTTACAGCATATTTTCCAGTAATTGAACCTACTGCAAAATAAATAATTACAACTACTGTTGCCAAATAATTTACTATATCCATAGCCCTATAACCAGAATAGGATCTTAATTTTGATAATTTCATGTTGATATCATAGATTTTTTTATTTGTTTTATCAAACTTTTTATTTATATTCTCTTCTTGATTAAAGGCTTGAATTATTTCCATATTTTGGATATATTCATTAATATTTGCATTAACATCGGCAGTATATCTTTTTATTTGACTAGTAAAAGAGTAGGTCTTATCCAAATAAGTCTTAAATATTATTAAGACAATAGGAAATAATATCAATAACATTATAGCAGCAATTTTATTAGTAAAAAAGATTGTCGCATATAAGCCAATAACCAAAATAGCTGATGTTAGTATATCTGATAACAATAGTTGAAACATTGTTTTTAATTTATTGGCATCATTTGTGATTCTAGAAGAAATCTTTCCTGAAGGTATATTATCAAAATAATAAATAGGAAAAGTTTGAACTTTATTATATACATCTTTTTGAATCATCAAAGCAATTCTATTGGCAGATTTTTCAAATGCTATTCTTGCCGTATTTAAGAGAAAAGATATAGCTAAATAGATAAAAAAGTATATAATTAATGCAATGCCTATCTTTTTAAGACTACTTATTGTCATACTTTTACCAATTAAATTATTCAATATATAGGCTATAACCATAGGACCAAGTATTTCTAGGATAGTTCTTGTTAAAGAAAATATAAAGCCTTTAAATAGAGAAAACCTCTCCACATAGGCATATTTTTTAAGCCTTTGATAACTTCTTCTATTCTTCATTTATTGCTCCTAATATTTGATTATAATATTGCTTTTTATACCATGAATCATAGCTCATAAGGTCTTGATGACTACCTTCTTCTACAATTTTTCCATCATCCAAAACAATAATATTATCGCAATCCTGTACCTGACTGATTCTATGAGCTATAATAATAGTTGTTTTATTTTTTCTAAAATTCTTTAGATTTTCCAAAATATTTTTCTCTGTATTAGCATCCACAGCACTCATGGAATCATCCAAAATTAAAATTTCGGGATCTTTAATTAAGGCTCTTGCTATTGCTAGTCTTTGTTTTTGACCACCTGATAAAGATATTCCTCTTTCTCCTGTAATTGTATCTAGACCTTGTGGAAACTGTTCTATATCTTTTTTAAAATCAGCTAATTTTATAGCCCTTTCAATTTCTTCTTCTGTCGCATCAGGCTTAGAAAACTTAATATTATTTTTTATAGTGTCAGAAAATACCATATGCATTTGGGGTACGTATCCAATTTTACCCTTAAAATTCTTAAAGTTAATATCTTTTGCCGATTTTCCTTCAAGTATTAGCTTATCTTTATCAATAGTGTATAAATCTAAAAGTTGCTTTATCAAAGTTGTCTTTCCTGAACCAGTTTTACCAAGTATACCGATTGATGAACCAGATTCTATAGCTAAGTTAATATCATTTAGGATATAGTTTTTAGAAGTTGGATATTTGAAATATAAATTCTCAAATTCTATATCAACATTGTCATCAAGATTTTCTTTCATAGAAGAATCTTTTATATCTTCTTTATATTGTAATATTTCATCAATTCTATCCATAGCTGCACTAGCTTGTTGCTTTAGATTAATAAAATCACCAAGTGCAAACATAGGCCAAATCATCATATTCAAATAATAAGTAAAAGAAACAAGTTTGCCTATAGAAAGATTTCCTTTATAAATCATGAAAGATCCATAGCCTATAGCTATTATAAATGTAATTGATGTTATAACTCTCTCTAAAGACTGCATTAGTGCTTGATATTTTACCAATTCAATATTGCTTTCTGCTAGCTTTTCAGCTCTCTTATTAAACAAATCAGTTCTAAGTCCTAGGTTATTGTAGACTCTTATTATTCTAACTCCCTCAACATCTTCCAACACATTATTATTTAGACTATCAAAATTTTGATTTACAATTTTTGACTTTTCATATATCATATCCGAAATTTTAAAGTATAAATAAGCTATTAATGGCAAGGGAAGAACTGATAACAAGGTTAATTTAAAGTCAACTGTAATAAATGAAACAATTAATATGCTTAATGGCAGTATAGTTGCATCTACTAAAGCCAATGTACCATATCCTGCTAAGTCTGATACTTGTTGTACATCGTTTGTAGATTTTCCCATCAAAGAGCCTGTTGAATTCTTTTCGAAAAATTCTTGTGATTGTCCCAGAAACTTAGTCATAAGTTTCTTTCTACTCAAGTATTCCATAGTTCCATAGGCACGGAATACATTATATGACCATCCCATAGCTAAAAAGTATTTTAATAAGATCATAAAGACAGTAAATGTTATAATTCTAATAAATTCTTCCATATTAATAGACTGATTATATATTAAATCAATAAGTCTACCTGTAATAAAAGGTAAGTAAAGAGAGACTAAATCACTTAAAAGTAAGAATATTATTCCTATTATATATCGTTTTTTGTAGTAATTAATAAACCATCTAAACTTTCCAAACATTTTTTCTCCTAAAAGTAAAAATTATTAAAGGTGTAAATTATTAATATAAATTACACCTTTAAAATTACTTATGTTTAATTATTCTGGCTGGAATTCCAACGGCAGTAGAATCATCTGGGACATCTTTTAAAACCACCGCATTAGCACCAATTTTTACATTATTTCCTATATTAATATTGCCAAGAAGAACAGCTCCTGCTCCTATAAGAACATTATTTCCTACTGTAGGGTGCCTTTTAATTTTTTTATTAACAAGTCCTCCAAGTGTAACACCATGATACATCATGACATCATCCCCTATTACACTAGTCTCCCCTATTACAACTCCAATTCCATGGTCTATAAAACACCTTCTACCTATAGTTGCACCAGGATGAATCTCTATACCAGTCTCAATCTTTGCTCTAAAAGATATTTCTGAGGCTTTCATGAATTCACCTTTAAGATAGTATTCATGAGCTATATAGTGAGATAAAAGTGCTCTTACCCCAGATGTATACTTTAGAGCCTCATCTCTAGATTTTAAGGATGGATCTTTTTTTATGGCAATATCAATTAATTCATTCTTGTATTCTTCGTAATTCATCTTAATTTATATCATAAAGTTCTGTTGATAAATATCTTTCACCAGTATCTGGTAAGACAGTTACTACAACCTTACCCTCACCTAATTTATCTGCAATTTCAATAGCTCCTGAAACATTGGCACCAGAAGATATGCCAACAGCAAGTGCTTCATTTTTGGCTAAATATCTTGACATTTCAATTGCTTGATCGCCTGAAACATCCACGATTCCATCCAATAAATCAAAGTTTAAATTTTTTGGTATAAAGTTACCACCAATACCTTGAATTTTATGGGCACTAGCTTTTCCACCAGAAAGTAGAGGGCTTTCTTTTGGTTCAATTGCATAGATTTTTACTTCTGGATTAGCTTCTCTTAACCTTTTTCCAGTACCTGTAACAGTTCCACCAGTACCTACTCCTGCTATAAAAGCATCAGGTACTATATCTTTTAAAATTTCAGGTCCTGTTGTTTCATAATGAGCTTTAATATTAGCTGGATTTGAAAATTGATCAGGCATAAAATAACCATCTTTTTTAGATAATTCTACAGCCTTATCTACAGCACCTTGAAGGCCATTTTCAGTTGTTCTTATAACTTGTGCACCATAAGCTTCTGCAAGTTTAGATCTTTCTACACTCATAGAATTTGGCATGGTCAAAATTAATTTATAGCCCTTTGCTGCTGCTAAAGCTGCTAGGGCAACTCCAGTATTACCGCTTGTAGGTTCAACTATTGTATAACCAGGCTTTAAATCGCCGTTTTTTTCAGCTTCTTCAATCATATATAAAGCAATTCTATCTTTAATAGATCCTGCTAGATTATTTTTTTCAACTTTTGCATATATATCAGCTCTACCAGCTTTTTTTAAAGAATCTAGTTTTAAAAGTGGAGTATTTCCAATTAATTGCTTAGAATTTAAATATTTTGTCATTATTCTTCCTTTCTATATCTTTAATTTAAAAATTAATTATCTTTAAAATTTTAAATTTTGTAATCTCCATTATTATATGGTAAAAAAAAATGAATGCAATAATGATAAAATATTATCATAAGTTTTGTAAATAAAAAAAGGGGAAAGTCCCCTTTTCTAATTCTAATTTAATTATTTGTTTTGATTAATTTGTTTTGCTACTTCATCAGCAAGGTTTTCTTCTTTCTTTTCAATTCCCTTACCTACTTCAAATCTAGCAAATCTTCTAATTTTAATGTTTTCTCCAACGCTATTAGCTGTTTCTCTAAGGTAGTTTTCAACTGTAACATCAGGATTTTTGATATATGGTTGATTTAATAAGCAAACTTCTGCAAGATATTTTTTCATTCTACCTTCAACCTTCTTTTCAGCAATCATTTGTCTCTTATCTTCTGGCATATTTGGATTTGATTCATTGATTGCTTGGTTAATTAGAATTTCTCTTTCTTCAGCTAGAGCAGCTTCATCAGCATCTTCTTCAGAAATATATTTTGGATCAACTGCAGCAATGTGCATAGCTATATTTTTAGCAAATTCTTGAACTGTATCTGTTTTTGCAGAGAAGTCTGTTTCTGTGTTAATTTCTACTATAACACCAATCTTATCATTATGAACATAAGATCCTATTACACCTTCTGCTGCAACTCTTGCTGCTTTTTTATCTAGTGTTGCTTGTCCTTGTTCTTTTAGAAGTTTTTCTGCAGCAGCTAAATCACCGTTAGTTTCTTCTAAAGCTTTTTTGCAGTCCATCATTCCTGCACTAGTCATTTCTCTTAATTCTTTTACTAATTTTGCACTAATTGCCATAATTGCCTCCTTTTATTCTTCTTCGATATTTTCTTCTTCTACATCAGAATCTTCGTCAACAACTTCTTCTGTTTCAGATTCATCGTTGTTAAGATCTTCTTCTTCACCAACAAATTCGCTTCCTTGGTTTCCTTCAACTACAGCATCTGCTATTAATGAAGTTATAAGTTTAACAGCTCTGATAGCATCATCATTTCCTGGTATAGCAAGATCTACTAAATCTGGATCACAATTTGTATCTACAATTGAAACTACTGGTATTCCTAAGATTTTTGCTTCGTGTACAGCAATTTCTTCCATTCCTGGATCAACTACAAACAACACATCTGGTAATTGTTCCATATCTTTAATACCACCTAGGTTCTTTTCTAATTTTTCCATTTCTTTGTTATATTGAAGAACTTCTTTTTTTGGTAAAAGATCAAATATTCCATCTTCTTCCATTTGTTCGTATTTTTTTAATTTATCAACACTTTTTCTAATTGTTTTAAAGTTTGTTAGCATTCCACCTAACCATCTGTTAGAAACGTAGAATTGTCCGCATCTTTTTGCTTCTTGTTCAATAGAGTCTTGAGCTTGTTTTTTAGTACCTACAAATAAAACTGTACCACCATCAGCTGCAATATCTCTAATCATAGCGTATGCATCTTCAATTTGTTTAGCTGTTTTTTGTAAATCTATTATATAAATTCCGTTTCTTTCAGTGAAGATGAATTTTTTCATTTTAGGATTCCATCTTCTAGTTTGGTGTCCAAAATGTACACCTGCTTCTAATAACTTTTTCATTGATACTACTGACATTTTTAATTACCTCCGTTTATTTTCCTCCATTCGCATCTACTGATTGAAAAACCATATAGGCAACGTAACAATCATCAACGAATGTGTGTAGTCCTTGAATAATATACCATAAAATCCGCTTAATAACAAGCCTTATTCAAACATTGCATTAACAAATTTTTCTGCATTAAATTTTTGTAAATTTTCTATAGATTCACCTACTCCTATATACTTAACTGGGACATCAAGTTCTAGTTGAAGTGGAAATATTACTCCACCTTTAGCTGTACCGTCAAGTTTTGTCAAGATAAGGCCTGTAATATTAGTTACATTCTTAAATTCTCTTAGTTGGCTAATTGCATTTTGTCCAGTGGTTGCATCTAAAACCAATAAATTTTCTCTATTGGCATCTGGTGCGTGGGTATCTATAGTTCTATTTATTTTCTCAAGCTCACTCATAAGGTTTTTCTTGTTATGAAGTCTTCCGGCAGTATCACACAATAAAATATCTGATTTGTTAGCCTTTGCTGCTTGTATACCATCAAAAATTACAGCGGATGGATCCGAACCTTCTTTATGAGCTACCATCTCTACTCCACTAACTTTTGCCCACTCGCCAAGTTGTTCTATTGCTGCTGCTCTAAAGGTATCAGCAGCTGCCAAGCATACTTGTTTTCCATCCTTTTTAAGATTATAAGCAATTTTTCCTATAGTTGTAGTTTTTCCAACACCATTAACCCCAATTATAAGAACAATAGTTAATTTGTTAGCACTTATATTTAAATCATTATTTAGATTTTTCTCATCCAATTTTTTTATCATTATTTCCTTTAAAAGTGGATATATTTTTTCACTATCTTTTATCTTTTCAGTTTTTATCTCTTCTTTTAAAGTATCCACTATATCTATCGTACATTCCATACCTATATCTGAAGAAATTAAAATTTCTTCTAATTCATCATATAAATCATCATCGATTTTTACATTTGCTGTAAATAAATTTTTTAGTTTATTGGAAAATTGACTTCTAGTCTTAGTAAGACCTGAAAATAAACTGTCAAAAAATCCTTGTTTTTTTGGCTCTTCTTGAAATTCTTTTTCAGTAATTTCTTTATTATCATTATTTGAAATATCCAAATTAGAATTTTCATTAATTTCTTCTATTTCCACTTTTTTATCTTGATCTTCTGTAGTTTCCTCAATACTTTTCTTATTTTCTTCTTCAGTGCTTTTTTTCTTGAAAAAATTAAACATACTTGCTCCTTAGTTGATATTATTTGGGTTTAAAGCAGGAATAAAGCTGACATCTTTATATTTTTTTATAAATAAGTTTTTATCTATTTCAATAATTTTAATCACTTCATTTAAAATTTCATCTTCTGCTTTTACTAAAATATTATACCTGTATTTATTATTTACTCTCTCAATTTTGCATGGATTTGGTCCAATAATTCTTACATTTTCAAGATTAATAAAATCATCTCTTAACTTATTGGCAAAAATTTTTGAAATATCCATAGCATCTATTCTTGATTTAGCTATTATTTTTATAGAAATTAAATTAGTATAAGGTGGATATTCAAAGGCCTTTCTTACTTCCATTTCCTTATTTATAAAGGCATTATAGTCGCCTTTATAAGCAGCTTGGATGACAAAATTATCTGGTCTATAAGTCTGCATTATAACCCTACCTATTTTTTTATCCCTACCTGCTCTTCCTGAAACTTGGGTCAAAAGTTGGTAGGTTGATTCATCAGCAGAATAATCATCAAAATTTAGACTTAAATCAGCAGAAACTATTCCAACTAAAGTTACATTTTTAAAGTCCAAACCTTTAGCAATCATTTGTGTACCAATTAAAATATCAACTTGGTTATTTTTCATGATTGCATACATTTTTTCATAGGAATCTTTCTTATTTGCTGTTTGACTGTCCATTCTAAGAACTTTTGCTTTTGGGAAAAGTCTTCTTATTTCCTCTTCTAGTTTTTCTGTTCCAGCACCAAATTCCTTAATCTTTTTCGAGCCGCAATTTGGGCAAATAGTAGGTTGGTTTTTGGTTCTACCACAATAATGACACACTAATTTATTTATATGCTTGTGATAAGTCATAGAGACATCGCAGGCATCGCATTTAATTACATATCCACATTGCCTACAGAAAGTAAATGAATTGTGACCAATTTTGTTTAAAAAAAGAATAGTCTGTTCTTTGTTTGATAAGTTTTTACTTATTTCAGAATAAAGCCTCCTACTTATCATAGAATAGTTGCTTGCTTTTAATTCTTCCCTCATGTCTACAAGCTCTATCTGAGGCTTAGTCTTGTTTACCCTATTTTTTAATTCTAAAAGCTTATATTTTCCATCAATTGTTTCTTTCATTGTTGATATAGAGGGAGTAGCTGATGCTAAAAGTAAAGTACAGTCATTTTTTAACCTTCTAAATTCTGCAACTTCCTTTGTATGATATTTGGGATCTTTTGAAGAAAAGTATGACTGGTCATGTTCCTCATCAATAATTATTATTCCTAAATTTTTAAAGGGAGCAAATATTGCCGACCTTGCCCCTATTACAATCTTTACTTCACCTTGATCGATAAGCCTCCACTGGTCAAATCTTTCTGACAGGCTTAGGCCTGAATGTATGACAGCTATTTTTTCACCAAATCTACCTGTAAATCTCTCTATGGTTTGAGGAGTCAAAGAAATCTCTGGAACTAGAATTATTGCTTCCTTACCTTCTTTTAAATTTTCTTCTACTAATTGTAAAAAAACCTCAGTTTTTCCACTTCCTGTAACTCCCTTTAAAAGATAAGAATTTGATTTATCAGATAAAACAGCCTCAAAAGCATTTTTTTGTTCTTGGTTTAAACTTATCTTTTTGTAATTATTTTTTCTCTTAAATACTTTTCTTTTTATTTCAATTTTTTCTAAATCAACAATCCTCTTATCAATCAAGGAATTTAAGGAAGATCTAGAAGAATTAGTTTGACTAAGAGTTAAACTTAGGTCAACATCTTTTTTGCCTTTTAGGAAATTTACTATATCAATTTGTTTTTTTGCATTTTTTCTAATTGTCTTTGATTTTTCTTCATTTAAGTTTAAAACTTCCTTATATTTGATTGATTCTGCTGTCTTTATTTCATAAGCAACTTTTATCTTTCCAAGTTTTATATATTCCAAGATAGAATCTGTTATATTACCAAACTTATCCTTAATTTGATCGATAGATTTTTTTTCTTTTAAAAAATAAGTAAGGTCATCTTCAACTACAGTAGAATAATAATATCCCTTTAATTCCTTGATATTACCTGGTGGCAAAATTTGTCTTATGGCACTTTGAATTGGAGAGATATATCTCTTGTTCATAAAAAAGGCAAGATCTATTAGCTCATCTGAAACTATTTTTTTGTAATCATAAAGGTCAATTATATCCTTTACTTCAAAATCATTATCAATATTAGATATTATTTCATAAATAAAGGCAATGGTTGATTTATTACCCTTGCCAAATGGAACAATCACCCTCATGCCTTTATCAATTTTGTTATTAAATTTTTCTGGGATGTGATAAGTAAAGCTTCTATCAAGAAATCTGCTGTTACTATCAATAATTACTTTTGCGTACAAAAAATCACCTTTTGCTATTTAATTAAATCTAATATTTTATTAGCAAGTTCTTTTTTTGTCATTTTCTCCAAATGCTCTACTCCATCTTTTGAAACTAGGCTAGCTATATTTGTATCTACGTTAAAACCAGCTCCCTCCATTTTTAAATTATTTGCAATGATGTAGTCAACTTTTTTTTCGTTTAATTTCTTTTGAGCATTCTTTATTAAATTTTCAGTTTCTGCAGCAAAACCAATAACTATTTGCTTGTCTTTCTTTGAACTTATATATTTTAATATATCAATGTTTTCTATCAAATCCAAGCTGAGATTTTGACCTGATTTTTTGATTTTTTTATCAGCTACATCTTTTACTTTATAGTCTGTTGGAGCTGCTGCCATAATTAAGGCATCAGAATCTGTAAATTCTTTATCTATCTCTTTTTGTAAGTCTAAATTAGTTTTGATATCAACTTTTTTTATTCCACTTATCTTGAAAGGTTCTACAGGACCAGAAATAAGTATTACTTCGGCTCCTCTTTTTTTTGCCTCATTAGCTATGTGATAACCCATTTTGCCACTAGAATGATTTGTTATATATCTAACATAATCAATTGGCTCTATTGTTGGACCTGCAGTTACTATTACCTTTTTATTTAATAAGTCTTTTTCAGTAAAATAATCTTCTATATACTTAACGATATTTTCAGGTTCTTCCATCCTACCAGGACCTATTACATTACAAGCTAATAATCCTTCAGATGGTTCGATAATTTTAACTCCTCTATTTACTAGAGTAAGTAAATTTTTTTGTGTTGCAACATTAGTATACATATTTGAGTTCATTGCAGGAGCTACTATAAGGTCTTTATCATAAGCTAGTAGACAGGCAGTCAAAAAATTATCAGCAATACCATAGGTGATTTTTGCAAGTGTATTTGCACTTAATGGTGCTATTAGAAAAAGATCTGCCCACTTTGCTAAATCTACATGATAAACGTGATCATGATGACCCTCAAAAATATCAGTGTAAACTTTACATCTGCCCATAGTTTCAAATGTTAAAGGGCTAACAAATTTTGTAGCAGCTTTAGTCATAATAATTTTTAGGTTTGCACCTTCTTTAACTAGTCTGGAACATAAGTCTACTACCTTATAGGATGCTATTCCACCGGTTACTCCCAACAATATGTTTTTTCCATCAATCATTTTTTGTAACTACTTTTTCCATAACTTCATGTAAGGCTTGTGTAACTGGCTTTGCCTCAACTTCTTTAGTTAGTGGGGCAGAACCATTCACAATTCTTCTTGCTCTTTTAGCACACATCATACAAATTTCGTATCTACTTGGACTTATTTCTGATAATTCTTTAAAAGATGGATTGTTCATATATTCTTATTCTCCTTTTTCAAAATTTATATCTTCTCTTGATACCCTATGCTTTTCCGCATTTATTATTTCGTTAACTAAGTTAATAGCAGAGTTTAAATGGTCATTTACTACTAAATAATCATACTCATTGATATATTGCAATTCTTTTCTTGCATTTTTCATTCTTAAATTGATATCTTCTTCAGATTCAGTTCCCCTATTAACTATTCTATTCTTAAGTTCACTAAGGCTAGGTGGTGCTAAAAAAATGTAAACTCCATTATCAAAATTTTTCTTTACGTTTAAAGCTCCTTGTACATCAATTTCTAGTATAACTATTTTGCCTTCATTAATTTTATTAATAACAAAATCTTTAGGGGTTCCATAGTAGTTATTATGTACCTTAGCATATTCTAAAAATTTATCTTCTTTGATCATCTGTTCAAATTCTTCATGAGTCTTATAGAAATATGAAACACCTTCTATTTCTCCTGGTCTTTTTTCTCTAGTAGTGACAGATACGGAGTAAACAAGGTTATTTTGCGTATTCATTAAATCATGAAGGACTGTACCTTTTCCAACACCTGATGGTCCAGATATAATTAATAAAAATCCCTTTCTCATCACGCCTCCTTAATATATATATTTTACAGTATGATAATATTTATAGCAAGTCATGTTATAATATACTAGAATAAGAGGTGATAAAAATGAGCTTTGATGGAATAATGACCAGAGCTATAACAAATGAATTAAAAAATGAATTATTAGGAGGCAAAATTCAAAGAATTAGCCAACCTTCAAAAAATGATATTGTTTTTAATGTATATTCTAGGGGAAATTCTTATAAACTACTGATTAGTGCCAACAATAATGAGGCTAGATTAAATCTAACAAATCAAAAGTTTGAAAATCCTAATGTTGCCCCTAATTTTTGTATGGTTTTAAGAAAACACTTAAACCAAGGCAAAATTGTAAATATAGAACAAGTTGGTTTAGATAGAATTGTAATATTTTCGATATCTTCTATTGATGAAATGGGTTTTGATACTTCAAAAAAATTGATATTGGAAATAATGGGTAAGTATTCAAATTTAATTTTAGTAGATGAGGATAATAAAGTCATAGATTCTATAAAAAGAGTAAATGAATTTATGTCTTCAATAAGACAAGTTTTACCAGGAGTAAAATATAAACTTCCTATAAACAATAAGATCGATATAACAAAAGATGGATTTAAAGAAGATATTTACTACTTTGATCAAAAATTGCCAGATTCTACCAATCCAAGAAAATTTTTCTATAATACTTATACGGGTTTATCTCCCCTATTTGCCGAAGAAATTTGTTTTAGGGCAGGAATTGACCCAAGAATAAATTGGAATTTGGTAAGTGAATCTGAAAAAGAAAACTTAAATAACTTGCTTTATATGTATATAGAAAAGATAAAAAATAAGCAATTTAAGGGTCTAACTTATAGCAATGACACAAAAATAAAAGAATTTTATTGTTTTAAACTAAGTCACTTAAATTTGTCAGAAGAAAGTCATACTCTCATAAGTCAAGCTGTTGACAAGTTTTATTCTTATAATAAAACTAATGACAGATTCAAACAGATTCAGCAAGAATTAATAAGGAAAATAAATACAAATATTAAGGCATCAAACAAAAAAATCCAAATACTAAATGACAATATTGCAAAAAATGAAAAAGCTCTTAATATAAAGAAAAAAGGTGACCTTTTGGCAGCAAATATCTATAAAATTGAAAAAGGTATGAAAAGTATTAAGGTAGATGATTATTATGAGCCTGGTAAAGAAATTAAGATTGAATTAGATATAATGTTAACTCCTTGGGAAAATGTCGATTCTTATTATAAGAGATATAAGAAAATAAAAAATTCTATAAGTTTTGCCAAAGTTGACTTGCCAAAGCAAGAAGAATATCTAAGATATCTTAAAGAGATTAAATATTTTTTAGAAAAAGCAGACTCTATTGATCAGCTTGAAGAGATAAAAGAAGAAATGTCAGCAAATGGCCTAATTAAGAAAAAATCAAAAAAGAAAGCAAAAATTTCTAAAACAAAGCCTAGCCACTATAAAACTTGCGAGGATAGCGACATATACCTTGGCAAAAATAGTAGGCAGAATGATTATATTACCCTAAAACTTGCCAATAAAAATGATTATTTCTTCCATGTAAAGGATGCTCCGGGAAGCCACCTTATTCTAAAAACGAAAAATTTGACCGATCTAGATATAAAAATTTCTGCCTATCTTTCCGCCCTTAACTCTTCTTTGTCAAGTTCTAACAAAGTTAATGTAAATTATACTGAAAAAAAGAATGTAAATAAACCAAAGGGAGCCAAACCAGGAATTGTATACTATGAAAATTTTAAAACTATAAGTGTAGATATAGAAAAATTTTCAAAAGAACTACAAGGATTATTCACTAAAATAAACTAAACTTTGATACTGTGTAATATTTTGTGTATCAACTAATGCTGATATGCTATACCCTCTTTGTTTTATAGAGGTTAAAAAAACGAGATTTTATTTCAAATCTCGTTTTTTTGCATCTCTTTTTTTTATTTGTTAACAGCTTCTTTTAGAGTTTTTCCTGCTTTAAATACTGGTGCTTTTGATGCAGGTATTTGAATTATTTCTTCTGGCTTTCTAGGGTTTCTTCCTTCTCTAGCTTTTCTGCTTCTTGTTTCGAAAGTTCCGAAACCTACAAGTTGTACCTTTTCTTCATTTGCAAGAGCCTCTGTAACTGTTTCTATAAAAGCATTTAGTGCTTTTTCTGCTTCTATTTTTTTAAGTCCACTCTTTTCTGAAATATTCATTAATAATTCTGATTTATTCATATTTCCTCCTCCATAAACCTAGTATTATTTCTGTTTAACTCTATGTTAGATTATACAAAATGATTTAAGTAATTTCAAGCATTTTCAAACAAAGATCCTTATTTTTGATTTTTTTATCAAATCTTTTAAATAATCTTGGTATTGTAAATCTAAATAGTATTTTTTTGTGTTAATTAAAAGATCATTTTCGTTTTCATTATATGAATTAATCATCAAAATATAGTATTTATCTTTGTATTCAAAAATTTTACTGACCTGATCCTTTTTTCTTATGTTGCTTTCTTTTAAAAGTTCGTCATCATCATATACGAAATCAGATATTAGTGTATCAAAATTTCTTACCTTTTTGTTCATCATAGATTTGAAATCTTGATTGTTTTTTATTTGATTGTTAATTTTTTCAGCCTCATTTTTATCATCAAAAACTAAAGCATTGTATTTATACATTCTATGGAACTTTTTATTATTTTTATAATAGTCCAAAACTTCTTTGTCTTTTACATCATTAATCTTTTCAAACATTTTTCTATGTTCATATTTTATAGAATCTCTATATAGTATATCTGAAAATGACAACTCATCACTATTAATAGCTTCTACATTTGCAATTAAAGATTCTTTATTTTTTAATTCTTTTATTAATTCTTTTTGAAGTTTTTCATATTCAACATTATTTATCTTATAATCATGTTTATTTAAATCATTTAGCATAACTTGATCTTTTATCAAAGAGTCAAGTAGGTCTTTCTCCAAAATTTGATAATTAGAAAGACCACTTTTATCCTTACTATTTAAGTAGTTTTCACCATATTTTTTTGCATAGTAAGAACTATAAAAAGTTAATTCTCTAGTATACAAGTCCTTTGTAATATACTCTCCATCAACCATAGCAACATTATCTTGAGTATTTACATTTTTTTGGCAAGAACTAGCTACTAGTAAGCATGCACTAATTATTATTATTTTCTGAAGTGCTTTCTGTAGATTGAACTTCTTTAGATGTATTTTCATCTTCTTTACTTTCTATAGACTTGTCCATTTCAGTTTTCTTATCAGTATTTTCCTTTTTATCTTTATTGCTTCCGTCTTCTGTAATAACAACAGCATCGTTATAAAGTTTCTTTAAATACTCAGAGTATTTTTGTTCATTTAATTGTTTTGTTATTTCATCTTTTAGTTTTTCGGCTGTATCTTTTTTATCATTTAATTTAATAATATGATATCCAAAGTTTGTTTTTACTGGATCACTAATTTCATTTTTCTTTAATTTAAAGGCAACATCAGAGAATTCTTTTACCATAGAATTTTTTGCAAAATAACCCAATTCTCCGCCTTTATCAGCATTTGCAGAATCTTTAGAGTATTCTTTGGCAAGTTTTGCAAAGTCTTCACCATTATCTAATTTTTGTTTAACTTCATTAGCTGTTTTTTCATCTTCTACAAGAATATGACTAGCATTTACTTGTACTAACTCGTCTTTGTGCTTATTAAAGTAATCTTTAATTTCCTTGTCGGTTACCTTGTTATTTTCATCAAACCATTCTCTATGTTTCTTATACATTAAATCTTTTTTGATTGTATCTTTAAACTTGTCAGCACTCATATTATAGTCTTCTAGCATTTTATCAAATTGTTCTTGTCCACCATAATTTTGTACATATTGTAGGAAATTATCATCTGCTTCTTTATCATCTAACTTGATATTATTTTTTTCAAGATCATCTGCAATTAATTTATCTTGAATCATCATTTGTATTACTGATGATTTTAATTGTTGTTTTGATGCTAGCATGGAAGCATAGAAGGATATTTCTTTTTTATAATCATCTTTAGAAATCTCTTCTCCATTAATTTCTGCAACTGCATTATCAGGAAGTTTTGCACTTTCTTTTGCTTCTGTTTCATTTGAACCTGTGTTAGCTTTTTGATTGTTTCCACATCCTTGTAGAATAAGTGCAGCAACTAATACTACACCAAATACTTTTTTTCTCATTTTTACTCCTCAATTTCATTTATTGTTTTTAACAGTTCATAGCAGTCTAGTAGTTTATTCTTCTCATAATTTATCTTAAAGGCAGGTTTATTGGATAAATCGAGAGATAAATTTCCTATGAAATTATCATTGATTTTAGATAGTTCTTCAAAACTATACTTGTCTCTATTTTCATAGTAAAGATATATGGTATCTTTTATTTCTCTTATTTCATAAAATCCAAGCTTTGAAGCCATAGATTTTATCAAAGAAATATACATTATATTATCCACCATTATTGGTATATCACCGTACCTATCTATTAAATCCTCAACCAAAATATCATAATCATCAAGATCATTTATCTTTGAAATTCTATTGTATATTTCAATTTTTTGACTAGGATCTTCTATATAATAAGCTGGTATATATGCATCAACTTTTATATCAATGTATACATCTTTTTGTTCTATTGGCTTATCTTTTGTATTGCTAGCCTCTTCTATTGCTTCTTGTAAAAACTTAACATATAAATCATAACCAATAGATTCTACATGACCACTTTGACTTTCACCTAAGATATTTCCAGCCCCTCTTAATTCTAAATCTCTCATAGCTATTTTATAGCCTGAACCAAAGTCTGAAAAATCTTTAATGGATTTAAGTCGCTTCTGGCCAATCTCACTAAGAGTTTTACCTTTTCTGTAAGTAAAATATGCATAAGAAGTTCTAGATGATCTTCCTATCCTACCTTTTAATTGGTAAAGTTGGCTTAAACCCATCATGTCAGAATCATAAACTATAATTGTGTTTACATTTTGTATATCCATACCAGTTTCAATTATAGTTGTTGATAATAAGATATCTATTTCCCTATTAATAAAATCTTCCATAATATTTTCTAGCTGTCTTGAAGTCATTTGACCATGGGCAATTGCTATATTTGCATCAGGGACTAAATCTTGTAATTTATTATAAATAAAATCAATATCTTTAACTCTGTTATATACAAAGTAAACTTGACCATCTCTAGCTAATTCTTTTTCAATAGCCTGTTTGATAATAGATTCATTAAATTCAATTACATAAGTATTAACAGGGATTCTCTCTTCAGGGGGTTCATCCAAGGTAGACATATCCCTAATACCTGTTAAGGACATTTGTAGGGTTCTTGGAATTGGTGTTGCAGATAAAGTTAAAACATCAAGATTTTCTTTTAGACTTTTTAGCTTTTCCTTATGTTTAACCCCAAATCTTTGCTCTTCATCAATAATTAATAGGCCCAATTTATTAAATTTTATATCCTTAGATAAAAGCCTATGCGTCCCTACAACAATATCAACTTTACCTGATTTTAAACCCTTTAAAGCTTCTTTTTCTTCTTTTGTTGTTGAAAATCTACTAAGCATAGCAGAGCTAACAGGAAAATCTTTAAATCTATCTTTTATTGTAAGATAGTGTTGTCTGGCAAGTATTGTAGTAGGTACCAAAAAAGCTACCTGATAGCCGTCATTAATCGCCTTAAAAGCTGCTCTTAAAGCAACTTCAGTCTTTCCGTAACCAACATCTCCACACAAAAGTCTATCCATTGGTTTAGTATCTTCCATATCAGCTTTTATTTCATCAATAGACCTTAGTTGACTTATTGTTTCTTCGTATGGAAAACTTTCTTCAAATTCTTTTTGCCAAGGGGTATCTTTTGAAAAAGCATGGCCCTCTGCCTTTGATCTTTTAGCATATAAATTTAATAAGTCTTCGGCAATCTCCTCAACAGCTTTTTTTGCTTTATTTTTAGCCTTAGTCCATTGACTTCCACCAAGTGTTGAAATCTTTGGCTTTTCTCCTTTATTGCCTATATATTTATTGATAAGACCCATTTGGTCTATTGGTACAAAGAGCTTGTCATTTCCTTTATACTCAATAACTACATAGTCTTTTATAATAGAATTTACTTCAATTTTTTTGATTCCCTTATATATTCCTATTCCGTTGTTTTCATGGACTACATAATCACCAATTTCTAAGTCTGAATAGTTGATAATATCACTAGCACTTGGAGATTTTTTAGATTTTCTTTTTTTCCTTACTTTGTTTCTTCCAAAAATTTCCTTATGGGTTAAAACATAAAAATTAATTTCTGGTATAAAATATCCTTGGTTCAAATCTGAATCGGATAGAGTAATAAGATTTATCTCTAAATCTTTTTTTAAATCAAGACTATAATTAAGATTATTTTCTTGCAAAATTTTAATTATATTTGCTTTTTTTTCCTCATCACCAGCCAAAATAACAACTTTTGCTTTATTATTTTCGAGATATTTCATGGACTCAATAAAAGAGTTAATATTCTTGTTAAAATTTTCAGCCTCTATAGTATTAAGTTCAAGAATTCTCTTTGGTGTGAGTAATTTTGACCTCTTTAATAAAGATGAAATATCCAATATTGGAAATAAGAGACTATTTTTATATATTTTTGACCATTCTATTCTTAAATTTTTAAAGCTTGCAAAAACTTCCCCATTATCCATTTGATATGCTAAGTCTATTTCAAACTTATTTTCCATTTCATTAAATGTCTCAAGACATCTTGAAAAATCATCATAGATAATAAAAGAATCTTCTGGAAGATAATCGAAAAAAGTAGAATAATTTGAATTTCTGTAAGCTGTAATTAAATCTTCATTAGCTATATAAAATCTATCTTCCAAAAAAGACAAAATTTGTTTATATTTGTCCATTAATTTTGTATCTTTTGGATTTGATGAATTTTTTTTGGACAAATTAGATAAATCATTTTTTATATTTTCTATAACACTTTCATAATCAGATTTATCATATAACAATTCACTTGCCGGACTTATAATTACTTCTTCTAATTTATCAATTGATCTTTGAGTGTCATTATCAAAACTTCTAATGGAATCAATTTCTGTATCAAAAAGTTCAATTCTAATCGGATTATCATATGATAGTGGCCATATATCAATAATAGATCCCCTTATTGAAAATTGACATTTTCCTTCAACAAGTTTGTTCTGTCTATAATTTAAAAAAATTAATTTTTCTTTAAAAGATTGTATGTCTATCTCATAATCAAAATCAATTTTTATAGTATTCTTAAGGTAAGTATTCTTGTCGGTAAGCTTGTTTCTGAGTGCTTCTATTGTAGTTACAATAATTATTTTGTCTTTATTAATAAGTTTATTTAGAACATTTAATCTAGAAACTTCATTATCTCTTTCAATTGACTTAATATTATAAAAATTAACTTCAAGTGAGGGCATAAAAAAAGCTTTATCATTACAAATAGAATTTATCTCATATACAAATTTTTTGGCTATCTTTTCATTTTCGCAAATTAATAAAGTTGTTTTTTCGATTTGCTCAAATAAGGTGCAGATAATATGAGTTTTACTAGAATCACTCAAACCATAAAGGTGAATTGGTGATAAATCCCTATATGAATTAACAATTTCTTTTATTTGCCATAGTTTGGCAATTTCTTTTGTAATACTATTCATCATTATCACTTAAAAGTCTAATAGAATTATAAGTTCCCATAGATCTTTCTATTCCATCATTCATAATAGATTCAATAGCATCAGCTGCCATTTTTATCTCTTCTTCTATAATTTTTACATCTTTCCCATTAAAACCACTCAAAACAAAATTTGCCAAATCCATATAATCTGGTCTTTTTCCTACAGCTAATTTTATTCTTGGAAAATCATCATATAAAAGATTGTAAATGATAGATTTCATACCATTATGGGTACCAGCAGACCCTTTCTTTTTTATTCTGATTGAACCAAATTCAATATCTATATCATCAAAGATAACAATAAGTTTATCATGATCAAATTTATAATAATTATATATTTCTCTTAAAGCTTCACCTGAATTATTCATATAAGTTTGTGGTTTTATAAGCATAACTTTATGGCCAGAAATTTCTCCCTGACCATATAAAGATTTGTATTTGATTTTTTTAACATTAATATTGTGCTTTTTAGCAAGATAATCAATAGTTAAGAATCCAACATTATGCCTTGTATTTTCATATTGTAATCCAGGATTGCCCAATCCTACAATAAAATACATCTATTTTCCATCCTCAAACAAACCACTAATTGATTTATAGGTGTTAATTCTTTTTATAGCCTCTGCTAGTAAAGGTGCAATGGAAACTTGTTTGATTTTACTTATTTCTTTTTTTGAAGATAAGCTTATAGTATCTGTAATAACAAGTTTTTTAACTCTTGATTTTTCAAGTTTTTCTACAGCATGTCCACTTAATACACCATGAGTTGCTGCTATATAAACATCTTTTGCACCACTGTCAATTAAATAATGAGCAGCATTAATTATAGTTCCACCAGTATCAATCATGTCATCTACTAGGATACAGTTTTTACCTTTGAAATCTCCAATAACACTCATAACTTCAGACACATTTGGTCTAGGTCTTCTTTTTTCAATTATGGCTATTCCAAGTTTCAAGTAATCAGCAAAGGATCTAGCTCTTACAACACCACCAAGGTCTGGGCTTACTACAACAAATTCATCGCTTTTTCCATAAGCCATATCCTTAAAGGTTTCAGATAAAAGTCTAATAGCAGTAAAATGATCTACAGGTATGTCAAAATAACCTTGTATTTGTCCAGCATGTAAATCCATTGTAACAACTCTATCAGCACCTGCAACTGTAATTAAGTTTGCAACCAATTTTGCTGTAATAGGTTCTCTACCCCTTGTTTTTCTATCTTGTCTAGCATAGCCGTAATAAGGAATAATAGCATTTACATAACCTGCTGAAGCTCTTCTGCAAGCATCAATCATTATAAGTAATTCCATCAAGTTATCATTTGATGGACAAGATGTTGGTTGGATAATGTATACATCTTTACCTCTTACAGGTTCGTTAATCTTTACACTAATTTCACCATCTCCAAATGTTTGAACTTCTGCCTTACCAAGTTCTTGTCCAATTTCTTCGGCAACTTTTTCAGCTAATTTTAAATTAGAATTTCCTGAGAATAAAATCAAATCTCCCCTTGATATGTTTTGGCAACATGAATTTTCTTTACTATTTGTCATCTTTACTCCTTTGAATTTCCAAATCTTTCTTTTTCTTTTTTTCTACATAGCCTAAAATATTTTTTTGCTCTGCTCTTTCTATTGATAAAGCTCCTGTATCAACATCTTTAGTTATAGTTGATCCTGCAGCTATGTATCCTTCTTTATAAATTCTTACTGGCGCTACAATATTTGAGTTTGAACCAATAAAAGCACCATCCTCTACAACAGACCTATGTTTAAATTTGCCATCATAGTTAACAAATATTACTCCACAGCCCACATTTATAGCCTCTCCTAGATCAGAATCACCTATATAAGCTAAATGTCCTGCTTTTGTCTTTTTACCAACAAAAGAATTTTTAACCTCTACAAAGTTACCTATATGGACGTTTTCATCAAGGTCTGCTTTTGGTCTTAAATGAGAGAAAGGACCAATATCTGTGTTTTTTCCAACTTTAGATTTTTCAATAATAGAATTATCAATTTTTACATTATCTGAAATTTTTGAATCTTCGATTCTAGTAGAACCTTCAATTATACAATTTTCACCAATTTCAGTTTTCCCTAGTATCTTTACATAACCTGATATTATAGTATCTTTTCCAATTTTAACTCCTGGTTCTATAGTAATAATTTCAGGAGTCTCCATAATAACTCCTTCTTCCATATAGGCCTTGTTTACTCTTCTTCTAAGAATCTTTTCTGCTCTTTGAAGTTCATATTTATTATTTATTCCATAAAACTCAGTATAATCTTCAGATATATAGGCATTAACTTTTTTATCTTTATTTTTTAATATTTGTATACAATCAGTTATATAAAGTTCATGTTGTGAATTATTTGAATCATTGATTAATCCTATTGATTCTTTTAAATCTAAGCCATTAAAAGCATAGATGCCAATATTTATTTCTTTAATATTTATTTCTTCTTTACTTGCATCCTTATCTTCTACTATTTTATAAAAAAATCCATTCTTATCTCTAACTATTCTTCCATAGCCTTTTGGATCTTTTAAAAATGTAGTAAGCACTGTGCAAGCATTATTTTCTTTTTTATGATAAGTCAAAAATCTTTCTATTGATTCTTTTTTTATTAGTGGAATATCTCCATTTAAAACTAGGACTATATCATCATCATTTATTAAATCTAAAGCCAAAGACACAGCATATCCTGTACCATAAGGATAGTTTGGACCAATTTTTTGTTCTTTTACAATTACATTTTTATAATTTTCTTCTATATAGGCTTTATTTTTTCCACCTATAACTATAGTTTGAGAATCTTCTAAATTAGAAGCATCCACTATATAAGATAGAATTTCTTTATTTAGTAACTTATGAAGGACTTTTGATTTATTAGATTTCATTCTAGTTCCTTCACCAGCAGCTAAAATTATTGTCTTTATCATAAAATAATTATTCCTCAGCGATTTCTAATGCAAGTTTCATCATATTTGTATAAGAAGTTTCTCGCGCTTGGGCAGAGTCAGATACATTTTCTACTAAAGAATCAGAAATAGTAAATATTCCAAGTCCTTTTTTTCCATGCTTTTTAGCTAAGCTATAAAGACCATAAGTTTCCATTTCAACACATAAAACACCATATTTTTGTAAGTTTTCCATTACATATTCTGGTGTTGTAGAATAAAATTGATCAGAACTTAAAACTTGGCCACAGTGGGTTGTGTAATTTAGCTCTTTGGATTTTTCATAAGCTTTTACCAATAAATCAAAATCAGGTGTTGGTGAAAAATGTACATTGCCAAATAAATTATCATTGATTGATGATTCACTACATGCAGCCGTAGCTATAACAATATCGTGAAGTTTGATATCTTTTTGCATACTTCCAGCTGTACCTATTCTAATTATAGTATCAACATCATAAAACTCAAATAACTCATTATAATAAATCATAGAAGAAGGGATTCCCATTCCACTACCCATGACAGATACTCTTTTGCCCTTATAGTATCCAGTAAAACCAAGCATGCCCCTAGTTTCGTTAAATTGCTTAACATCTGTCAAATAGTTATCTGCTATATATTTTGCCCTTAGTGGATCACCAGGCATCAAGACAGTTTTTGCTATCTCATCTTTATTTTTTGCTGAAATATGTGGTGTTGGTATACTCATATTCACTCCTTAATCGATATATTTTATTTTATCATATCACTTTTTTTGATTTTTTTAAAATAAAAGAAGAAGATTGATATTTATGCTTATATCAATCTTCACAAAGAACTAATTATACTTATTTAAATACTTCTTTATAATACTATCTACACTAAAGCCAAGTTCTTCTTTAACATCTGCAGCTGGTGCAGAAATACCAAATCTATCGATTGATATATTTAGGCCTTCATCTCCTGTAAATTCACTCCAACCAAAAGATGAAGCCATTTCTATAGACACTCTTTTCTTAACATCTGATGGAAGAATTTCTTCTTTATATTCTTCATCTTGCATTCTAAAGAGTTCAAATGAAGGCATAGAGACAACTCTAATATTTTCTCCCTTTTCTTTAAGTTCTTCTTTTACTTTTAAGGCAAGGGATACTTCTGATCCTGTTGCTATAAAGATAGATTCAGGTTTATCACTCTTTGATTGACTAATAATATAAGCTCCTTTAGAAATATCTTCTAAATCTTCAGTTTGCTTTAAATTTTCAACACCTTGTCTAGTTAGAGCAAGTACTACGGGTCTATCTTTGCTTTCAAGAGCAATTTTCCAAGCAAGTCTTGTTTCATTGGCATCAGCAGGTCTAATAACTATAGTATTAGGAATAGACCTAAGCATAGCTAGTTGTTCTACAGGTTCATGTGTAGGACCGTCTTCACCAACAGCTACTGAATCGTGAGTAAAGACATAAGTTACTGGTATTTTAGAAAGAGCTGAAAGTCTAATGGCTGCTTTTAAATAGTCAGAAAAAACAAAGAATGTAGAAACATAGTGCCATGTTCCCCCATGAGCAACTATACCATTAGCTATAGCAGCCATAGAAAATTCTCTAACCCCATACCATATATTTCTTCCCTCAGGATGTTGGTCTGAAAATCTTTGGCTATCATTAATTTTTGTATTATTTGAAGAAAATAAATCCGCACTACCAGCCCAAATATTATCAGAAATATTAGCAATATCTTGGATAATTTTTCCACTTGAAGCTCTGGTTGCTAAACTTGGCATACTTGAATCAAATTTTTTAATTTGATCAAGCCAATTTTTTGGAAGTTGTCTTTTCATACCAGAAAGATATTCTTCTGCTTTTTCAGGAAATTCCTCTTTATAAGAGTCAAAAAGTTTATTCCACTTATCATTTTCCTTTTGACCCTTATCCATAATATTTTCTTTAAAAACTTGATATACATCTTCTGGTATAGTGAAATCTTCCTCTGTCCACTTATAAAACTCTTTTGTAGCTTCATAATCTTCTTTAGCAAGTGGAGCTCCGTGAACTTTATTAGTTCCAGCATTTACTGAACCATAACCTATTTGTGTCTTTACCTCTATGAATGTTGGTTTATTTTCAAATGATCTAGCCTTATTAATAGCTTCTTCTATAGCCTCTAAATCATTACCATCATTAACTTTCAAGTAATTCCAATTTTGTGCTTGGACTCTTTTTTCTATATTTTCTGAAAAAGATGTATTTAAATCTCCATCAAGGCAAACATCATTGGAATCATGTAAAATTATTAATTTATTTAAGTTCAAATGACCAGCCAAGCTCATTGCTTCATATGATACTCCCTCCATTAGGTCACCATCTCCACAAATGACATAAGTATAATGGTCAACCAAAGAATAAGCTTGTGTATTATATAAAGCGGCTAGGTGTTTTTCAGCTATTGCCATTCCTACAGCATTAGCTATACCTTGACCAAGAGGTCCTGTTGTAACTTCTACACCATCAGTATGATTTTTTTCAGGATGTCCAGGAGTCTTTGAACCTAATTGTCGAAACTTTTTGAGTTCATCCATTGATAAATCATATCCTGATAAGTGTAACAAGGAATAAAGTAAAGCAGAGCCATGACCTGCAGATAATATAAATCTATCTCTGTTATCCCAAGAAGAATTTTTTGGATTTGCCTTTAAAATTCTATTCCATAAAACATAGGCCATAGGAGCAGCCCCCATTGGTAAACCAGGATGACCACTATTGGCTTTTTCTATTTGAGCTATAGATAAAGCTCTAAGAGCATTTACTGCTTTATAATCGATATCTTTATACATTTACATCTCCTCTATATCCATAATTTTATTAACTCTTTTTTCATGACGACCACCTTCAAATTTAGTGGAGGCAAAAACTTCTACAATATCTTTGCAAACCTCTGAGCCAATAACTCTAGCCCCCATACATAGGCAGTTTGCATTATTATGTGCCCTAGACATTTTTGCAGAATAAGTTTCAGAAACACAAGCTGCCCTTATTCCCTTGATTTTATTTGCAGATAGGCTCATTCCAACACCTGTTCCGCATAAAAGTATTGCAAAATCAGCCTCTTTATCTATTACTTTTTGACAGGCTTTTTTTGCAAAATCTGGATAATCAACAGATTCTTTTGAAAAGGTACCAACTTTTTCTACTTGGTGCCCCAATTCTTTAAGTTTTTCTTCAACAGCATCAACTAAATCTATACCACCATGGTCATTTCCAATTACATATTTCATAATACTCTCTCCTTTAATTTAAGAGTATCATTTAATAAAACCTATGTCAATTAAGTCAAATTCTCATAATTAGCTTTTTTGCAAATGGATAAAATACAAGCTTATGGTATAATGTTTTATATTCATAAACATCTACTTAAATTAAAGGAGAAATTAATGTTTGAATTTAATATTGATCAACACAAATATAAAAATATACACTTTATAGGTATTGGGGGAATTTCAATGAGTGGTATAGCTCACCTGCTTTTAGATAAGGGTTATAATATAACAGGCTCTGACAGAAAACCAACACCTATTATCGATACCCTAATTGAAAATGGTGCCAAAGTTTACTATGGACAAAAGAAAGAAAATATCAATAATCCTGACCTTGTAGTTTATACTGATGCTATAGCAGAAGATAATGAAGAGCTCATTGCTGCTAAAAAACTTGATATACCAGTGGTAACAAGAGGGGTTTTTCTTGGAAAATTAATGCAAAATTATAAAAACTCTATAGCAATCTCAGGTTCTCACGGTAAATCTACCACAACTAGTATGATTTCTAAAATACTAATCAATTCTAAAGAAAATCCAACTATACTCTTGGGTGGAGAACTTGATGAAATACAAGGCAATGTTCATGTCGGAACTAAAGATTATTTAGTAACTGAAGCCTGTGAATATAAAGGAAATATTAGATACTATTTTCCATCAACAGTAATAATTTTAAACATAGATCAAGATCACTTAGATTACTATAAAAACTTGGATAATATCATAGATGCCTTTAAAGAATACCTTAGAAATCAAGATGAAAACTCAAAAACAATACTTAATTTAAATGAAGAAAATAATAAACTAATCCTTGATGCCGTCCAAGGCGAGTTAATTACCTATGGTCAAGAAAACGACGATGCAACTTATAAAGCAACAAATATTACTTTTGATAATTTAGGAAGACCATCTTTTGACCTTGTAATGAGAGATGGAACTGTTGAGCATTTTGAACTTAGCATAATAGGAAGACACAATATTAACAATGCTATGGCCGCTATTATAGCTTGTTATGAAAATGGAATTGATATAGAAACAATCAGAAAAAATATAAAAGAGTATAAGGGTCTTAGAAGAAGGATGGAAGTAGTTGGAAAAGTAGATGATACTGTTATAATGACAGATTATGGTCATCATCCATCAGAGATTTCTGTTACTTTAAATGCTCTAGCAGAACACAAAAAGGGCCGATTAATTTGTATCTGGCAACCTCATACTTACAGTAGAACAAAAGATTTATTTGATGACTTTGTTGAATGTTTTGATGATGCTGATGAAGTAATAGTAACTGATATATATGCTGCAAGAGAGCCCTTTGATCCAACAATTCACTCTAAAGATGTTGTAGATGCTATGGTAAAAAAAGGTAAGAATGCCAAATATATTGGAACTTTTGAAGAAGCTAGGGATTATATTTACAAAGACATTAAAGATCAAGATCTAGTTTTAACAACTGGCTGTGGTAATCCTGATGAACTTGCAAGAATGATAGTCAAAGACCAACACAAAAATTAAAGAAAAGACGTGTAAGAAGATTAACTACCAATTGATTATTCATGAAAATTTTAAGTTAAATCTATTCTTACACGTTTTTTATATCAAACTTTTAAATCAACCCTATAATCTGTGTTATATTCTTTTATCAATGGTTCTACTTCTTCTTTGATAAATTCAACAACTTGTTCTGGGCATCTTCCAATATAAAGAGAAGCATCCAAAAGAGAATCCAATTCTTTTTTATCTAAGCCAAAATCTTCATCCTTTTCTAAAAGTTCTAAAAGATTATTATTCTTTCCTTCTTCTTTTACTCTTTTAGCTGCTATCATTGAATATTCTCTGATTTTTTCATGGAGTTTTTGCCTATCTCCACCTTTTTTAACAGCTTCCATAAGAATATTTTCTGTAGCCATAAAAGGTAGTTCTTCATTTATATGAGCTTTGATTTGATTTTCATAAACAACAATTCCATCAGAAACATTTATAGCTATCTCAAGTATGGCATCAACTGCCATAAAGGCTTCTGGTATTGTCATTCTTTTATTAGCAGAATCATCCAAAGTTCTTTCGAGCCACTGGGTAGCTGCAACTAGCTGTGGATTCATAGATAAACTAATTACGTATTTAGAAAGTGAAGAAATTCTCTCACTTCTCATAGGATTTCTTTTATAGGCCATAGCCGATGAACCAACTTGGGTCTTTTCAAAAGGTTCTTCTAGTTCTTTCCTATTTTGTAAAAGTCTAATATCATTAGTCATTTTGTGTGCTGATTGGGCAATTCCCGCTAAAGCTTGAACTACTTGATAATCTATCTTTCTTGTATAAGTCTGACCACTTATAGCTATAGATTTTTTAAATCCAAAACTTTCTACTACTTTGTTATTTAATTCTTTAACCTTTTCACCATCCCCATCAAATAAATCTAAAAATGATGCTTGAGTACCTGTTGTACCTTTTACCCCCCTAAGCATTAGCTTATCTTTCCTATATTTTATCTCAATTAAATCTAATAAGAAATCTTGAATCCAAAGGCATGCTCTTTTACCAACTGTAACAAGCTGTGCTGGTTGAAAGTGAGTATATCCTAGACTTGGTAGGTCTTTATATTTTAAGGCAAATTTAGAAAGGTGAGAAATTAAAATTGCAAGTTTTTTCTCTACTAAATCTAGTGCCTTTTTTGTTAGAATGATATCTGTATTATCTGTTACATAACATGATGTTGCCCCAAGATGGATAATTGGACCTGCCTTTGGTGCCGCATCAGCATACGTTCTAATGTGTGCCATTACATCATGTCTTAATTCTTTTTCATATTTTGAAGCCTTATCAAAATCTATATTGCTAATATTATCTTCTAATTCTTTTATCTGTTCATCACTTATATCAAGTCCCAAATCTTTTTCAGCTTTTGCAAGAGCTAACCAAAGCCTTCTAAAAGTCTCAAACTTAACTTGCTCACTAAAAATATTGCTCATTTCATATGATGCATACCTTGTAATTAAAGGGTTTTGATAAATATTTCTATCCATATTATTCTCTTTCAATAACCTATAAATACAAAGAGGCTGTTTACCAATAAGATATATTATTGCAACAGCCACTTAATATTATTATCCTCTCATTCTTTTTAGAACTTCTTTGTAACCCTCTGTTAAATCACCAAGATCTCTCCTGAAGATATCCTTATCTAATTTTTGGTTTGTATCCTTATCCCAAAGTCTACAAGTATCAGGGCTAATTTCATCTGCTAAAATAATTTCTCCATCGCTTGTTTTTCCAAATTCTATTTTGAAATCAACTAATTTAAGGTTAATTTTCATAAAGAATTCTTTTAATAAATCATTAATCTTTAAAGTTTCTTTTCTAATATAATCATATTCGTCTTTTGTTACTAAACCTAAAGCAATAGCATGGTCTTCGCACATTAATGGGTCACCTAAATCGTCATTTTTGTATGATAATTCAAAGGTAGGATGGTCAAAGAATTTGCCTTCTTCAACACCATATCTCTTTGCAAAAGAACCAGCTGTAGCATTTCTAACTATTACTTCTAGAGGTAAAATTTTAACTTTTCTAACTCTCATATCTGTAGAGTTAATAGTTTCAATGTAATGAGTTTTGATGCCGTTTTTTTCCAACATTTCAAAAATCAAAGTTGTTATAGCAAGGTTTAATTCCCCTTTACCTTCAATAACAGCTCTTTTTTCACCATTACCAGCTGTTGCATCGTCTTTATATCTAATGATATATTCCTCTGCATTATCAGTTGAATAAACTTCTTTGGCTTTTCCTTCGTATATTTTTTCCATTTCTCCTCCAAAAAAATTCACTAAAAAAGGAAGCTATAAATATAGTTTCCCCATCAGACACTTATTTTATTGTAAAAAGCAAATTTAAAGACAGAATTAGTATAAGACTTTATAAAAAACAGAAATGAATTAATCTTTAATTTTAATTTATTCCTTTTAAAATAAAACATAGCCATCTCCTATCCCCTACTTTTCCCTTATATAATATCACAATTTATATTAAATTGGAAATAAAAAAACTAAATAAAAAAGATATTAAAAAGATAATTTGTAAAATCAAACTAAATTATCTTATTTAATATCCAAATTTTTATTTGGTCAATCCGACTGATATAGCAATAGCTTCATCAATTTTTCCCATAACACTTTGATCAAAGCTACCTATTTTATCTCTCAACCTTTTTTTATCAATTGTTCTTACTTGTTCCAACAAGGCCACACTGTTTTTTGGCAGCCCAAATTTATTAGCTGACAGCTTAACATGTGTGGGAAGTTTTGCCTTATTGGTTTGACTAGTTACTGGCACTATAATGATTGTAGGCGAATATTTGTTTCCTATATCATTTTGTATAACAATTACAGGCCTAACACCACCTTGTTCACTTCCAACAACAGGGGAAAGGTCTGCATAAAACAAATCGCCCCTTTTAATTTTCATTCATTTCTCCTATATATTTTACCTTTTTAAATATTTCACCATCTTTCATATAAATTCTTGGTACTCTCATATTTATGTTGGTCATTAACTCATAAACTATAGTATCGATGGAATTTGCTGCTTGATATATATCTGGATAAATTTGTACCCTATCACCTATTTTTGCATTTATATTTGTGACATCTACCATCATTTGATCCATGCATACCCTGCCCAAAATTTGAGCTTCTTTTCCAGCAATTTTTACTTTAGCCTTGTTTGAAAAACTTCTAGGGTAACCATCAGCATAACCAATAGATATGGTAGCTACTTTCATAGCTTTATCTGCCCTAAATGTTCTTCCATAACTTATGTATTGACCTTTTTTTACATCCTTAACAAATGATATAGTAGAAATTAGACTAAAGGCTTGTCTAAGTTCTATATCTTTTTCAATTTTTAACAAGTCAGAAGGATATATACCATAAAGGCTAATGCCTGACCTAATCATATCCTTAGTTATACCATGTTTAATTGCTCCAGCATCATTTGCTATATGAGTAAACTGATAGTTAAAAGTATCTTTTGTTTGCTCTATTATGTATGTAAATTTTTTCTCTTGGAGTTTTGTATAGGATGTATCTTCTTCATCGGCAGTGGAAAAATGAGAAAAAGCTGAAATAACTTCTAAATTTTCAAAGTTTTTGATTTCTTTTATCTTATCAATCTCATAATCTCTAAAACCAATCCTTCCATGACCAGTATCTAAGGCTATATGGACCTTTAGTTTCCTATCCAGGATTTCATTAATTTGTTTAGCTAAACCAAGGTCATAAACAGGAATTTCTATATTAAGCTTAGCACATTTTATAGCATCATTTGGACAAACATATCCCAAAATCAAAATAGGTTTAATTATACCACTATTTCTCAATTCATAGGCCTCGTCAAACCTTGCTACTGCAAAATAATCAACCTCATCTTCTATTTCTTTGCAAATAGTTACAGCCCCAAGCCCGTATGCATTTGCTTTTACAACTCCTGCAAACATTGCATCCTTATCTAAACTTCTTAATTTATGTAGATTATATTTAATTTTATCTATGTCTACCAATAGAAAAGTATCACACATGCTTACTCCTAAAGATTTTAAAAACTTCATGAATGTTATCTATAATATCACTAGCTATTAATGATTCTTCTGACATTTTTTTAGATGCAATATCACCTGCTAGTCCATGAATAAATACTCCAAGTTTTGCTGCTTCAAAAGGATTAAGTCTATAAAGGAGTGCTGATATTATGCCAGATAAAACATCTCCACTTCCTGCTGTAGCCATGCCAGGATTACCTGTATTATTTATATAAAGATTATCACCGTCGGTTACTAGTGTTTTATTTCCTTTTAAAACTAAAACTTGCTTATATTTTTTGGCAAAATTAATAGCTATTTCTTGCTTATTTTTATTAATATTATCTATTGAAAGCTTTGTCAACCTTGAAAACTCCATCATATGTGGAGTTAAGACCATATTATTCTTAATTTTTAAAATATCTATATCCTTGGCTATAGCATTTAAACCATCAGCATCAATTAAGATATTTCCTTCAAAGTAGGAGATAATCTTACTAATTAATACTTGTAAATTATCTCCATTACCCATGCCAGGTCCTATACAAAGTACATTTATTTTGTAAATAGCCCTTATAATTTCGGCTAATATAGTTTCTGAGTAGGAAAAATTATCACAAGATATTTCCTTGATAATATTTTCAATAGACTTAATTTGCAAAATATTAGAAATTGATTTAGGACAAATAGTATAAACTAAGCCAGCACCAGATCTTAAAGCTGCCATAGATGACATATATATCGATCCTGCCATGCCCTTGCTTCCACCCAAAAAAGCAATTCTGCCATAATCTGATTTATTTGTATCATTTTTTCTTTTACCTAAACTTATATCGATTTGTAAATCTTTAACAAAAGAAAAATCGTTATAACAAATTCCTACTGCTAAGTCACCATCATGAGAAATTGAAAGACCTTTTTTAAAAATATTTTTACAAACTTTATAATATAGATTTCCACTTTCACTATGTAATATTTCTATCCTTTTTCTTAGAATATAAGATAGATTTAAATTCATTGCCTTAGTTATGGCTTCCTTGGCAGCAAAAATTCCAGCAAGTGTTTGTATAGAATTTTTTTTCTTTTTTGCATAGGAAATCTCATTTTCAGTAAAAATCTTTTGTAAAAAAAGGTTTTTAGATATTTTTTTTTGAAAACTTGATATACTAACTATATCAATACCAATCATAACAAGCCTCATTTCAAAAAATATACTTGACATTTTAATTATTCATTCAAATAACATTCCTATTTATTATATCACAAATATCATTACTTTGTATTGATAAAGAATGTTTAAATTTTGGTGATAAAAAGAGCGCCCATTAGCGCCCGGGAGTTTGACAGTTGAAAACATAAAAATCTTCTCTAGGCATTGATTTGCCTATATTTTTTTGTCAAATTTTATTTCTTTTTCTTGCGTGATATTGCGTTCTATGTTATAATATTCTTATCTTATGGAGGTATTTATGAGGCTTAAAGTTTCTAAATCTAAAAATTCTGCTTCTTTTTATGTTATTAAGACTGTTTATGAGAATAAGAAGGAAAGGAC
>JAQYEZ010000062.1 GCA_028723425.1 Peptoniphilaceae bacterium | reverse complement strand
AACTCTGTTGATTGAAACAACTCTATCTTCGAGGTTGAGTTTTTCTACTTCTTCTCTTAATAAATACATCTAAATCCTCCCTCGTTAAAACTCTAGACCATTTTCTCTTGCTGCTTCTGCTAGTGCTTTAACTTTTCCGTGGTATAGGTATCCGTTTCTATCAAATACGATAGTTTTGATTCCTTTTTCTACTGCTTTTTTAGCTATTACTTCACCAACTTTTGATGCAGCTTCAATGTTTCCGCAGTTTTCTAATCCTTCCTTAACATCTTTTTGTAGGGTGTTTGCACTTACTAGGGTTACACCATTAACATCATCGATTAGTTGTGCGTAAATATTTGTGTTTGATTTATATACACTTAGTCTTGGTTTTTGAGGAGTGCCTGAAACTTTGCTTCTAACTCTTAATTTACGAGTTTTTAATCTATCTAATTTGGTTTTTTTAGCCATTTGTTCCTCCTACTTACCAGTCTTTCCAACTTTTCTTCTTACATGCTCATCAACGTATCTGATTCCCTTTCCCTTATATGGTTCAGGTTTTCTCCAGTTTCTGATGTTTGCTGCATATTCTCCAACTAGTTGTTTGTTGATACCTTTTACTATGATATTTCTATCACCTTTTACTTCTGTCTCGATTCCTTCAGGATCTTTCATAGTTACTTGATGAGAGAAGCCTAGGTTCATTACAAGGTTTTTTCCTTGTTTGCTTGCTCTGTATCCTGTTCCTTCGATTTGAAGCTCTTTTGTATAACCTTCAGTTACTCCAACAACCATGTTGTTAACCAAAGATCTGTATAGACCATGATTTTGGTTTTCTTCTTTTGTAGGAATTTCATGAGCTGTTGTTAATACTAGTTCGTTTTCCTTTAATTCTACCTTGATGTTTTCTGCTATTTGTTGACTATCTTCGCCTTTTGGTCCTTTTACAGTTACTAAATTGCCTTTAACATCAACAGTTACTCCAGAAGGGATTTCAATTGGTTTTTTACCTATTCTTGACATATATTCCTCCTTACCATACGTAGCAGATAACTTCGCCACCGACATTTTCTTTTCTTGCGGCTTGATCAGTTAAAAGTCCTTTTGATGTTGAAATAATCGCAGTTCCTAAACCATTTAATACTTTTGGTACTTCGTTAGCTTTAACATATACTCTTAAGCCTGGTGTTGAGATTCTTTTGAGTCCTGAGATTACTTTTTCTCCGTTTTCTGTATATTTTAATTCTATTGTGAGAATTCCTTGCTTGTTGTCTTCTTCTACACTAAATCCCTTAATGAAACCTTCATCTAGAAGAATTTGTGCAATAGCTTTTTTCTCATTAGAAGATGGTAGACTAACTTTGGTGTGGTTTGCCTTGTTACCATTTCTTATTCTTGTTAGCATATCCGCTATTGGATCTGTCATCATAGTATTTGTCCTCCTAAATTACCAGCTTGCTTTTCTAACTCCAGGAATTTCTCCTTTGTTTGCAAGTTCTCTAAAGCATATACGGCAAATTCCGTATTTTCTTAAAACAGAATGTGGTCTACCACAGATTTTGCATCTGCTATAAGCCCTTGTGCTGTACTTTGGCTTCCTTTGTTGCTTTGCAATAAGTGATTTTTTTGCCATCTTTGCTCCTTTTACTTTCTATATGGCATTCCCATTAGTGTCAAGAATGCTTTTGCTTCTTCGTCTGTATTTGCTGTTGTAACAAATGTGATATCCATACCATGGATAAAGTCAACATTGTCAAATTTGATTTCAGGGAAGATTAATTGTTCTTTGATTCCTAATGAATAGTTTCCTCTTCCATCGAAAGAGTCAGGATTTATACCTCTGAAGTCTCTTACACGTGGTAGGGAGATAGAAACAAGTTTGTCAAAGAAATCATACATTTTCTTACCTCTAAGAGTAACTTTAGTACCAATTACTTGGCCTTCTCTTAGTTTGAAGTTAGCTACAGATTTTTTTGCCTTTATTTCTATTGGTTGTTGACCTGTAATTAAAGCAAGTTCTTCTTTAACTTTAGTCATTAAGTTTTGGTTGTCTTTAGCTTCTCCAAGTCCAACGTTGATAACTATTTTTTCAAGTTTTGGAACTTGCATAACATTTGTGTAACCGAATTGATCCACAAGTGCTTTAACAACTTCATTTTGATATTTATCTTTTAATCTGCTTTCCATTGTATCTCCTTTGGATCTAGTCGAATTTTTCGTCTGTCTTTGTGCAAACTCTAACTTTCTTTCCGTCGATTATTTTTGTTTGTGTTCTAACACCCTTTTTTAATTCTTCTGAGTATAGAAGGACTTTAGAAGCATTTATAGCTCCTTCTCTTTCTAATCTTCCGCTTTCACCGCCCATTTGTGTTGGCTTTTGGTGTTTTACTTGAATGTTTGCACCTTCAACTATTACTCTATTATTTTTTGGGAATACCTTAAGTACTTCTCCAACATGTCCTTTGTATTCGCCAGATATTACTTGGACTTTATCACCTTTTTTTATGTGCATATCTTCCTCCTATAATACTTCTGGAGCTAAAGAGATTATTCTCATGAATCCTTCGTGACGAAGCTCTCTTGTTACTGGTCCGAATATACGAGTACCTACTGGTGTTTTGTCATCTTTTACTATTACTGCTGCATTATCATCAAACTTGATATATGATCCATCAGATCTTTTTACACCTCTTGATGTTCTTACTATAACAGCTTTTACAACATCACCTTTTTTTACCGCTCCACCGGGTGTTGCACTTTTGACTGCACAAACAACTATATCGCCGATGTTTGCATATCTTCTCTTGCTGCCTCCAAGAACTTTGATAACTAAGAGTTCTCTTGCTCCGGAGTTGTCAGCTACTCTCATACGAGTTTCTTGTTGTATCATCTTTTTCTCCTTTGCATTAAGCTTTAACAGCTGTTTCGATAATTCTTACTAGTCTGTATCTTTTTGTTTTAGATAGAGGTCTAGTTTCCATTATTTCTACTTTATCTCCAACTTTAGCTTCATTGTTCTCATCGTGAGCCTTGTATTTTTTACTTTTAATCATTCTTTTCTTGTATACAGGATGTGGAACTTTATTTTCAACCAAAACAGTGATTGTCTTATCCATAACATCTGATACAACCGTTCCTTGAACGACTCTTCTCATATTTCTTTCCATGAAGTTAAGCCTCCCTATTTATATTAAGCTTTCTTTCAGTTTGGATTGTTTTTACTCTTGCTATATCTCTTCTAACATTTCCAATAGCTGATGGATTTTCTAGTTGACCTGTAGCCATTTGGAAACGAAG
>JAQYEZ010000061.1 GCA_028723425.1 Peptoniphilaceae bacterium | reverse complement strand
GAGAAAAAAATATCCTATTGTGTCCAGCCAATTTAATTGGCTGACGAATCCTTCGAGGATGGGGTTTGGGGCAAAGCCCCAAGGAAAAAACCGGGCTAATGTTTTGATATTTTTACTGACATTTTAATTTGCGCTTGACATAATATTTTCATCCCATAACCTAAGCGAAATAGAGAAAGTATCAGACAGAATTATTTTTATCAAAGAAGGAGAAATAATTAAGGTAGAAGAAAATATTAGTGATTTTTATTATGAAATAGAAATTGATAAAGATATTTCAGACAAATTGAAAGGCTACGATGTTAACTTTAATCAAACCAGTGCCAATATATTTTTAATAAATAACATCGAAGATCTCAATATTTTTTTAAAAATTGTATTAATGAATTCATCTAAAATATGTAAGATAGAAAAAAATTACTACTCCTTAGAATCTATATATGAGAAGATTTATCAAATATAAGCGAAAAGCGTAGCTTAAGTAATCTTTAAAAAGCTCATGTTTAAGGCTTATCTATGTCTAAGTGTAAGTTAGTATAACTATTTACAACTTATTGAAGATTAGAATAATTAAAAATGAGAAGTACAGTTAAGGATGTGGGTAGAATTTTTCTACCCTCTTATTAATGGGTGGTAAATATGAAGATTTTATCTGGTGGTAAATATGAAAATTGATTTTAAGAAAAAAGTGGCAATTGTTTTTCATGGTATATTTTTAATTGCAATTTCTATCCTTATGGTGGCTTATCCAGTGTACATAGCAAAATTTATTGATAATATTTCTAATGTAAATATATTAAAGGATATTGTTCTAATTATTATTGGCTTAATTGTTTCTAAGCTTATACTCAATATATTTGATAATTTGCTTACTTTATATCTTACTTCTGAATTAGATTATGAAATGAAAAAAACCATAGCTAAGAAACTACTTTTTTGTTCATATCTGGACCTTGTGAAGGAAGAAGAAGGAAGATTGTTAAATTTAAATAATGATATTGATGTCCTTATAGATTTTTATATAAATTTTTTAACAATAATAATAAAGAATTTTTTGATGCTTTGTGGTATATTTATTGTTTCAATAAGCAAGTTTTCATATTTTTCTATAGTATATATAGCAATGTTGTTAATTTTATTTGTCTTATTTAATAAAATCAAGGCAAGCTCTTATGTTAAGTTTGAGAATACAAAAAATACTTTTGATAAAATGATAAGCATATTTCATGAAACTTTTGTGACATTTGAAGAATTCTATTTTATAAAAAAAGATAAATTTTTAGTAAGTAGATTAAGAAAAGCAATAGATACTTATTTTGATTTTGACTTAGTATCAAATTTTATATCTTATGAGTATTGGCTAAGTTCAATATTTGTTTTTACTTCTATGAAAATAGCCGCAATGATTTTAGGTTTTTTCCTTATACCAAAGAATTTGATTTCAATAGGAGCCTTGTATCTCTTTATTTACTATATAGAAATGATAGAAGATCCAATTATGGAAATTAGGTTAAAATTGGAAACTGTGCCCAATATTAAATTATCAAAAGAAAGATTGGTTAAGGTATTAAGATTAAAAGATATAAGTTACGGTCCTAAGACTATTGATAAAAAACTTGAGACAATTGACCTAGACAAGCTTAGTTTTTCATTTGGGGATAAGAAAATTTTTGACAATTACAAGATGGAACTTTCTCAGAAAATATATGTGCTAAAAGGTCCATCAGGATCTGGCAAATCAACACTTATTAATTTGATATGTAGACTTTTTGATCCTTCTGATGGTTTTGTAAGATATAACGGAATTGATATAAAAAATTTTAAGAAAAATGAAATAAATAGAAAGATAGAATACATTGATCAAAGGCTTGATTTAGATAATAAGAAGACTGTAGAAGATGTAATTGTAAAAGATGGTGAGTCTATAAAGCTACTTAGGGAATTTTCAATAAATAAAAGTTTTAATACGCCTTTATCTCAATTATCTAATGGAGAATATAGAAGCTTGTATCTTATAAAAACCCTAAAATCTAGCAAAGATATTTTAATTATGGATGAGATATTTTTAGGACTTGAAGATGATAAATGCGACAAATTTTTTGACTTAGCCAAAAATCTAAAAAAGATAATAATTATTATAAGTCATGAAAAAAGAATTATTGATAGGGCAGATGAGGTGATTAGTCTTGGAAAAAATTAGTATAAAAAATATGATAAAAGAATACCCAGCCTATTTTGCCTCAGATATTGCTATTTGGCTTTTGGCACACAATATTCCCTTGCTAATGGCCTACCTTCTAAAGCTATATTTTGATACAAAATATAAAGATAAGCTAATAGTTATTATTTTTATATATTCAGCTCTTTTTCTTTCTAGACAAGTACTTATAAAGATAGGAGCCAATATAGACATTAGGTCACAACATAAATGGTCTAAGTTTATGTATGAGAAAATTATCGATAAATGCTTAGAAAGTAAGTATATATCAGAAGCAATGAGTCAAAATTTTATGGACGTAATAAAGAATGATATTGGCTCAATTGTTGGAATAATATCATATTGTATAGATACATTTTGTAGTCTTGTAGGATCTATTATAGCCTTTCTTATTATTGCAACTATAAATATTTACATAGCCTTAATACTTTTAATTGTTCCTATTTTAATTTTCTTTATATTAAATTTTTTGAGAAATAAACTTTATGATAAGAAGTATAGAATAAGAGAAAGTGAATCAAGCCTTATAAATATATATCAGGATATAATAATAAAATCCAGAAAAATACACTTAGAAGCGAGCGGGGAAGATTACTACAGTAGTTATAATCAACAATTAAAGAATAATAAGAGCAATAAATTAAACTATGGTAAATTTAATATCTTGATAAATACTATTAATCAAATTCTTGTAGATTCAAACGTTGTTATAGTTTTACTGGCAGCTATTTATTTTGAGTCATTTTCAGTAGGAGATATAGCCTTATTAATAAGCTATAGCTTTATAATAAATGACTTATCTACCTATGTATCTACTTTTATAGTAGTATCCAACGAACTTAAAGTAAATTTAGATTCCTTAAACGATAAGATTATTTATAAGTTTCAAGCTTCTTATGCTAATACAAATATGGAAGAAGTAAATCAAATACTTAATAGCCTAGAAATAGGGCATATAAATATTTTGATTGGTAAAAATGGTAGTGGTAAAACTCGCCTACTAAAGAAAATTTCAATTGATAAAAATTATCCTTTAATCTTAGAAAGGTCAAGAGTATTAGCAGAAAACTTATATGAAAATATTACCCTTGATAAGGATGCCATAATATTTGATAAGCTTATAAAAATTCTAGGTCTAGAAGATTTAAAATCAAGACATAGACTTACTAATAATGACCTTTCTGGAGGCCAAATAGATAGGATTGCCTTGGGAAGAGTCCTTGTGGCTGATCATAGGGTAATTTTAATTGATTCTAATTTAATGTCAGTTGATAATAAAATTAGACTGCTAATCCTTAAAAACTTTGAGGATAGTAAGAGGACCTTTCTTATAACAGATACAGAAAATAGGGAAGAGTATAAGACTTACAACAAGATATATATTTAAATTATTTAGCTTAAATTACTATCCAAAACAAGAAAAAAATAACTTTCCTATCTAGGTTTTAAGAAAATTTGTATAGGCTTATAAGCTATCAGGAAATAAAGTTTGTCATATAAAATTTGACCCTGTAATTACTATAAGATTTTGCATGTCTCTTTTATTTTAACGTTAAAAAATATTTGACAATAAGGCAATTTTGCTTTATACTATAGAAAATAAGATAAAAGAGGCTAGGAATTTGAAAGACGTTCATATATTAAATACATTAGAAGAAATAAATATAGTAAGCGATCCTATAAGATTAAAAATATTATTAACCTTGGGGACAAGTCCTAAAACTGCACAGGATTTATCAGATGCCCTTGGGGTAAGTCGTTCCAAAGTTCATTACCACCTTAAAATATTGGAACAAAATGGAATCGTAGAGGTAGTTAAAACTGAACTTATAAATGGTATTACCCAAAAGTATTTTTTGCCTGTAGCAAAAGCTTTTATACCAAATAGCCAAATATTTAATAAGAACTTGGAAGAAAAGCTATTTAGCTTTAAAATTGATAGCAAGTCCTATGACTTGTTTAAAAAAGATTTAGATGCTTTGATAAAAAAATATAATCAAGCTACTTTAGAGAAGGATAGCTTTCAAGTACAAATCTATAAATTATCATAAGGCCGGTAAGTTGATTCTTACCGGTTTAAAAAGAAAAAACCGTCAAAATAATTTAAACGTTAAATAAAAGGAGAATGTTTAAAATGATCAAAAATAAAGATTTTAATTTACTATTTTCTGCAAGACTTATAACTAATTTTGGAGATAGCCTTTATGCTATTGCATCGACTCTCTTGGTCTACAAGATGACTGGCTCTACTGTTTATTCAGGCATAACCTTATTTTTAACATCATCGACTGCTGTAATTCAATTACTTTTAAGTCCGATTTTGGATAAAATTAATATGAAGAAATTTTTAATTTCAACTCAATTTATTCAGGCAGGTTTGCTCCTTATACTTCCTCTATTATTTTATTATAAAAGGCTAAGTGTTTATCATATTATGGTAATAATGCCTATAATTACTTTGATTAATCAACTGGTTTATCCTGGGCAAATATCCTTGTTGCCAAAAATTTTATCAGAAGATGAACTTATAACAGCAAATTCCTTGATGACTATGGCCTACCAAGGGTCAAATGCAATTTTTGATACCTTAGCTGGCTTTGTAATATCAATATTTGGCTTTATGACAGCATTTTATGCTGATAGCCTAAGTTTTGTAGTGGCAGGAGTCTTGTTTTGTCTATTATCTAAAAAGCTTAGCGAGTTTAACCGTAAGGAAAATATAGAGAAAGGAAATTTAATAAAAAATCATTTTAAAGACCTTAAAGAGGGACTTTTAATGTTTAAGGATTCAAGAATTTTTGCCCTAGTCATTGGAGTCGTATTTATTAATTTTTCTGCCACATCAATAAGTGCAGTTTTGCCTGCTTTTGCAAAAGATGAAATATTTTATAGCCTAATGCTTGCAGGTATGGGATTAGGAGTCTTGGTTGGATCATTGGTTGCAGGCTTGCCAAAATTAAAAGATATCTCTTTGGGAAAGCTATATGTCTATGGGATGCTAGTAGTGGCTTTTTCATGGTTGGGAGTTTCTTTTTTTGGATCTAATATCAAAATTGCAATAAGCCTATATGCTCTTGGTTGGTTTGTGGTTGGAGTAGTTAATGTTTATGCTCAAACTATGGTACAGATGATAGTTCCAAGTCAAAGAATAGGATCTACTATGGGAGCAATGGTTGGCATATCAACATTTATGGCACCTATTGGAGCCTTATTGGGTGGTTTTTTAGGAGAATATTTATCAAGCCCAAAAGCTATCCTTATAGGAAGTCTTATAATACTTCTAGTCGCCATATATTGGGCATTTAATAAAAATATTAGAAAACTACCTGCCATTAATAATTTTAATGATGTTTTAAGCTAGATTCTTATATTTATGTAAACTATAGAAATAAAAAATGTATCAACCTTGACTACTTAACAAGGGTTTAGGTTGATACATAAAATTATTAACACTTCAGATTTGGAGTATGCACAATCCTCCTTTATTTTATATAATTATATCTATGTATTTGTTATAATCATCTAAGATTAATTTTTAAAGATTTGTTTATTTTATAATTCAGATAATTCATATAATAAAAAATGGAAGCGAGGTATATATTTGTGTTTTATTGGAAATATCTATACACTTATCGGAAATTTCTATACTTTCGCTATAATTTTCATTCATTGATTTTATTGTGGCATAATGTAACGATATTACAAAAAGGATGTATTTACATTCGACAAATTATTGTAACAAAAATCACAAATCTAACTTCTACTTTTGTTTTCTACTATTTACTAACTTTAAAATATGGTTATAGGTATCTTTGTCATTTTTAGCAAGTTCAAGAGACATATATATGTACTTTTTATAAGGCAGTGACAAATTCTCTAATATTAATCCTTTAGTATAGAACATAACTGGTGAAGGTGAAGAACTTGTGGCAATTGCCATATTTATGTACCTTAAAGCTATTTCGTTATTATTTGATATAAGATAAGTATTAGCTATATTGTTACACAAGATAGGGTACAAATTATTTTTGGGGCTAATGGACTCTTCTATAAATTTATATATGATTAATCTTTTATTATTACTCAATGTCAAAGCGTAATTCATCAGTATCCTGTAATCAATATCTTCATAGTAATTTGATTTTAAATCATTAAAATCGAAATAACCATCAACATTTAAAGCCTCAACAATAAGCTCTCTTCTTTTTTGGATGTTATCTTTCTCCTGTATACTTTTTAGGAAAAGTATTAACTTTTCAGATTTTAATTTAACAATACTTCTTTGTGTGCTATTCTTTATTCTTGTTAAATCATCAATTTCTTTTAGCTGAGAATAACCATTTATCCTATCTTTAGAATTTAAAGAATTAATTATAGAATCAATATCATTAGAATCTCCATAAAAAACTTCAAAATATTTTTCGATAAAATCTACTTTTAGAACGCTAGATAGAATTTCTAAATTATCAAAATCAAAATTAACCTTAGCATTTTCCATGTTGGAAATAGTTTTTACGTTAATAAAAGTTTTCTCAGATAACTCTTCTTGAGTAAGATGATTTTTAACTCTTATTTCTTTCAAGAAGTTAGCAAAAAGAAGCTTTTTATTTCTCATTATAATCACCTAAAAATTTATTATATCATATATAAATACTTATGTACATGGATAAATCTTGGATAGACAGCATATATTTCTAAGTATATTATTTAATTAACAAAAATTTAAGGAGATTTATATGGGAAGAAAGAAGAAAAAAATAATAATATGTATATTATCGCTTGTACTAGTAATAAATTTTGCAAATATTTTAAACGATATAGAAGATTATACCATAGATTTATGTAAAATATCAGAGATAGAGTACATATAATTGTGTAAAAAGAAAAGGTAATTTAGAAATGGATGTTATGAACGTTACTATACAACTAAAATAGAAACATTAACACTAAAGTTACTTAGAGCTAAAGCTGGTAAATTTTATACAGAACAATTTGGGAAATATCAAAGAAATAAGAAAGACTGAATGAGTAAATCAGAAGAAGGAAAAAATTAATAAGATTATATCCAATAAAGAATCAGCTATGAGATTGGTTTGTAAGCATAATATATATTATATATTAGATGATAGTAAAAATATTATACTAGATAAGTTTATACTATGTTTTAGATATGACTTCTATTTATTAAAATGATGTATACGTAATAAGCTAACAGGAATAGACAAACATAAAAAAATGGAGAATATTATGGATAATATAAAAGAAATTAAATTTGAAGAAATAGAAATTGACAATGATATAGAAAAAGAATTAGATAATCTTGAAACAGAGCTATCTTCTTGCGGAATCGGATGCGGTGGTACTTCAGGGACAAAAGACTGATTTTATTTGATTTAATTAAACTTAATTAGCAAAGCCTATTCCTGTTATCTTATTATGTATATTAAAAATTTAGAAACAATAATTAATATTTTAGAAGAAAAAATAGAAAATAATAAATTCATTGAATATGGATATTTTATAGCTGTTGAAAGCCAAAAATATAATTATGAAATTAAATTTAAAAAGGAGATCATAAATAACAATTTGAATTCAAAAAAAACTCCTAATCTAATAATACCTAAAATGGAGTCCTATTATTTTTTGAAATGGTGTAGCATTAATAATTATATACCAATGATTATACACACACATCCTTATTATTTAAAAGATGCTTGTATTTCTTTTTCCAATCAGGATTATGCTTTTAATAATAGTTTCATAAAATTAGGGAAAAAACTTGGCTTATCAAAATATATATTTTTTGTTACAAATTGCATAAAATATCAAATTGATTATTATGATGAAGTGTTAAAATATAGGAAATTAGGAGACATTAAAAATGTTAAAGAAAAGTGATTTTTTGATTGTAGAAAATAACAATTATTTTTATGTATTTTACAAAAATAATTTGAGCATAAAGAAGTTGGATAAAAGTAATTATACTAAATTCCAAAGTATTATTAATAAATTAGATGATATGACAAATTATGAATTAAAAAGTTTCGAAAACTATATAAATAATACATTTGTTTCAAAGAAACATAAGAAAAGCACAAATTTAAAAAGAACAGATTATTTATCTAAATTAGAAATTATTCTGAATAATAAATGCAATCTAGCTTGTAAATATTGTTATGCCAATGGAGGAGATTACAATCAAGAGAAAAATGATATCAAGCCTGAAAAAATAGGTTATTTAGTATCAAAAATTATTCCAAAATACTTTAGCAAAGTTGGAACTGTAATGTTTTTTGGAGGAGAACCTCTATTAAGTTTTGAAACAATAAAGCAAACAGTGAAAGAATTCGAGTTCTTATATAATTCAATGTTAATAAAAACTATTCCTAGATTTACAATAGTAACTAATGGGACTTTGATAACAAAAGAGATAGCAGAATTTTTTAATGAAAATAATTTTTATGTTACTATAAGTATAGATGGAGAAAGCTATATACATAACATTTTAAGACCATTTAAAAATGGTGAAGGATCGTTTAATAAAGTGAATGATGCTATTTTTTTGTTAAGAAGGCATAATGTTAATATCCAATTATTAGAAGTAACATATACCAAGTTACATATAGATAATAATATTTCAAAGACAGATATTGAATCATTTTTAAAGAACAAATATGGTGATATAAAAATATTCATTTCTGATTGCATAGGTGATAGTGAGTATTCTATTGATGAAAAGTGTATAAATAATAGTGAGATAAGTTACAATAAGCAAGTAAAATTAGCGACTTTAAGGGCTGTTCTTGGAAAAGAATATAAAAGAAATTATTGTGACGCTGGCCTAGAATCTATTGCGATTACACCTCTTGGTAAAATTATACCTTGTCATTTCTTTATGGGGTATAGTAAATATATAATTGGTGATTTAAACAAAAGCAATATTTTCTATAGCAATTATGATCAACTAGCTGATTTCTTCGATAATTTGAAGACCTATTATATAAGTGAATGTTCTAAATGTTGGATTAAAGACATGTGCAGTGAGTGCCCAGCATCACTATTAATTTATAATAAGGATAATAAACTAGAACATTGCGAAGAAAAAAGAAGAATTAGAGCATATATTATCAGAGATTTAATTAGAATCGGAGAGATTTATTAATGAAAAAATACATACTAAAATTTAAGAAAAATTTAATATTATCAGTAATATTTGGGATTTTGGAAGTATACTTTATTTATTTGTTTACTACTCGAAGTGCCAAACTTGTAGACATATTTACAGGGAAGAATTCAGGAGAGGTAAAAAATATTATCTTTTCGGCTATAGCCTCTATCATATTAGCTTGTATCTTTTTTTACATATCAGAAAAAAATTCCAACTCATTTACTAAAAATATATGCCAAGATTTAAGGCATGATTATATAGAAGGTATCTTCTTATCTAAAACCTCCCTTTTTTACAGGAAAAACAAAGGGGAATTTTTAGCAGATATAGACCAAAATGTAGACCAATTAAGACTTGATTATCTAACAACTCTACCAACAGCACTTACAGGTATTGGTAGGACCCTTGTTTATATAATTGGTTTATATAAGATTCATCCATACATACTTCTAGCAACAATTGCCTTTGTAATCTTACCAGGTTTTATTAGTAGTGCTTTCTCAAAAGTAATATCAAAACTTCAAGTATCAAGATCTAATAAATATTCAAAATACATAGATAAATTGAATGAACTTTTGGATGGCTACTTAGTTATAAAAGAATCAAACAATATAGGATACTTTTTGAAAAGATTTGATAAAAATAATTCTGACCTACTAGAAGCAAGAAATAAATTAAATATTACAAATTCAATGTTATATGAAATTCTTTTTGCTCTAAACCTTCTATCTTATCTTTTAATAATATATGTTGGCAGTCTTTTGGTAAAAGCAAATATAATAAATCTATCTGATTTATTAGCTTCTCTAACCTTAGTATCAATCTCAACCAATGCCATGTCAGAAGCTTTTAGAAATCTAACTCAAATCATATCAACCAGAAAAATAAAAGATATGGTTGTAAAAAAGATACCAGACAAAACAAAGATACAAGGAAAAGAAAGCTTGCCTAGACTTGATATAAAAATAAGAGATTTATCTCTTTCATATGGAGACAATAAAATTTTTGATAATTTAAACCTAGATATAGAAAAAAACAAAACCTATGCCATAATAGGCAAATCAGGATCAGGAAAGTCATCCCTTGCAAAGATTTTGATGAAAATAAATGATAATTATTTAGGAGAAATAAAATTTGAAAATGGTGATTTCAAAAGTTTCAAAGAAAAAGAAATTTATTCGCTAATTTACTATATACCACAAAATTCCATTGTTTTTAAAGATAAGTTATTAGACAATATAAGTATGGGAAGTGATGATATAGATTTACAAAAGATAGAGGAAATCATAGAAAGAGTGGATTTAAGCTATGTCTATCAAAGTAAAAAAGATTTGATTTTATCAAATGAAAGTCTATCAGGGGGAGAAAAAAAGAAACTAGAATTAGCAAGAGCTCTTTATAAGGGAGCAAAAGTAATAATCTTTGATGAACCTACAAGTGGTCTTGACCCAGTAAGTGCCAAAACTATAGAAGATTTAATAGGAAATTTATCTGACTTAACAAGAATAGTAATTACACATAATCAAGATAAAAAGTATCTAGCAAGTTTTGATAAAATTATTGATATAGAGGACTATAAAGATATTTAAAATAAAAGGTATCCCAAAGGCTAAGTTTATCTTTGAGATACCTTTTTTGTTATTCTTTTTTGCTATTTTTTAGATAAGCTACTATATCTTTTTTTACTACTCTATTGATACCAGAATGTTCTATATCAGTTTCTTTATTGGTAAGTTTTCTACCTAGTTCATCTTCCATAACTTCTATGACTCTTGGCCTACAGAAAGTTCCTTGGCAAAAACCCATGCCAGCCCTTGTTCTTCTTTTGACGGCATCGACAGTTTGGCAAGGGATAGATCTGTTCATGGCATCTCTAATTGTTTTTTCTGAAACTTGCTCACATCTACATACTAGCCTTTCAGGATTTCCAAATTCGTAGTCGATTTTATCTTTTATTTTGTTAAAATCTTCTAGGTCCTTGTATTTGATGATTGGTCTTCTGTAAGGATTGTAAGTTGGATCTTCGATTAATTCTAGACCACTTTTCTTTAGTATTTCTTCAACCATTTCTGCTATAGCTGGAGATGAGGTTATACCAGGTGATTGGATACCAACAGCATTGATAAAGCCTTTCACCTTTGTTTCTTCTATGATAAAGTCTCCTGTTGAGGCTGCTGGTCTTAGACCAGTAAAAGATCTGATAAATTGGTTGATGTCAATCACATTATCTTTTACAGATTTTTTGGCATCTTCATAGATTACTTTAAGCCTTTCTAAGTGGGTTCCAGCATCGACTTCGTCTTCATCTATAGCATCTGGTCCTAAAAGTAGGTTATTGTGGTAGGTTCTAGTTACCAAGATTCCCTTAGATTTTGGAGTAGGAACTTGAAATACAACTGTGTTTAGTTTGGATCCTGTTCCCTTTTGCATTAGAAGGTACTCCCCACTCCTAGGGTGGATGTCAAAGTCTGTTTGAGCTATAAGTTTTGAAACTTCTGCTCCATTTAGACCTGAAGCATTTACTATATATTTTGCCTCAAATTCTTTTCCATCCTTGCTTGTAACTAGAAAGTGCTTGTCCTTTTTTTCTATGCCAACAACCTCGGTTTCTAGGAAAAGGTCGCATCCGTTGTCTACAGCGTTTTCTATCAAGGCTATTACGTATTCATAAGGTGAGCATACTCCTGCACCCTTACAATATAGGGCTGATATAGCCTTATCTGATATATTGGGCTCAAGCTCTCTAAGCTTTTTTTGATCTATGATTTCCATATCATCAAGACCGTTTTCCAAACCTTGTTGATATAGCATATCTAGGGCTTTTTGGTCATACTCATCAAAGGCTATAACTATAGATCCATTTTTGAGAAAACCAAAGTTTAATTCTTGGTCAAGCTTATCAAAGGCAAGTCTACCAGGATAGCAAAGTCTACCACGAAGTTCTTTTCCACTTTCTGCATAACCGCCATGGATAATTGCAGAGTTGGCCTTGCTTGCTCCCATAGATACGTCATTTTCTTTTTCAAGAATTGCTATATCAAGTTTATATCTTGATAATCTTCTTGCTATTGACCCGCCAGTAACGCCTGCGCCTATAACTAATACATCATACATTAAATCAACTCTTTTCTATATTTTTGTTAAAAATTACAATAATAGTTTTCTAGAATACAAAATTCATGAATAAAACAGCAATAAGGCCACCAATAATTGGTCCAACTACAGGAATCCAAGAATATCCCCAGTTAGGATCAATTTTATTTTTAATTGGAAGTATTGCATAGGCAATTCTTGGCCCAAGATCTCTTGCTGGATTGATAGCGTATCCAGTTAAACCACCTAAAGACATACCGATTGATACTATAACGCCAAATACGTAAAGTTTGTCAACGCCAGCTGCTCCAGCGCCTTCTACATTAGCAAAACCTAAAATGAAAGCTACTAGTAAGAAAGTGCCAATGATTTCTGAAAGCAAGTTTCTACCTGTGTTTGGTATAGTAGGTGCTGTACAGAAACAACCTCTTACTGTTTCTGGTTGATCACTTGTAGCATCCATGTGGTCTTTAAATAGGACATAAACTATAATAGCCCCAACTATAGCTCCAAGTATTTGTGAAATTATGTATGTAGGAACAACATTCCATCCGATTGAACCATTAAATGCCATAGCGATTGTTAGGGCAGGGTTAAAGTGAGCACCTGTCAAAGCCCCAAACATAGTTGCAGGCATTAGAACTGCAAGGCCCCAAGCAATAGTTATTTCTACAGAGCCTCCACCAAGTTGACCACTCTTGTTAAGAGTTACGTTTGCAACAACTCCATCACCTAAAATGATTAGTAACATTGTACCGAAAAATTCACCCATGATAATATCTCTCATAATATTCTCCTTTCATTGTAATGCTGAACTTTTCTAAGGTTTTTTTATCCATAAATGCACAAAAAGCGAGCATAATTTTATCTTATCGCTCGCTCTTTAGATATATATGTATGTGAAAACCTTTTATACCATTATGATACCATAGTTAAAAATAAAAAACAAGCCTATATAAAAAATTATTTCAAATAATTTATACTTTGTAGGATTTTCTTGTTAAATTATTTTAAATATAGTATTATTGAAGAAAGGATAAATTTATATAAATTTTCATAAATCAATTGCTTTTGTGATTTTTTACAGTAAAGCTTTGATTTTGTGGAAAAGGAGAGGAAGTTAATAATGAAAGAGTTGAAATTTTTGTTTAAGTTAATGGCCAAGTATGAACCGCTCATGTTTGTCCTGATTGGCCTTTATGGAATATTTATGGGACTTAGTCCTTTTATCTGGATAGTTTCTCCAGCTTACATATTAAAAAATGCTAATAATCCTCTTTCTTCTTTTCTTGTATTTTTTGTGCTGTTAATTATTTTTTCAAGCCTAACTTCTTTTTTTGATTCATTTATTATGAACAATTACAGGATGAGAATGAATAATATTAGGTATAGGTTTATAAGGATGGTAATATCCTATTCTTTGTACCTAGATTTTGATAAACAAAAAGACAAAGAGGAGATAGAAAAGATAAATAATGCCAAAAACGCTTGTATTAGTCCATTTTCTGGTGCTGGTGGTATTATGATGAATCTACCTTATTTATTTGGAATTTTATTTTCCTTGGCGGGTTTTATTTGGATTTTTTCTATGATGGGACCCTTGCTTTTGCTAATTGTTGGGATAACTTCTATAATTTCTTTTAAGTTAACCTACAAAATTACTGGCTTATACCACGCTTATTATGATGAACAATCTAACAATTGGAATATTTTTTCTAAGCTTAATTATGAACTAAGAAATTCCCAATCCAAACAAGATATTTTGGTCTATGATTTTTTATCTATATTTAGGTCTTATTACATGGAAAAAAACAAGGAAAGAATAGACGGTTTTAAGGCTATAAATAAAAAGGGAATTAGGCTACTTAGTCTTGCTCAATTAATTAGTCTTTTTAGGGATGGCTGCATATTTTATTGGTTGGTGGTATCTATATTAAAGAATGAAATTGATATGGGCGATTTCTTTATGTTTTTTACTGCAATTTTTTCCTTTATAAATTTTGGAGACCAAATCAAATGGCAAATATCAAACTTTAGAAATTCTTTTGCTTCTTTTAAATATTTCTTTGAGATTTTAAATAATAAAGAAGATGATGGCCAAAATATTTCCTATGATATAGAAAATTTGGATACCTATACCATAGAATTTAAAAATGTATCCTTTTCTTATCCTTCTTCTGATAAGGAAGTTTTGAAAAATATAAATCTAACTATAAAAGAGGGAGAATCTTTGGCATTGGTTGGAGAAAATGGGGCAGGTAAGTCTACTCTTGCTTTAATTTTGTGTGGTCTTTATAAGCCTACATCAGGAGAAGTTCTTTTAAATGGAATAAATATAAGGGAATTTGGCAAAGCTTATAATAAGATAGTTGCAGCAATTTTCCAAGATTCCTTACTTTTGCCATTTTCCATAAAGGAAAATATTACCTTAAATACTAAGGATAAGGATCTTTCTGAAATATATAAGAAAACAAAACTTGATGAGCTTATAAGTAAGTATAAAAAGGGCGAAGACCAATACTTGCTAAGAACTATAGATCAAAATGGAGTAGACCTATCTGGTGGTCAAAAGCAAAGGATTTTTTTGGCTCGTGCTTTAAATAAGGCCTCGGCAAAGATTTTAATTCTTGATGAGCCGACAGCTCAGCTTGATGCCTTGGCAGAAAAAGAACTTTATCTTCTTTATAATGATTTGTACAAGGATAAGTCTTCTATCTTTATTTCTCATAGATTAGCTTCGACTAGATTTTGCGATAAGGTTATATTTTTAAAAGATGGAAAGATAGAAGGCTATGATAGTCATCAAGGACTTATGGGAACAAACCAAGAGTATAGAGAGCTTTATGAAATTCAAGCCAAAAATTACAGGGAGGAAATATGAAAAATATAGTAAAACTCTTTAGGAGAATTGACCAGGACTTCCCCTTTTTTAGCCTTAAAATTTGTGCCTTTTCTATAATTGTTGGAGTTCTACCTCTTATAAATATTTTTGCTCCAAAACTTATTATTGAGGCTTTCCAAACAAGTCATAATATTTCTTTCATAGGTCAAATTCTTGCTTTGGTCTTAGTTTTAAATACTATAAATGTCATAATGAAAGAATATTACGATACTTATTTTAACTTGGTTTTTGAGGCTATGACTGACAAACTTCTTTTTGAATTAAGTGAAAAGTCCATTAGACTTCCTATAGAAGAAAGCGATAGCAAACTTGTACAAGATAAATTAGAAGCGGCCCATGATTCTGTTTTTGACTTATTTGGTCTATATGAAAACCTCTATATGTTAAGCTCTGCTCTAGTAACAGGTTTAATTGCGGTATTTGTACTTATAAGGCTAAATATATTATTGCCAATATTAGGTCTTGCCATAGTTTTTGTAAATAGGATATTTGTAAGGCTTTTAAAGGAAAATGAACTTTTTAGACAAAAAAGTGACATACCAGACAATAGAATTTATAGATATTTTATAGAATTTTCCCAAGATTATAAGTATTCTAAAGACTTAAAAATCTATGAGGGAGAAGAGATGATTCTTGAAAAGTCAAAGGGCTTTATGGATTCTATGATAAAAAGATCTAGCCTATATTTTAATAGAAATGGCTTATACACTGGGGCTATGAATATAATATCAAACTTTGGTATTATTGGGGCTTTGTTTTATTTGACAAAAAGAATGGTAGAAAAAACTATTAGTCTTGGAGATTTTACCCTATATTTTAACTCCATTATACAGCTTATAAATACACTAAACTTGCTAGAAAAAAATTATGCTTCACTTATATCAATAAATGAAAAACTAAATGCTTATTTTGATTTTATGAATCTAAAAGAAAGATTTGATGCTAATAAGCCTTATAAAAAGATTGAGCAACCCTTAATTAAAGTGGAATTTGACCATGTATATTTCAAATATCCAAAAAGCGAAAATTACATCTTAAAAGATTTATCCTTTACAATAGAAGAGGGTGAAACTGTTGCCCTAGTAGGCAAAAATGGGGCAGGTAAGTCTACTATTGTTAAGCTTTTGTGTAAATTTTATGAGCCGACCAAGGGGTCGATCTTGATAAATGGAGTAAATTTAGAAGATTTAAAAACAAGTGATTACTATAAGATTTTATCGCCAACCTTCCAAGATTTTAGGCTATTTCCATTTAAGCTAAGTGAAAATATAAGTGGGAAAAAATCTTCTGCTATAACAGATGCTGAAATTTCAGAAATTTATGAGAGCTTAAAACTTTTGGGCATATATGATTGGGTAAAAAAGACTCCCAAGGGTTTGGATACCTATATTACAACACTTTTTGATGATAAAGGAATAGAGCCTTCTGGAGGTATAGGTCAAAAGATTGCCCTTTCAAGGTCCATGGTCCATAAGGGTAAGTTCTATATTATGGATGAGCCAACCAGCGCACTGGATCCAAGAAGTGAAGAAGATATTTTTGAAAATATGCTAGAGATTTCAAAGGGTCATACTTCTCTTTTCATCTCTCACAGGCTTTCATCAACAAGATATGCTGATAGGATAATTGTTTGTGATGATGGTCATATTATTGAAAATGGTAACCATAAAGAACTTATGGAAACAGACGGCCTTTATAAAAAAATGTTTGAAACTCAAGCCCAATTATATATAGATGATTAATAAGTAAGGTAAAATATAATAAGAGAAAAAATAGGAGGAAAAAATGCAAACAGAAACAATTGTTAAATATATAGAAGAACTTTGTAAAAGACCATCACCAACAGGATTTACAAAAAAATGTGAAGAATACTTGATCGATGAGTTTGAAAAACTTGGCTATATTCCTTATCAAACTAAAAAAGGAAATGTAGTAGTTCCTATAGTAGAAGGAGAAGAAAATGGACTTTTACTCTCAGCACATATAGATACCTTGGGACTTATGGTAAGGTCTATAAAAGAAAATGGAAGACTTAGAGTAACAAACCTAGGTGGCTTTCCTCTAGCCTATGCAGAACAAGAAAATGTTGTAATTCACACAAGAAGTGGCAAAGAGTATAGGGGAACATTTAGATTAAATGAGCCAAGTGTCCATGGGTCAGATTTTCCAAAAAATGCCCAAAGAAATGATGAAAATATGGAGATAGTTATAGATTGTATAACAAATTCCAAAGAAGAAACTGAAAAATTGGGCATATCAAGTGGGGACTTTGTTTCTTTAGATCCAAGATTTTCTCTATCCAATGGTTTTATAAAGTCTAGACATCTTGACGATAAGGCATCTGCTGGAGTACTTATAGCCTTGGCTAAAGAAATAAAAGAAGAAAATATAAAAATAGCTAGACCTTTATACATGATGTTTACAGTATATGAAGAAGTAGGCCATGGGGCAGCAAGCGGAGAGCCAAAAGGAATTGTTGATATGATAGCTGTAGATATGGGAGTTGTTTATGATGATCTTGCAACTGATGAAACAAAAGTTTCTATTTGTGCCAAAGACTCATCAGGTCCCTACAATTATGATTTAACCAATGAACTAATTGATCTAGCTAAAAAAGAAGAAATTGATTATTGCCTAGATATTTATCCTTTCTATGGATCTGATGCTTCTGCGGCTATGGCAAGTGATCATGACTATAGGCATGCTTTGCTTGGGGCAGGCATTGCAGCAAGCCACGGTTATGAAAGGACTCATGAAAAGGCAATAGATGGACTCTTTAACTTGCTAAAATCCTTTATAAGTAAAAAATAGATAAGATATATTTTTAAAGTTTTCTATGGACATAAGCCTAAAAAGATAGTAGACTTAGATATAGGAAACGTTATAATTAAAAACGTTCATTTTTAATATTATGAGGGGGAAATATGAATATTAAAAAATTTGGTACAGCCATTTCAGCTATGGCTATTGCGTTCGGACTAGCAGCATGCGGTTCAAAAAATGCAGGTAATGGATCAGGATCACAAGATATGGGATCTCAAAGTGGATCAGCAGTTGTAGCAAAATCTGGCGATATGGTTAAAGCTACAATGGTTACAGACCAAGGTGGAGTAAATGATAAATCATTTAACCAATCTGCATTTGAAGGTTTAAACGAATATCAAGACAAGGGTAAAATTAAATTTGACTACATAGAAAGTCACAAGGATACAGATTACCAACCAAACTTAGAATCTGCTCTAGATTCTCAATCTGATGTAATTTTTACAGTTGGTTATGCTTTATTTGATGCTACAGACAAGGCAGCTAAAGAAAACCCAGATCAAAAATACGCTATTATCGATAATGACAATGTAAATGGCGAAAAGAACCTAGTAGGTATTGGCTTTGCAGACCATGAAAACTCATTCTTGGTAGGCTATATAGCTGGTATGACAAGTCAAACAAATAACGTTGGTTTTGTAGGTGGTTCAAAATCTGCAGTTATAGACAGATTTGAATTTGGCTACAGAGCTGGAGTTCAAGCAGCAGCTAGAGAAAAAGGCAAAGAAATTGAAGTACAAGTTCAATATGCTAACTCTTATGCAGACCAAGCAGCTGGAAAAAATATAGCTAACAAAATGTACCAAGCAGGTGCTGATGTTATCTTCCAAGCAGCAGGTGGTACTGGTATTGGTGTAATCGAATCAGCAAAAGAAAACAATAAATATGTTATAGGCGTTGATAGAGATCAAAAAGAAGAAGCTCCAGATAATATGCTTGTTTCAACAATCAAAGGTGTAGGTCTTGCAGTTCAAAAAATCTGTGATGATTTGGCAGCTGACAAATTCCCTGGTGGAGAAACTGTAAGATTTGGTCTAAAAGATGGAGATGCTTGTACTATAGCTTATGCTGACAACGACCTTGTTAAGAAAGAAGTTAAAGATAAAGTAGAAGAATTGAAAAAAGATATAATTGATGGAAAAACAAAAGTTCCACAAAATGAAAAAGAATTCAAAGAAATGGGTTACGATAAAATGTAATTTATTTCTTAGATGAAATAGTTAAAATTAAAAAGATGATTAACTAGGCAAAAACCCAGAATTGAGTAAAGACAATTCTGGGTTTTTAAGGTCTAAACTAATGAAGTAAGTGAAATTTATCTGTAGGAATTTAAAAAAGTAAGCTTGCAAGACTTTGTGAATTGTTTGTGAAAATTTTATAAATCATGTTACTATTATAACAAAATTGCTTATTTTTATAAAAATAAAGCCGATTTTGGTATTTTTTTATATAATTATTGAAAAAAATCACATAATGCTCTTTCCTATTAATCCAATATCTGATATTATTAGTAGTAAGAAAGATTATTTTATATTATTTTAGAGTGTGAGGAATTATGGACAAATATTTAAATGAAAGTCCAGTTATGAGCATGAAAAATATCACCAAGCGTTTTGGCGATAATCAAGTTCTAACTGATGTAAATTTTGATCTTCACAAGTGCGAAGTACACGCACTACTAGGAGAAAATGGTGCTGGCAAAACAACACTAATGAACATACTCTATGGTATGTTTCCTCCAACTTATGGAAGTGTAACTATAAATGGCAAGAGACGATCTTCTATGACCCCAAAAGAAGCCATAGAAGCAGGAGTCGGCATGGTACATCAACATTTTATGTTGATTGAACCCTTTACAGTAACTGAAAACATTATCCTAGGTTATGAAGATACAAATGGAATCTTTATTGACAGAAAAAAAGCTGAAGAGAAAGTAAGAAAATTAAGTGAGGAATATGGACTTTCCATAGACCCAAAGGCTAAGGTTGAAGATATTTCTGTTGGTATGCAACAAAGAGTTGAGATTTTAAAAACTCTTTACCATGGTGCGGATATTCTTATCTTTGATGAGCCCACTGCTGTTTTAACACCACAAGAGATAAATGAGTTTATAGAAATAGTAAAAAAACTTACCACTATGGGAAAGTCAATCATAATAATTACCCATAAACTTTCAGAAATTAAGGCTATGGCTGATAATTGTACGATAATTAGACGTGGTAAATTTATTGACAAGGTTAAAGTTTGTGATGTCGATGAAAATATTTTGGCAGAAAAGATGGTTGGTAGGGATATTTCTTTCAATGTAAAAAAAGAAGACCAAAAGCTTGGAGATGAGGTTTTAAGGGTAGAAAATCTTCATGTAAAAGATAGAAGAAAATTAGAAGTTCTAAAGGGCCTTAGCTTTAGTCTAAGAAGAGGTGAAATTCTTGGTATAGCAGGGGTTGACGGCAACGGTCAAACAGAGCTTATCGATGCTATTACAGGAATGACTGAAATCCAAGAAGGAAAAGTTATTTTAAATGGAGTAGACGTTACAAATGCTAGTCCAAGAACGATAATAGACCAAGGCATGAATTCTATACCAGAAGATAGGCAAAAGAGAGGGCTTATCTTGGAATATCCAATCAAAGACAATCTTATTTTGGAAAATGTAGCCAAAGAGCCTTTTTCTACTAAGGGTAGGTTAAATTTTGATTATATAAATAAAAATGCTAAAGATTTGGTTGGAAAATTTGATATAAGACCAACAAATATCAACACACCAGTAGCAGATCTTTCTGGTGGTAACCAACAAAAGGTAATTATAGCAAGAGAAATTGCAAATAATCCCCATGTTTTAATAGCGGCCCAACCAACTAGAGGTTTAGATGTTGGGGCTATAGAATTTATTCACCAATATTTGGTAGAGATGAGAAATCAAGGCAAGGCTGTTCTTTTGATTTCATTTGAACTTGATGAAGTAATGGACCTTTCTGATAGGATAGCAGTAATATATGATGGAAAAATAGTAGGAGAAAGGCTACCAAAACAAACAGATGAGTTTGAAATAGGTAGGCTAATGGCAGGTGGTAAATAATGACAGAAGATAAAGCAAAACAAATAAAGGCACAAAAGAAATCCTCTATTAAAGATTCTAAAATTTTATTTACCCTAGTCTCTGTACTATTGGGATTTTTGATAGGAGCACTTGTACTTGCTATAGCAGGCTATAGCCCTATCCAAGCCTATATACATTTGTTTGAAGGTATATTTAGGACACCAAGAAATATAGGCTGGGCAATAGTTAATTCAACTCCTATTATCCTTACTGGTTTGGGAGTCTGCTTTGCCTTTCAAACAGGACTTTTTAATATGGGAGCAGAGGGCCAATTTATTATTGGTTCAATTGTAGGATTTTTACTAGGCTACAAGCTTAACTTACCACCCGTGCTTCATGTTTTAATAGCTATTATTATAGCAATGATAATAGGAGCTTTGTATGGATCTATAGTTGGTTTTGTAAAAGCTAAATTTGGTATACACGAGGTAATTACAACAATAATGTTAAACTGGGTAGCCTATTATTTGCAAAACTTTGTAGTATATAGGTACATAAAACCAAACTCTATGGCAACCTTTGAGATAAATGAGTCGGCAAAAATAACTCTTGTAGAAAATGCAGGCCAAAAATATAGCGGCTTTGCAGGCCAATTCTTTAGGGCACCCATACATTGGGGAACCATACTTGCCATAGTTGCAGTTATTGTCGTTTGGTATATTCTAAACAAAACAACCCTAGGCTATCAATTAAAGGCAGTAGGTCTAAATAGAGAAGCATCAGAATATGGTGGAATAAATACCAAGAAAAAAATTATCCAATCTATGGCAATTTCTGGATCCATATGTGCCCTAGCGGGCGTTAGCCAAGTTTTAGGCTATACTTATTCTTTGCCATTACTTTCTTCCATGGAAAATTACGGCTTTGATGGACTTGCAGTTTCACTTTTGGCATCCAATAATCCTATTGGAATAATATTTTCAGGTTTATTCTTTGGGGGCATCAAATATGCAGGCGCTAACCTTCAAAGAGCTATGGGAGTTCCAAGTGAGCTTATCAATATAATCATAGGAACCATTATCCTCTTTACAGCTATTCCTTTGGTATTTAGGATCCTAAAAGCAAAATTTACAAAAAATAGCAAAAAATCTCAAGTGGCAAAAACTAGCCCAAAAGAAACAGAAACTGAAGAAGTGGAAACAATAGAAGTGAAAAATGTAGTAGAAGAACTCACAGAGAAGTCACAAGATACAGAAGGGAGTGATTTAGATGCTTAATCTTACAATGTTAGCCCTAATAATTGGCAATACTTTTTCTAATGCAGCTCCTGTTTTGATGACCGGTCTTGGTGGAATGATGAGCGAAAAATCAGGAGTAGTAAATATAGGTCTTGAAGGAATGATGTCTATAGGGGCCTTTGTTGGTGCGGCAGTAGGCTATATTATAGGAAATCCTTGGCTTGCCTTTTTATGTGGAGGACTTGCGGGAATGGCCTTTGGACTTATCCATGCGATAATCTCTGTTAGCTTTGCTGGAGATCAAACCATATCTGGTATAGCTATAAACACACTAGCACCAGGTCTTGCCCTTTTCTTATCAAGACTAATCTTTGATGGGGCAACCCAAACTCCATCAATTCCTCTTGAAAACAAAATTCCAAGGCTATTTATAAATCTATTACCAAACCAAGCCTTGGTAAATATATTTGGTCAATATGCCACTGTATATATATCTTTGATAATGGTTGTAGTATTATATGTATTTTTATATAAGACTAAATGGGGACTTAGGCTAATAGCTGTTGGTGAGCACCCAGAAGCTGCAGAAACACTTAATGTCAACGTTGTAAAAACAAGATATTTGGCAGTAATGTTTTCTGGCTTTATGGGAGGACTTGGAGGAGCTATGATGTCACTTGCTGTAGTTTCAGCCTTTTCTCCAACCTTGATAGCAGGTCAAGGCTATATAGCCCTAGTAACAGTAATCTTTGGTAACTGGAGACCTCAAGGCGTAGTACTAGGAGGACTTTTCTTTGGCCTAACTCAATCCATAGCAACTTATCTTGGAGGAACATCTATAGGACTTCCAATAGAGTTTATATCTATGATTCCATATATATCAACTCTGTTAATACTTATGATTTTCCACAAAAAATCAAGAGCACCAAAAGCAGATGGCAAACCATACTTGACAGAAGAAATTTAAAGATAAGTAAAATAAGACTTTATAGAAAATTTTCTATTTAAGTCTTATTTTTTTATTGCCTGCATTCTACATAAGTTCATTTATTTGACAAAAATACAAAATATTTATAAGATGAATTTAATAAATATTTAAAATTTTAATAAAAAGGAGGATGTATGAAAAAAGTTTTAACTTTGGGGGAACTTATGTTGAGGCTAACGCCAATGCACTATAATAGGTTTGTTCAAAGTCATAGATTTAGGGCAGTTTATGGTGGAGGAGAGGCTAATGTTGCTATTTCTATGGCAAAGTTCGGCTATGATACATATTTTATAAGTAAGATTGTGGATAATGAAATTGGAGATGCTGCCATTAACCAGTTAAGAGAGTTTAATGTAAATACTGATTACATAATAAGAGGCGGGGAAAGGATGGGCCTATATTATTCAGAAATTGGCTCTAGCCAAAGAGCTCCAAAAGTAATTTATGATAGGAAAAATTCATCCATTGCTAGGGCAAAAGTTGAGGAATTTGATTTTAAGAAGATTTTTAAAGATGCAAGTCTGTTCTTTGTTTCGGGTATTTTGCCAGCCTTATCCAAAAATTGCTATGATATAACACTTGAAGCTATGAAAGAAGCTAAAAGACAAAAGGTTATGGTTGCCTTTGATTTGAATTGGAGATCTTCTGTCATTAAATTGGAAGATGCTGTAAAAATATATAATGATTTTAGTCCATACATAGATATACTTATAGGAATTTTGCCTCAACTTCATGATGTAAAAGAAGGAGAATTAACTAGAGATAGTGTTGAAAAAATCTTTAGGGAAATTTACAACTACTATGGTTTTAAGTATATAGTTTCAACTTTAAGACAATCACTTTCAGCATCGGATAATACTCTTTCTGCAGCTATTTTTGATGGAAAGAATTTTTATGAGTCAAAAAAGCTAAAAGTTAGGATAGTCGATAGGGTAGGTGGCGGAGATGCCTTTGCCGCAGGTCTTCTTTCTGCAATTTTGGATGGTAAAAGTCAAGAAGAAGCTATAGATTTTGCCGTTGCAGCTTCAAGTTTAAAACATACTATTAAGGGAGATTTCAACTTGGTAAGCAAGGAAAAAGTCCAAAGAATAGTAAATGGCAATGTAAGTGGTAGGATAGATTGGTAGTCTAAAAAAATTTTTCTTATACTTAGCTTATAGAAAGATAAAGAAAAATAAATGTTTGACAAGTGTTTGATATTCATATATACTTTTTTTAGGAAGTGATAGTTAGTAAATGTAACCGCTTACAAAACTTATAAGGAAATGAGGTCATAGTAAAGTGTTGGAAAATGATTTTTTCATATTAGCACTTACATAAAGGTATGAGTATTTATGATGTAGCAAAGAAAGCTGGGGTGTCGGTTGCTACAGTATCAAGGGTAATAAATGGTACAGCAACTGTAAGCCAAGAAACTAGAGAAAAAGTATTAAAAGTCATAAGAGAACTAGATTATGTACCAAATGGTATAGCAAGATCTCTTGCAACTAACAAGACAGAATCTATTGGAATTATGGTTTCAAATATTAGAAACTATTTTGACCATCAATTGGCCTATGAATTAGAAAAAAATCTCAATAAATATGGCATGGTTTCTATCTTATGTAATACAACTTTGGATACTAAAAAGAAACTTGATTATCTATATTTATTAAGAGAAAAAAAGGTTGATGCGATTATAACAGTAGGATCTATGTATGAGGAAAAAGCGTTTTTAAAGGAACTTATAAAGGCTTCTAATACTTTTCCAGTTATTATGATAAATGCGATTCTTGATAAAAAATATAAGAATGTGATTACTGTTTCGTCGGATGAGCAAAAAGGCATTATTGATTCTGTAAAATTTATTAAAGCTAGAGGCTACAAAAATCCTATTTATATTTATCCGGTAGATAGTATGAAAAATAGGTCTGCTGTTTCCAAGAGAAAGGCTTTTAAAAAGGCCATAGAACTTATCTACCCAAATAATGAGGTAATAGAGTTTGAATCTAGTGATGTTGATTGTGAAATTATTGAAGTAATTAAGTTATTAAGGGATATGAAAGCCGATGCTATTCAATTTGAAAATGATAACTTAGCTATTCAGTATTATAAGCACTTTATTAGTCTAGGCATAGATATACCTGGTGAAATAGCTATAGTTGGTTTTGATAATATTGACTCTTCTAACTATACTCAAAAAGCTATCTCTTCCATAGATCAACAGCTAGGTCTTCAGGCGAAAATTGCCGTTGAATCTTTAGAGAAGTTGATTAAAGAAGAAGACTTTAATCACGAAACTATAGTAGATACAATTTTTTTGGCAAAAGAAACGACATAAAATATATAAGTTTTTATTAGTAAAAAAGGAGTTTAAATGAAAAAGTTTATTAGGGCAATTTTTGCTCTTCTTCTAATAATAAGTTTTTCATCTTGTTCATCAAATAAAGCTAAAGGTGAACAAACAGAGAAGATTATAGTAAGGGTCGGTCATAACCAATCACAAAACCACCCTACTCACTTAGGTTTATTAGAATTTGAGAAATATGTTGAAGAAAAACTTGGCGATAAATACGATGTTCAAGTTTATCCGTCAGAGCTTTTAGGATCACAAACAGATATGGTTCAGTTAACACAAACAGGGGCAATCAATTTTTGCGTAGCCTCAAATGCTATTTTGGAAACGTTTGATGATGTTTATGAGATTTTTAATTTACCATATTTATTTGCATCTGAAAAGTCTTATCACCATGTAATGGATGATAAATCTCTTACAAATCCTATATTTAATGCAACAGAAAAATCGGGTTTTGTTGCTGTAACTTGGCTTGATGCTGGAAGTAGATCTTTTTATACAAAGGATAAGCCTATAGAAAAACCAGAAGATTTAAAAGGATTAAAAATTAGAGTTCAGCAATCGCCAACCAATGTTAGGATGATGGACCTACTTGGAGCAAGTGCTTCTCCTATGGGCTTTGGAGAAGTTTATACAGCTTTACAATCAGGAATCATAGATGGAGCAGAAAACAACGAGATGTCTTTAACCGATAATGGGCATGGAGAAATTTGCAAGTACTATTCTTACGATATGCACCAAATGGTTCCAGATATTTTGATTGCAAACATAGATTTTATGGAAAATTTGCCTGCTAATGAGAGAAAAGTTTTTGAAAAAGGATTTGAAATACTTAATAAAAAACAAAGAGAAGAATGGGCAAAAGCCGTAAAAAAAGCCAAAAAATCAGCAGAAGAAATGGGAGTAAAATTTAATTATCCTAATCCAAGTGATTTTGCAGCTGTGGTTGCTCCATTAACAGAAGAAGTTTTAAATAAAAACAAAAAGCTTAGACCAGTCTATGAAAAAATTCAAGTCTATAACAAAGAATATCCAGCTCAAGGAGGTGCTAAATAATGAGAAAATTTTTAGAAAGAATATTAAAAGTTTTAGGTGGCCTTACCTTGGCAGTGATGTTTATTCTAGTAATTTGGCAAGTGTTTACCAGATATGTTTTAAATAATTCTGCTACATGGACAGAAGAGTTGACCTCATATCTATTTGCCTGGTTAACACTCTTTGGAGCAGCCTTGGTAACAGGAGAAAGAGAACACATGAATATACCAGTTTTTATAGAAACAAGATCAGAAAAGACCCAAAGAATCGTAGCTATACTTTCTGAAATAATAATTTTATTATTTTCTATGATAGTTCTTGTATATGGTGGTATAGCAATAAGTAAACTTACAATGGGTCAAATGACATCATCCTTGTCAGTACCCCTTGGAATATTTTATATGGCTCTACCGGTGGCAGGAGCCTTAAATATCTTATTTTGTATCTTAAATATCAAAGATATCATGGAAGAAAAGATTAGATTTAAACAAAAAAAATCATTAACAGAAGCATCTGAAGAACTCGTAAGTGGGGCAGAGGATGTATCAAAACATATAAACGGAGGTGAAAATTAATGGCTCTTCAAGCTTTATCAATAATTTTAATAGTATTAGTTACCCTTTTAATCTTGGGAGTGCCAATAGCCTTCTCCATAGGAATTGCAGCACTTACAGCGATTTTACAAACAGTTGCTATAAATCCATCTGTAGTAACTGGAGCCCAAAGAAGTTTTGTAGGGATGTCATCCTTTACCCTAACAGCCATACCATTTTTCATCTTGGCAGGAAATCTTATGAATGAAGGTGGTATAGCCAAAAGGTTAGTAGATTTTGTAATGGCCATTTTGGGAAAACTACCAGGAGCACTAATGGTGACAAATGTTGGAACAAATGCACTATTTGGAGCTATATCAGGATCTGCATCTGCGGCAGCGGCAGCAGTTGGATCTATGGTAAAAAGTGGAGAAGAAGAATTAGGCTATGATAAGGGATTTTCAGCCGCAGCAAATGGAGCTTCTGCTCCATCAGGACTTTTAATTCCTCCTTCAAATGCCTTAATTACTTATTCTTTGGTATCAGGAGGAACATCAGTTGCAGCCTTATTCTTGGCAGGCTATATACCAGGTTTAATTTGGACTATAGGTTGTTTGATTGTAACAATAATTTTGGCAAAGAAAAAAGGCTATACAACAAATAAGGAAAAATTTTCTTGGGCAAATCTAGGCAAGGCAACCCTAAAAGCTATACCATCACTTGGTTTGATAGTTGTAGTTATCGGTGGAATAGTAAAGGGAGTATTTACTGCAACAGAAGGATCTGCCGTATCTGTACTCTATGCCCTAATTCTTGGTTTAATATATAAAAATCTTAACTTAAAGAAAATTTGGGACATACTTGTATCATCAGCAAAGATGAGCGGTATTGTAGTATTTTTAATTGGAGTTTCCAACATACTTTCTTGGGTAATGGCCTTTACTGGCATACCTCAAATGATAGGAAATGCTATGCTATCCTTGACAGATAACCCTATAGTGATTCTACTAATAATGAACTTGATTTTATTAATAGCTGGAACATTTATGGATGTAACTCCTGCTATTCTAATATTTACACCCTTATTTTTGCCTATAGTAACAGAATTTGGCATGCACCCAGTTCACTTTGGTCTAGTAATAGTTTATAACTTGTGCATTGGAAATATAACTCCACCAGTTGGAAATACATTATTTGTTGCTATAAAGGTAGGAGATAGCAGTCTATCAAAGGTAATGCCATATATGATTAGATATTATGTAGCAATTCTAATAGGACTAATACTCGTAACATATGTACCAGCTATAGCCTTATCTTTGCCACAAAGTGCGGGCTTGATATAGCCAACATATGCTTATAAGTATAAATTTTTGTCAATAACCAACAAGGTAACCTATTACAAAGGATATTTCAAGGAGAAAATATGGAACAAGTAAAACTTGAAGTAAGAAAGAAAAAATTAATTGAAGTAGATGGCTTGAAATTTAAAGACCTAAATGCCAATGGAAAGCTTGATTCCTACGAGGACTATAGACTTGATCCTGTCGATAGGGCTAAGGATTTGGTTTCCAAGATGACTTTGGAAGAAAAAGCGGGAATGCTTATGATTACAACTCAAAATATGGGTCTTTCTTGTGATGAAAAATATAGGGACCAATCAGGTATCCTAAATAATGAGTTTAAAGAAAGTAAAAGTAACATATTTACAGATCAAAAAGAATATGGAAATACTAGGACTATTGAAGAATTAAATATGCGTCATTTTATCCTAAGAGAAAATTACAAAGAAGATCAAATTGCCCTTTGGATAAATAAGATGAATGAAGTAGCCGAAGGAACAAGGCTTGGAATACCTGTGCTTATTGCTTCAAACTCAAGAAATGAAAATGCGGAACAAACTTTTGGTATGAATGATGCTGTTGGAGTCTTTACAACTTGGCCTTCTACCTTAGGTCTTGCGGCAGCAGCCCTTGGGGATAAGAAAAATGGTGGAGATTATTCCATAATATCTGAATTTGCTCAATGTTCAAAGGCAGAATGGAATGCTACTGGTATTAGAAAAGGCTACATGTATATGGTAGATGTTGTAACAGATCCCCGTTGGCAAAGAATATATGGTACCTTTGGTGAAAATGAAGAATTAATAGCAGATGTAGCAAGAAGACTTGTGAAGGCTTTCCAAGGGGAAAAATTAAACAAAGAATCAGTTGCCTTAACAACCAAACACTTTCCAGGAGGAGGAGCCAGAGAAAATGGTTTCGATCCTCACTACAAAGAGGGGAAATTCAATGTATATCAAACAGAAGGTTCTTTGGGAAAATATCATTTGCCACCATTTAAGGCAGCTATTGATTTAGGCACATCATCTATAATGCCATACTATTCTATACCTTCAGGAGAAAAATCCGCCTATCAAGCCTATATGGGTCAAGAAGTTGAATTTGAAGATCTAGGTTTTGCTTTTAATAAATATTTTATCCAAGATTTACTAAGAAAAAAGATGGGCTTTAAAGGCTATGTTAACTCAGATTCAGGAATTATAGACAATATGTGTTGGGGAGTGGAAGATTTAGATAAGGTTGATAGAACTGCTAAAGCTATAAACAACGGTGTGGATATAATTGCTGATACCAACGAAGTAAACTTAATCATAGAAGCAGTTAAACAAGGAAAAATTTCTGAAGAAAGAATAAATGAGGCCAACATAAGACTTTTAATAGAGATGTTTAGCCTAGGCTTATTTGATGATAAAACATACGTTGATGTAGAAAAAGCCAAACAAATAGTGGCCAATGATGACTTTTTAAGTAAAGCTCATAGGGCTCATCAAAAATCACTTGTTGTACTTAAAAATAAAGAAAAAGTCTTGCCTATAAAAAAAGGATCAAAAGTTTATATAGAAGCCTTGCATAAGGATAAAGAAATGGCAAAAAAATATACAAAAAATGCCTATAAAGACCTTAAAGATTTTGACAATATAAGCTTAGTAGAAAATCTAGAAGATGCAGACTATGCCTTTGTCCTAATTTATCCAAAATCAGGTAACTATTTTTCAGCAACACCAGGCTTGCTTGAGCTAGAATTATGTGAAGATAAAACAAATATAGCAAGTGATGGTAGAGCTTATAAGGAAACAACAGTAAGCAACATCCATAGGGTAAAAGAAATATCTGATAAAATTCACGCTAAAGGTGGAAAACTTATTGTATCTGTAAATACAAATCTACCATGGATATTATCAAATGTTGAAAAAATTTCCGATGGACTTGTAGCAAGCTTTGAAACTTTTGTGGATGCACAAATGGAGGTTTTAACAGGTATAGTAAGGCCAAGTGGTCTTTTGCCTATTACCCTACCTGCTTCAAGTAAGGTTATTGCTGTTGATAAAGACGGTAAATGTATATCTCCTAACGATGTGCCAGGCTATGATAAGGATAAGTATATGCCTAAGGGAATGAAATATGCTTATGTTGATAGCGAGGGCAATGAATATAAAATGGGCTTTGGTTTAAGCTATTAGATATTTATAAGAATAAGATCCGTAGCAAATATATAAAAAATATTTGCTACGGAAAAAAATAAAATGAAGATTTTTATAGGAAAACAGGAAAGTCTAAGAAATAGCACTATATTTTCTTGGAAAAGTTCAAAGTGCAAAAGAAATATCAAAAAAATTTCAAATAGTGCTTGACAGAACTGATTTTATACCTTATACTAAAACTAAGAAAGAAAAATTCTATAAGCAACATGTAAGCGGTTACAATTTCACATTTATATAACATGCAAAAATAAAAAGAAAACTTGGATAGTAGGTGAAATTGTTAAATAAAGTGCGTGTAACCGGTTACATTGTATGCTAAAAATTAATAATGATTTTTGGAGGATCTAATGGAAAAAAATGTTAGGCAAAATTTAAGACCTTTTGGCATGAGGGACAAAATAGGGTACATGTTTGGGGATTTCGGAAACGATTTTACCTTTATCTTGGCATCAATGTTTTTGATGAAATTTTACACTGATGTAATGGGGATTTCTGCAGCAGCTGTAGGGCTTATGATGATGCTTTCTAGGATTGTTGATGCTTTTACAGATATTGGAATGGGACAATTGGTAGATAGAAGTCCATCAGGAAAAGATGGGAAATTTAAACAGTGGATGAGAAGGTTTATGGGACCTGTAGCTCTTGCATCATTTTTAATGTATGCTGTATGGTTTAAGGATATGAGCATGGGCTTTAAAGTTTTCTGGATGTATTTTACATATTTGCTTTGGGGATCAGTATGTTATACTGGAATTAATATACCTTATGGATCAATGGCTTCTGCTATTACAGATAGTCCAAATCAAAGAACAGAATTATCATCAGCAAGATCAATTGGTGCTACTTTGGCACAACTTTCTATAGGCGTTATAGCTCCAATCTTTGTCTACTACACAGATAAGGCTGGCAATGTAATTTTTGATGGCCATAAAATGATGATTTTCTCACTAATTTGTTCTGTTTTAGCTTTAATTTGCTACACTATTTGTATAAAGTTTACAACAGAAAGAGTTCAAATCAAACAAAATGAAAGTGATTCTTCAGTCTTTGATATCTTTAAGGCTATGCTTACATCAAAATCTTTAATAGGCTTGATAGTTTGTGCTATTTTGTTATTACTTGCCTTATTAACTATGAATGGAATGGCTAATTATATATATCCATCATATTTTAAAAATGCTGGCGCAATTTCGGTTAATACCATGATAAATTCTGCAATAACTTTTGCTTTGTCTTTAGTTATTCCAAATTTTGCAGGCAAAATTGGCAAAAAAGAAGTATCAGCAATAGGATGTGCCGTAGCGGGAATAGTTTTAATTTTGGCATATTTTATGAAAATTAAAAGTTTAGGTCTATTTTATGTAGTAATGGCAATAGCTACTGCTGGTTTAGCTTCATTTAACATTATTACATGGGCTATGATTATTGATGTAATAGATGATATTGAAGTAAAAACAGGTAACAGAGATGATGGAACTATATATGGATCTTATTCTTTTGCTAGAAAACTTGGTCAAGCAGCATCTTCTGGACTTACAGGAGCTTTATTATCAATGGTTGGTTATACAACAGCTACAGCTGTAAATCCACAAATAGCACAAGGAATCTATAATATAGCGACCCTATTTCCTGGAGTAGTATTTATAGTCTTATCAGTTTCATTAACATTTATATATCCATTAAGTAAAAAAGTTGTTGATAACAATTCAAAGATTTTAAAGGAAAGAAGAGAAAATAAGTAAAGGAGTAAATTATGTTATATCCAATTTTGACAAAATCAAGAATAGTAACTTCCCTAGATGGGGTTTGGGATTTTAAATTAGATGATGGCAAGGGCTTTGAAGAAAAATGGTATGAAAGGCCCTTAAAAGATTCCACAACTATGTATGTGCCTTCTTCATACAATGATTTGAAGGAAGGAATTGATTTTAGGGATCATTATGGCTGGGTCTTTTATCAAAGAAAATTTAACTTACCTCAAAGCCTAAAAGATAATAGGGTAGTTTTGAGATTTGATGCTGTTACTCATCATGCTAAAGTATATTTAAATGGAAATTTAATCACAGAACACAAAGGCGGATTTTTGCCATTTGAAGTTGAGATAAATTCTTTTATAAAAAATGGCAGCAATCTATTAACTGTAGCTGTAGATAATGTTATAGACTATACTACTCTTCCAGTTGGCGGAGAAAGTGCTATGCTTGGTATGGCTGGAGTAGATTTTAAACTAGATACAAAAAAAGTTAACAATCCTAATTTCGATTTCTTCAATTATGCAGGCATAACCAGACACGTAAGAATATATACAAGTCCAAAAAATTATATAGAAGATATAGATCTTGTCTCAAATATATCAGATAAGGATGCTACTTTATCTTACAAAGTTTACACTAAAGGAGAAGGCGAATCTAAAGTTTCAATATATGACCAAGAAGGCAATATGGTTGGTCAGTCATATGGAAACCAAGGTTCTATTGAAATAAAAAATGTAAGATTATGGCAAGTATTGGATGCCTATTTGTATGATATAAAGGTAGAGTTTGCTGATGACGAATATATATTGCCTTACGGAGTAAGAAGCGTAGAAGTAAGGGGATGTGAATTTTTAATAAATGGCAAGCCATTCTATTTTAAGGGATATGGTAAACATGAAGATACTTTCCCAAATGGTAGGGGAATAAATGAAGCCATGAATATTAAAGATTTATCAATAATGAGATGGCAAGGTTGCAATAGCTTTAGAACAAGTCATTATCCTTACTCTGAAGAAATGATGAGATTGTGTGATAGGGAAGGCTTTGTTGTAATAGATGAAACTCCAGCCGTTGGTATAAATTTCAGCTTTGGCGGAGGAGCTAATTTTAATGGACAAAAGGTTTCAACCTTTGATAAAGAACATGGAATAAAAACTTTTGACCACCATAAAGAAGTAATCAAAGATATGATTAATAGAGATAAAAATCATGCCTGCGTTGTAATGTGGTCAATTGCAAATGAAGCTGATACTACATCTTCAGGTTCTTTCGAATATTTCAAACCTCTATTTGATCTAGCAAGAGAAGTTGACCCACAAAAAAGACCATGCACTATGGTTGGGGTCCAAAGTGGTGCCGATCCAGAAAATGATATAATTTCAAAACTAGCCGATGTAATATGTTTAAATAGATATTATGGTTGGTATTTTGGAGGACCATTTATAAAAGAATCTACAGAGCTTTTGAGAAAAGAACTTGAAAAGTGGGAAGAGATTAAAAAACCAGTATTATTTACTGAATATGGAGCAGATACTGTTTCAGGAATCCATAATACAACTCCTGTTATGTATAGCGAAGAATATCAACTGGAATATTATAAAGAAAACAATAAAGTTTTTGATGAATTTGACTTTGTTATTGGAGAACAACCATGGAATTTTGCAGACTTTGCAACAAGTCAAGGTTTATTGAGAGTTGATGGAAATAAAAAAGGACTCTTTACTCGTGATAGAAAGCCTAAATTAGCTGCTCATTATTTCAAAGAAAGATGGAATTCTATACCAAATTTCAATTACAAAAGTAAAAAATAGATAGATTATTAAAGGCTTAATTTAAAAGTTTTCAATTAAAAAATATTGAATCTTTTAAATTAAGTAATATAATGAATGTAAGCGGTTACAGTTTGATGAAAAATTGGAGGATTTGTAAATGAAATTAAATTTGCAAAATTTAAAAGAAATAAATGAGAAAGTAGACCAAAAAATTACTTACGATGTCAAAAAATTAAGAGAAGCTTCTATTAAGGATCCTAAGTGGATTGCTTTTGGGTCTGGAAATATTTTTAAGGGATATATAGCAAGGATTGGTCAAGATCTTATTAATAAGGGTTTGCTTGACAGGGGAATTTCTGTTGTAGAAAGTTTTGATGAGGAAATTCTTGCTGATACCTACAAGCCTTATGACAATTTGGCCTTGTCTGTTACCTTGCACAAAAATGGAGATTTTTCTACTAATTTAATAGGAAATCTTTCTGAATGCTTGGCTGTTAGCAAGGATAAGGAAAGGATTGAGGAAATCTTCCTTAACAAAAATCTAGAACTTGCAAGCTTTACCATTACAGAAAAAGGCTACAACTTATATAAGCCAAATGGAGAGCTAATGGATGTAGTAAAGAGTGATTTGGCTTCTAATATAGAAGACGGTAAACACCTAATGACCTATCTAACTTATCTTCTTTATAAGAGATTTAAAGAAACTGGTCAAGCTCTTACCCTTTTAAGTCTTGATAACTGTTCTAAGAATGGGGACAAGATTAAAAATTCTGTTTTTCTTATAGCAAAGGCTTGGTATGAAAGTGGCAAGGTTGAAAAAGAGTTTATAGATTATTTGGAAAATAAAGTTTCTTATCCATGGACTATGATAGATAAGATTACACCAAGACCTGCAGAAGAAGTTAAAGATTATTTGGAAAAGATAGGCTTTGAAGATATGGATATAGTTGTAACAGGAAAAAATACCTACACAGCTCCATATGTAAATTCAGAAGAAGCAGAATATCTTGTTGTAGAAGATGATTTTGTAAATGGTAGACCTCCATTTGAAAAAGTAGGCCTTTATATGACTGATAGAGAAACTGTAAACAAGGTTGAGACAATGAAAGTTACAACTTGTCTAAACCCTCTCCATACTACACTTGCGACCTTTGGCTGTGTATTGGGCTATAAAAGTATAGCAGCTGAAATGCAAGATGAACTTTTGGTTAAGTTGATCAAAAAAATCGGCTATGACGAAGCTTTGAAAGTTGTAGTAGATCCTGGAATTTTAAATCCTAAAGATTTTATTGATGAGGTTATAAACGTTCGTTTTCCAAATAAATATATACCAGATACACCTCAAAGAATTGCAACAGATACTAGTCAAAAGGTAGCTATTAGATTTGGAGAAACTATCAAAGCTTACAGGGATTCAAAAGATCTTGATGTTAAAGATTTAAACTTTATACCACTTTCTCTTGCAGGTTGGCTAAGATATTTATTGGGAGTTGATGATAGGGGAGAAGATTTTGAACTTTCCAAAGATCCTTTGATGGATGAACTTAAAAAATCTCTTTCTGGCATAGAACTAGGCAAGTTTGAAGTTACAGATGATTTAGAAAAATTTTTAGAAAATGATCAAATTTTTGGTCTAAACTTGGTTGAAGTTGGACTTGATAAGAAAATCTTAAAATACTTGGAAGAAATGTCACAAGGACCTGGTAGCGTAAGGGCTACATTAGAAAAATATTTAGGAGAATAGCTATGAAAATGACTTTTAGATACTATGGAAAATCCGACCCTATTAGTTTAAAATACATCAGACAAATCCCAGGGGTCACTGGGGTTATGGGAATGATGGATGACTTTGCCGCAGGTGAAGTTTGGGATAAAGATATATTTAAGGCCTATGTAGATGAAATCAATAAAAATGGTCTTGAATGCGAAATCCTTGAATCTATAAATGTCCACGAAGATATCAAAATGGGCCTTCCTACAAGGGATAAATATATTGAAAATTACAAAGAGTCCTTGAGAAATGTCGCTGAATGTGGAGTAAAAGTAGTAGTATATAATTTCATGCCAGTCTTTGATTGGTTAAAAACTGACCTTAAAAGAGAATTGGAAGATGGTTCAAACACCCTTTCTTATGATGAGAAAGATATAAAAGGTCTTACTCCTCAAGAATTGGTTGAAAAAACCTTAGATGGAGCAGGAGAATTTAGCCTTCCTGGTTGGGAGCCAGAAAGATTAGAAGAGTTAAGCCAAGTCTTGCAAAAATATAAGGATATAGATGAAGAAAAACTTTTGGAAAATTACAAATATTTCCTAGAAAAAATCATTCCAACTTGCGAAGAACTTGGAATTAGAATGGCTGTTCACCCAGATGATCCCGCTTGGCCAGTATTTGGTATTCCAAGAATAAGCCATAGCAAAGAACAATTTGACAAGATAATAAATTTGGTAGACTCACCTGCAAATTCAATTTGCCTATGTACTGGTTCTATAGGCTCAAATCCTGACATTGATATAATAGACTTCATAAAATATTTTGGCAAAAAAGATAGAATAGCTTGTGTTCATGCAAGAAATATCAAATATGAAGGAGAAAGAAAATTCTATGAATCAGCTCACCTTTCTTCATATGGGTCCCTAGATATGTATGCTATCATGAAAGCCCTTTATGATGTGGGATTTGACGGATATATTAGACCAGATCATGGTAGAATGATTTGGGATGAAACAGGAAGACCAGGTTATGGCCTTTACGATAGAGCCTTGGGAGTAGCCTACCTAAACGGTCTTTGGGAAGCAATAAACAAGGCAGATAAAAAAGGAAAGGAATAAAAATGAGTAAACTAGAAACCCTAAATAGAATTCACGAGCTAGGAATAGTTCCAGTAGTAAGAGGAAAAGACGAAAAACAAGCCATAGAATACTGCAAGGGCTTAGTAGAAGGCGGAATAAACATCTTAGAAGTAACCTTTACCATACCAAATGCCATAGAAGTATTCAAAAAACTCCAAGAAGAATTACCAGAAGACACCCTAATAGGAGCAGGAACAGTAACAGACCCAATAACAGCAAGGCTTGCAATCCTAAACGGAGCCAAATTCATAGTATCACCAGCCTTTGACAAAAACGTAGCCAAACTATGTAACAAATACCAAATTCCCTACATGCCAGGCTGTATAACACCAACAGAAATCCTAGAAGCCCTAAGCTATGGAGTAGACATAATAAAACTCTTCCCAGGAAGTCTAACAGGCCCATCCTATGTAAAAGCAATCCACGGTCCAATCCCATACGTAAACATCATGCCAACAGGAGGAGTAAGCCTAGAAAACGTAGAAGAATGGTTCAAAGTAGGAGTATACGCAGTAGGAGCAGGAAGCAACCTAGTAAAAGGAACAAAAGAAGAAATAAGCCAAAAAAGCAAACAATACCTAGAAAAAATAAGAAAGGCAAGGCAATAAATGAAAAAAGTAGTAACCCTAGGCGAAATCATGCTAAGACT
>JAQYEZ010000060.1 GCA_028723425.1 Peptoniphilaceae bacterium | reverse complement strand
TTTAAGAACGAATTATTTAATACATTATCTGATGTAGTAGATAGGTTGTGTAAAACAATAAATAATTTAACAAAAGAAATGGTTAAAAGTGTTACTCATAGGGAGTGGCTATGCAGTCCTAATTTAAAGTGATATTAGTATTAATAATCCAATTAAAGATGAGATAAAAAACAAGTATAAAGTTGCTTATGAAATGGCAAAAATTTCATCAAAAGTTATCGAAGAGAAGACAAACCATAAAATCAGTGAATCTGAAATGTCTTATTTAGCAGCATATTTCCAACTTTATGTAGGAAAAATATTAAATGAGGGTTCAAATAATAAATATAAATTGGCTTTGATTAATAGCTTTGAAATAAGTGAAACAATGATATTAAAAAAGATGATTGAACAGCATTTCCCAGATGAATTTATCATAGATATATATGATGATATCAGAAATATTAAAAACATTGAAAAATACGACTTATTAATTTCAAATCAGCAATTAGATATTGGCTCATACTATATATATGAGAAAGATTTAGCCAATTGTGAGCAAGTAATAAATAAAATTAATAAATTTAAGCTAAGTATTGTAGCAGACTTTGATATTAACAATACTCTGAACTCTATAATAATTAATAAAGTAAACAAGGAGTTATTCTTTTTTCTTGATGGTAATAGTTACGAAGAGGATTTAAATTATATGTTAAACAAACTTATAGAACTTGGTATGTCTGATGAAGAATTCAAGGCTAATATATTTGCAAGAGAAGAAAAATCAACCACAATTTTTTCTGAAGAAGTAGCCTTTCCTCATGCTAAATCAAATAATTTTATTATAAGTATAGGCATTAATAAAAAGAGAAATCCAAAATTAATATTTCTTGTTGGAATCAATTCTGAAGAAGATTCGATTTTGTTGAAGCTTTATGAAGAAATCGTTGACATAGCTACCGAAGAAAAACTATTGGAAAAGATTAATGAAATAGAAAGTTATAGAGATTTTGTAGAGTCAATTATCAAAGATACAAATCTTTTTAGATAGGGGGTGGTAAAAATGGGAAACTACTTATATTTGGGGATTTTAATGTTAGCTGTTTTTCTTTTGCAGTATCTTTTTACTTATTTACAAATGAATTCATTCAAAAGATACTTTAGTAAATATATCAAAAGAGGAAAAGTATGTATTGGAATTAGGAAAGGAGGAGTAAAAAAAGGAGCTATAGTAATGTTTTCTATAGATGATATAGGAAATATAAAAAAATATGCATATCTTTATGGTCTTACAAGTTTTGCAAGATTTAAGGAAAGTGATATCTTCAATAAGCTAAACATAAATGATTTAGATGACGAAATTTTAAAAGAGCTAGGATTTGCTGGAAACTTAAAGCTTGCGATACTTAATGCAAAAGATAACTTTAATAAAGTTAAAAATGGAGAAAAGATTTGTGAGAAAAAAACTATTTTTCAAAATATGAGACACAAACTAATAAATAATAGGGAGGAAATATGAATTTTTTAGTAAAATTTGCGCAAGGCTTTATTGGCTTATTTGAACTTGGAGCTGGTACCTTTGTTGATTGGGTAGGTGGCATAATACCTAAGGTATTGCTATTATTGGTATTTATGAACTCTTTAATTTCACTTATTGGAGTAGAAAAAGTAAATAAGTTCGCTAAGTTTTGTTCTAAAAGAAAAATATTGGCTTATGGAATTTTACCCTTTGTATCTGCATTTATGGTTGGTAATCCAATGGCTTTATCTATGGGTAAGTTCTTGCCAGAGTATCAAAAACCATCATATTATGCAACAGCAGCCTATCACTGTCATACAAACAATGGTTTATTTCCGCACATAAATCCAGGTGAACTATTTGTTTGGTTGGGAATAGCTAATGGTGTAGAAAAATTAGGTTTAGACGTTACACCTTTAGCAATTAGATATATGTTAGTTGGTTTGGTAATGAACTTTTTTGCAGGCTGGATTACTGACTTTACAACAAATTATGTTGAAAAACAACAAAATGTTAAGTTAAAAAGAACAATTGATGTGGAGGCACAATGATGACAAAAATTAAAGTTAACAAAGGTGTGGCTGGTTATGGTGGACCATTGATAATAGGACCAGAAGATGACAAAAACATTCTTTTATATATCACAGGAGGTGGAGCTAAACCAGACATTGTAGATAAGATACAAGAATTAACAAATTGTGAGGTTGTAAACGGATTTAAGACATCCGTTCCAGATGAAAAAGTATTTGCTGTTATTATTGATTGCGGTGGAACTTTAAGATGTGGAATCTATCCTAAAAAAGGAATTCCTACAATAAATATTATGCCTACAGGAAAATCTGGACCTTTGGCAAAGTTTATTACTCCAGAAATTTATGTTTCAGATGTAGGAATAAATCAGATAGAACTTGTTTTGGATGAAGAAAGCCAAATTTCTGAACAAAAAAATCCAGCAGAAGATAAAAAGGATCAACCTTTATACACAACAGATAAAACGGTCTCTCAAACATTAGCAAAAGAAAGTAAAAATTCCTTTGTACAAAAAGTTGGTATGGGAGCTGGTAGAGTTATAGATATATTCTATCAAGCAGGTAGAGATGCCGTTAACACAATGATTCATACAATAATTCCTTTTATGGCCTTTGTATCAATGCTTATAGGAATTATCCAAGGTTCTGGCTTTGGAAATTGGTTTGCTAATTTACTTATTCCATTAACAAATAATATTGTTGGTTTAACTATTCTAGGTCTTATTTGTTCTATTCCAGTTCTTTCTGCCTTACTAGGTCCAGGGGCAGTAATTGCTCAAGTTATTGGGACCTTGATAGGAGCTGAAATAGCAAGAGGTAATATTGCTCCAAGTCTAGCTTTACAAGCACTTTTTGCTATAAATACACAAAATGCATGTGATTTTATACCAGTAGGTCTAGGTCTTGCGGAAGCAGAACCTGAAACAGTTGAAGTTGGTGTAGTTTCTGTAATGTATTCAAGATTCTTAATAGGTGTTCCTAGGGTTTTGGTTGGCTACTTGGCAAGCTTTGGTTTATACCAACTATAGAGTGATTTTATGACTATAAAATATGAAACAAAAGTAGTAGAAATTGGAAATAGTATAAGGGAAATGGGAAATGATGTAATAATACTTTTTGGATCAACTGTTACCGAAGATTTAAAAGATTATTGCTATGTCATAAATACCAATAAAGTTAATGGTCAGATATTAACTGGCGATTATATAGAGCTTGATGGAGAAAAATTTACAATTTTGGGTGTGGGAAATCTTGCTCAACAAAATCTAGAAAGTTTGGGTCACTTATCTATATATACTAGTGGAAATTTAGCTGACCTATTGCCAGGGGCAATAGTAATAAAGGTGAATAATGAATTAACTATTCAACAAGGAAGTACAATTAAAATTTTAGGAGATTAAAATGTCTTGGTTAGGATTAGAAGATAAAGTTGTAATAGTAACTGGTGCAGCATCTGGTATAGGAAAGACTGTTACAGAAGGTTTGTTAGAACAAGGTGCAAATGTAGTGGTTTGTGATCTTAATAATGATAAGCCAAGTTACAAAAATGAAAACGAAAAAAATTTAATTTATGAAGTTTGCGATGTAACAAATAGAAAACAAGTCCAAGAAGTTGTTAGAAAAACAAAAGATAAATATGGGAAAATAGATGCGCTTATCAATAATGCGGGGATTAATATTCCTAGGCTATTAGTTGATGAAAAAGATCCAAATGGTAAATATGAATTGGACGAAAAAGTGTTTGATTTAGTAGCAAAGGTAAATATGAAGGGGCTTTTTATTTTCACTCAAGAAGTTGGAAGAGAATTGGTAAGTCAAAAACATGGTGTAATTGTAAATATGTCAAGTGAAGCAGGACTTGAGGGTAGTGAAGGTCAATCGATTTATGCGGCAACAAAAAATGCGGTTAATTCATTTACTAGATCTTGGGCAAAAGAGCTTGGTAAAAAAGGCGTTAGAATAGTAGGAATAGCACCAGGTATTCTAGAAGAAACGGGATTAAGAACTATATCTTATGAACAAGCACTTGCCTATACTAGGTCTATAACAGTAGAAGATTTAAGAAAAGGCTACGAGTCGACATCAACAACACCCTTAGGAAGAGCTGGTAAATTAACAGAAGTTTCAGATCTAGCATGCTTTCTTGTAAGTGATAGAGCATCCTACATTCACGGAGTTACAATTAATATTGCAGGTGGTAAAACCAGAGGTTAATATGAGCATATAAAAATAAGGATGGAGGAAGTCAAAGCTTCCAAACCATCCTTTGTAATTACTATTAAATTCCGTCTTCAAAATCATCCCTGTCTTCTTTTTTATCTGCTTTGTAGAGAATGATGGATTCTTTTGAAGTTTCCAAAACTTCATTTACATAAGTATCCATTTGGCTTTCTTCTGAAGTTAAGGCTTGGTAGAGCATGGCGAAATTTAAGCCTGCTAAAAACCTAACATTTTCTTTATTAGAGAGGGTTATTACAGACCTGTTGAAGGGAGTACCTCCAGCTAGATCTGTAAGAACAAGGATGTTATCATAGGTTGAAAATTTATTGTAAGCAGCTAATAGCCTTTGGTCCATTGCTTCTAAAGTATCATTTTCTTTAAATTCTACTATAGCAAGGTTGTCGAATTCTCCTGCTATCATTTTTATAGTTTGATATAAACCAGAGGCAAAAGATCCATGTGTTGTAAGTATTACGCCATTCATTTTAGAAGAATCCTATATAGGTTCCAACAACACCAAGGATTAATAAGAATCCTATACAGGTGATTGGCTTCCAATTTTTCTTAATCATCAAGAAGTAAAGAAGTAAGGTAATTGCTAAAGGAATTAGTTTAGGTATAATACCATCTAAAACTTCTTGCATATTAACAGTTACAGGAACTTCTTCATATCTATTGAATTTAATTTCACTTTTACCATTGCCCAAATCAACTATTGAAGCTCCTTCTGCCAAATCTTTTGTTGCTTTGCCTTTATCATCTTTGGCATAAAGGAAGTCTTTGTAGTCTTTGATTTCTTCATTTGGAACTACTGTATCAACCAAAACGGCTTGGTTGGTTGTACCGTTTGGAACTTGTAGTTTTGTCTCTGTTCCACCATAAACTGCTGTTAAAGCACCAACAACTATAACTCCAAGTATAGATGCAGCTCTTGTAAATTCTTTAGCATTTGATGTAAAGATTTCAATAGCCTCGGTACCCATCCTGTATGACCAGTGCATTAACCAATATCTTATGGCAAATTGAACAACATTAAATATAATTAAGAAGAGAATAGGTCCGGCTATATGCCCTTGCAAGGCCATGTTGGATGAAATACCGGCTGCTATAGGAACTAGAGTAAACCAGAAAATAGCATCTCCTATACCTCCAAGAGGTCCCATGGCTGCAACTCTTACGGCTCTTATTGTAGGAACGTCAAGTTTGTTTTGTTCTAGGGATAAGATAATTCCCATTACAAAGGTAACCAAGAATGGGTGAGTGTTAAAGAATTCCAAGTTGTGCATCATTGATGTTGAGAGGTCTTCTTTGTTTGTGTGAACTTTTTCAAGTCCTGGTAGCATAGCATAAAGCCAGCCAGCAGCTTGCATTCTTTCATAGTTAAATGATGCTTGCAAGAATAAGGATCTCCAAGCCATTTTGTTTAAAGTTTTTTTATCGATTTGTTGACTAGGAGTTTTATCGATGTAGTCTTCTCTAGTATTAAATTCCATCTTCTTCTCCTTCCATTTCCATGTTTGGACTAGCAACTTTCATCTTTATATGAATTTGATAATCCCAGTATGCTATACAGAAGCCTATTAAAGCCATAAGTAGTAAAGCAGATCCTGATAAAGCTTCATTTGAGATAATGATTACTGCAAGAGCAAAACCTCCAAGGTAGAAGCCCCATAAATCTTTGCTTAACATCAATCTTAAAAGTACAGCAAAACCTACATATCTCATCATACCACCAGCAACGCCAAGGCCAGCCATTAGTTTTTCTGGTATGGCAGCTGCGGCTTGTTTACCAAAGGCAGAACCAGCTATAAAGAATAGTACTACTACAAGACCAAAAATAAGACCCAACACTGCCATAGCACCATAGTTAAGTTTTTCTATACCCTTTGTATTAGCATCTTTAGCATAGGCATCAGCCTTGGCCATAACGGGACTCATTACTGTAAAGAGTAAGGTTACTCCGTATTGACCCAAAAGGGCAAAAGGTATAGCAGCAGCTACGGCTGCATTTGGTTCAAGTCCTGAAGTAACTGCAAATATTACAGCTACAATACCGCCTATTACAGCATTAGGTGGTTGGGCACCACCGACAGGCATGTTACCAATAGTCATTAATTGGTAAGTAGCTCCAACAACCAAACCAGTTTTCATATCACCAAGTATAGCTCCGATAACAGGGCCCATAACTATAGGTTGATATAATGATTCCAAAAAGCTGAATTGGTCAATGGCAGCTATAAAGGTTACTACAAATATTAATAATATTTGTACAACATTATATTCCATAATTACCTCCTTTTAAATTATGAAAATTTATATTAATAATTTCTTATTAATTAACTAAATAATTTGTCGATGTTTTCCTTAGATTCTGTTGGAACTTTTCTGATTTCTAATTCAACACCAAGGTCTCTTAACTTTTTAAAGGCTTCTACATCCTTATCATCAACGGCTACAACGCCTGCAACTTGTCTTTTACCTTCTGCCATATGCATATTTCCGATATTTACTTTTTTAATTGGTACACCACCTTCAACTAAGGTTAGTACATCTTCTGGACTTTCGCATATAATAAAGATATGTTGTCTGTCGGCAGCCTTATGAATGGTATCGATTGTTTTTTGCAAAGTCCAATACCTTGTGGCAACTCCATTAGGGGCAGCCATATCCATAAGACCTTGTCTCATTTTATTACTTGCAACATCATCATTAGCTACTAAAATGAGGTTTGCTCCTATAACTTTGGTCCATTGAGTAGCAACTTGTCCGTGAAGTAAACGATTATCAATTCTTGTAAGTACAATGTTTGGCATAATTCCTCCTTTAAATTACTCGATAATTTCACTAATGGAATAACGACTTACTTTAATAACTACATCTTTAGCAATCTCAAGCATAAGATAGTCATCCTTTACAGCCTTAACTTTGCCGAAAATTCCATCTGTTAGCATGACTTCCTTGCCAGGCCTTAAAGCTTGATGAAGATCGCTAAAACGTTTTTTTTGCTTTTTGACATTTCTATAAGAAATTATTTGTGTAATTAAAATAAATATAGTCAAAAGAGCTAAAACGACTAGTGAAGTCCTTCCTATTTCATTTAGCATAAGTCCTCCTTAATGGTAATTACCTTTAGAAACATTATAAATAAAAAAAATTAAGCTGTCAATCGATTCTTATAGAATTTGCAATAATAAAAGTTGATTATATATGATTATACTCCTAAAAATAGTTTTAATTAAAAAAGCTATGAAAACATTTTATAAAAAATAAGGAGTGAGATATGGTAATAACCAATGATTTACTAGAATATTGCTTTTTTATTAAAGGATTATCTTAATTTCTGTATACATGAAAAAATCCTTAGAAATCAAAAACATTTTTTGATTTCTAAGGATAGGAGGGGATTAAACGAAATCATTTACTATTAATATTAAAAGTACTTTCTTTATCAAAGAATAGTAAATTAGATTTGTCTATATAAATTTTTCTTGTTTCATCTATTTGTAGGTAAGTTTTTTTATAGTCTGTAACTATTATTTCTTTACCTGCCAAGTCCATATATGCTAATTGATGATCTCCTAGATTTTCAATGATATTAATTTTAGCTGTTAAACATATTGAATTTTCGGTCTTCTCGAAATGTATGTCTTCTGGACGCACTCCCATTAATACTTCATTATAATCTTTAAGCTTATCATTCGTGCAAATAAATTCTTGATCAATTAAATGTCCTATTATTTGCTTATCTTTCTTTTCAAGTGGAAGATTTATGAAGTTTATTTGAGGGGAACCAATGAAACCTGCTACAAAGGTATTTATTGGGTTATGATAAACTTCATATGGTGTATCAACTTGTTGAATGATACCGTCTTTCATGATAACTATCCTATCTCCTAAAGTCATTGCCTCTGTTTGATCGTGAGTAACATAAATAAAGGTAGTTTGTAAAGATTTGTGAAGCTTATTAATTTGGGCTCTCATTTCTGCCCTTAATTTAGCATCCAAGTTGCTTAGAGGTTCATCCATCAAAAATACTTTGGGATTACGAACTATAGCTCGTCCTAAAGCAACTCTTTGCTTTTGACCACCAGACAATTGTTTAGGTTTTCTATCTAGGTATTCTTCTATTTGTAATAATTCAGATGCTTTTTTTATTTTTTCTGCTATTGTTTTTTTATCTGCCTTATTATTTTTCAAAGCATAAGCCATATTATTATATACGGTCATATGGGGATATAGGGCATAGTTTTGAAATACCATAGCTATATCTCTATCTTTTGGAGAAACATCATTTATGATTTTGCCGTCAATAGAAATAGTACCGCTTGTAATATCCTCAAGTCCTGCAATCATTCTAAGAGTTGTAGATTTTCCACAACCTGAGGGGCCTACAAATACTATAAATTCGTTGTCACTAATTTCTAAATTAAAATCATGGACTGCTTCATAACCGTTATCATAAATTTTGTGGATATTTTCAAATTTTAGATTACTCATTTTTTATATATTCCTCAAAATTTATCTTTTTATGTTCTAATCTGCTTTCTTCTGCAGCAAAGCACATCAAGTGGCTTAATATAGATTCTTTTGCACCACTTAATACTTCTTCTTTGTTACCTTTTATTGCTTTATAAAAGGCTTCCATAAGTCCATAGTCGCCGCCGCCATGTCCTCTTTTTGAAGTTACTTTATAAGTTTTATAGCTATCTTCTTTGAATCTTCTTACACTTATTTCGCTTGTTTCATCATCACCTATAAGCTCGCCTTTGGTACCCATTATTTTTATATTCCTGTGTACTTCATTTGAAAAGGCAGATAAATTAAATACTACATTTACTTCATTTTCAAAATCTATGGCTATTGCTTGATGGTCACAAACTGTATTTGTTGAATCAAATACACATCTTCCATAAGGACCTTCTCTCAAAGCTTTTTTCAAACCTTCATCTGTTGGATCATCTGTAACAACATTTCTCCAACCATAGCCTTTATTTGAGTTGTAAAAATCTTTAGAAGAGAATACACAAGTATCTTGATACTTACAATCTAAACATCTGGAAGCGGCACCTTCTGGTTGATTTTCTTTTTTAAAGTATGTTAGATGTCCATATGCGGATAAGCTAGTAGGTTTTTTACCTATGAAATACAAAAGTATATCCATATCATGACAAGATTTTTGTAAAATTAAAGGAGAACTTTCTTCTGCATTTGACCAGTTACCTCTAACAAAAGAGTGAGCAAAGTGATAATAACCGATATTTTCATTATGATTTATACTTACTATATCACCGATTTCTCCAGCATCTAATAATTCTTTTATTTTTCTATAGAATGGAGCATACCTTAACACATGGCAAATCATAAATACTCTGTCCATATTTTCGGATTTTTTTGCAATATCTTTGACTTCTTTCTCGTTGCCACTTATAGGTTTTTCTAAGAGTACATGGACAGGATAATCCAAGACTCTCATAGTTGTAGAATAATGGTTTCTGTCATTTGTTGCAATTATTACAGCATCACAAAATACCTTTTCGTCCATTTTTTTGAAAAAATCATCTGTTGAATTAAAAATGTATTCTTCATCTAAGTCTAATTCGTTTCTTATCTTATTTAATCTTTCTTCATCTATATCACAAACTGATACAATTTCCATATCTTCTTTTTCAATTATGTAAGGTGCATAAGCCTCATAACCTCTATTGCCTGCACCGATTATTGCTACTTTAATCATTTTTTATCATCCTTTCGTTCCACTACTAGCTAAACCTTCAATAAATTGTTTTTGGAATAATGCAAATGCAAGTATCATTGGCCAGATAGCAAGGACTGCACTAGCCATATATACAGGATAATTTGTAAAGTGTTGACCTGATAAATTTGCAATTCCAACAGAAAGTGTATATTTTTGAGGAATTGTGTTTACAATTAATGGCCACATCAAGTTATTCCATGTAAATAAAATGCATGTAATTGTCAAAGCAACAATTCCAGGTTTTACCAAAGGTAAGCATATATCTTTAAAAATTTTAAATGTTCCAGATCCATCCAACTTAGCTGCTTCTTCAAGCTCTACAGGTATCTTTAAGAAGAATTGTCTCATTAAGAATGTTCCAAAAGCAGAAAATAAGCTTGGGAGTACTAGGGCGGTTATTGTATTTAATAGCCCTAATTTGTTCATAATTTGGAATTGAGGTACTAAAAATATTTGTGAAGGCACCATCAATACTGAAAGTATTATTACAAATATGATATTTCTGCCTGGAAAATTAATTCTTGCAAAAGCGTATCCTGCCATAGTACACATAATAATTTGCCCTACAGTTGTTACTAATGTATATAGGATTGTATTTTTATATAGGGTAGGGAAATTCATTATTTCTATTGCCTCTTTGTAGTTATCAAATATTGGATAAGCAGGAAAGATTTTTGGAGGAATCATTGTAGATTCGCTTAAACTTTTTAGCGAAGTAAGCACCATCCAAATAAAAGGTATTACAGTGAATATAACCCCTATTATTAAAACTATATGAGTTAATATTTTTTTTGCCTTACTATTCATTTTATTCGTTCCATTTCTTTTGTAATTTCAATTGCAAAGCTGTAAGCAATAAGATAATAACAAATAGAATACAAGCTATTGCAGCTCCATAACCTTTTTCACCAAAATCTATTGCGTGTTGATAGAAAAGATATACTATTGTCATCGTATTGTTTATAGCTATATTATCTTTGCCTATCATCATATATACCAAATCAAACATTTGTAAAGAGCCTATAAGGGTTGTAATTAGTACAAATGTTATAGTAGGAGTAAGACTAGGTATGGTTATTGTAAAAAATTGCTTTACTGAACTTGCACCATCCAATGTTGCCGCTTCATAATAAGACTTTGGTATTGATTGTAATCCGGCTAGAAAATAAACAACATTCATTCCTATGCCCATCCAAACTCCAACTAATATTAGGGCAAACATGGCAGTATTTGGATCAGCAATCCAACTTTTTGGACTTATATGAAAAATAGCTAAAACTTGGTTTAACAGTCCGTATTGGCCGTTATAAATCCATTTCCATATCATAGCTGTTGCAACAGGCATTGTGATAGCAGGCAAGAAATAAAGTGTCCTATATATTCCTATTCCTTTAATTTTTTGATTTAGTAAATTTGCTATAACCATAGAAATTATTAAAATTAGAGGAACAGTAAATATCGTATATATAAGAGTATTTTTAAATGCATTATATATAGATGGATCTTGCAAAATATCTTGATAATTTTTAAGACCTACAATTTCATAAGTACCAAAAGAATTTAAGTTGGTAAAGGAATAGAATATATTTTGAAAAAATGGAATTATATAAAATATAGCTAGACCGATAACAACAGGGGAAATCATGATGATTCCCCGTTTTATATTATCTTTATGAAACTTATTTTTACCTTTCATTTTATTTCTCCTCTGATAAGGCTTGATTCATTTTTTCGGCTAAATCTTTAAGAACTTCTTCAGGCTTCTTTTGAAGAGAGAACATATCGTTTAGGGCGTTATTTTCAAGTTCGTTCCATTTTGATGTATTCTTGCTAATAGGGTATGGCTTTGCATATTCCAATTCATCAACAAAAGCTTTAAGATTGATATTAGGATAAGATTTTAACCATTTATCTAAACTTTTTTGGTTTGCAGGAATAACTGCACCGCTATCAGCCCATTTATCATTAACTTCTTGACTTGCTAAATATTTCAAGAAAGTTTTTGCATTTTCTTTATTTTTGCTTTGAGCTGCAATTGCATAGGATAAGCCGTGAATTGTAGCAGCTCTTTCTTTAATTTTTGGCATAACTACAAGATCAACTTTGTCTTTGATATTATCACTATTCATATATTCAGGAATATTCCAACTTGCAGAATAAATCATTGCAACCTTACCTGCTTTAAATAATTCAACTCCCTTTGTATCTGTCATAGTTTGAAGATCAGGACTTTGTTTCTTTTCTATAAAATCAATCCATCTTTGAGTTCCATCAAGAGCTTCGGGTGTATCATATCCACTTTTTTTCATATCTTCAGATATGATAAATCCGCCACATTGAGGGATAGTATCGTATAGGCCTTCTTGGGTAAATGCTTGGGCTGCAATTCCATACACACCATTTTTTTCATCGGTTAATTTTTCAGCTGCAGCTGCCATATCATCCCAAGTCCACTCGTCTGTAGGATATTCAACTCCTGCCTTGTCAAAAAGCTCCTTGTTATACCATAAAGCTGTTAAATCCCAATCTTTTGGGATACCATAAATTTTGCCATCATATGTATATAAATCAACTAAGGATTGTGGGAAAGATTTTATATCAATATCTCCGCTTTTAACAAGATCATCCAAAGGCTCTAATACATTATTTGAAGCAAATTTTATAAAGTTTGGTCCGTTCATAAAGAAAATATCAGGCATAACAGAACCAGATGATTGAGTTTCTAATTTTGTAAAGTGATCCTTATAGGTAGCCATTTCAATTTGAACTTTTATATCAGGATTAGCTTTTTCAAAATCTTTTACAATTTCCTTCATAACTTTTTCTTGATTTGTATCCCACATGGCAATTCTTACAGCGTTTGAATCATCTGTAGTTGCTTGTTGTGAGCCGGTGTCTTCTTTCTTTGATCCGCAAGCTGTTATGGTTAGACATAAGCCTATAGCAGCTAATAATTTTAAATGTTTCATATCTTCTCCTTTTGCAATATAATAATTAAAATTTGTTTTGATAGATTTTTGCCTAAATTAAAATGTTTTCTTTTTTTGCATTCCTCCTATCTTTAAGTAAACAAAAACGCAGAATTTCAAAAATTATATTTAAGAAATCTGTGAAAGCACTTTTATGGTAATTACCTTTTTTATATTATAAAAAAAAAAAAAAAAACGATGTCAAGAAAAATAAAAACGTTTTTTATTTTTACTTTTCAAGCGAAATGTATAATATAAGGAAAAAGATTTAAAAAAAATAAAATTAGTAAAAACATTTGACAGGAAAACTTTATGAGCATATAATGTTAATGGTAGTTACCAATATGAGGAGGTATTATGCTTATTAATCAAGCTAAAGAAAAAGGTGGAGAATACACCTATAATGAAATAATGCAACAACCTGATATTTGGCTAAAGGTTTATGACTTGTATATGGAAAGAAAAAACGATTTAGATAGGTTCTTGGAAGAAGTAGGAAGTGATACCAGAGTAATATTTACTGGAGCAGGTACTAGTGAGTATGTGGGCAACGTTGCCAATGAATATTTGAGATCTCTTGATAATAGATTCGAATCTGTTGCTACAACAGATTTAGTTTCATCTCCTTATTTGCACTTCAAAAAAGATCAAAAGACACTTTTAGTATCTTTTGCAAGAAGTGGAAATTCTCCAGAGTCTTTAGCTGCAGTTGAACTTGGTCAACAAATAGTGGATGATTTTTATAATCTTGCTATTACTTGTGCGCCAGATGGAAAACTTGCAGAAAAACTTTATGACGATGAGAAAGCTTATGTATTTATTGAACCAGAAGGAACTAATGATAAGTCCTTTGCCATGACATCTTCATTTTCATCTATGCTCTTGGCAACTCTTTTGATTTTTGATCAAAGAGCTGATAAAGAAGATTTAGTTAAACATATAGCTAAACTAGGATATGAAATAGTAGATAGAAAAGAAGAAGTAGAAAAATTAGTAGATCTTGACTTTAATAGGTTGGTTTACCTTGGATCAGGTCCACTTTATAGACTTACAAACGAAGCTAGACTAAAGATTTTGGAGCTAACAGCAGGAGAAGTTGCTGCTATAGGCGAATCCAGTATGGGCTTTAGACATGGTCCTAAGTCAATAATAAATGAAGAAACTGTTGTAGTATCATTTGTTTCAGAAAATGAATATACAAAACTTTATGACCTTGATATATTGGATGAAATACATGCGGATAAAATTGCCAAGAGAGTAATTTCAATATCAAATGAAAAATATGGAAAAGAATGGAATGAGTTTGTTTTAGAATCTAAGGGCATAAATGATGTTTATTTAAGTTTAGTTTATATCATGGTTGCACAAATAATCGGTCTTGTTACAAGTTTGAAAGTTGGCAACACCCCAGATAGCCCATCAAAAACCAAAACAGTCAATAGGGTTGTAAAGGGTGTAAAAATTCACGCTTATAAATAAGGGCAAAAATAGGTTAATATGAGCCTGTATTTACAGTTAGTTGACCAACTAACAAAAGAAATTTCAACCATGAAACCTGGAGATAGGATACCTCCAGAAAGACAATTGTGCGAAGACTATAAGGTGAGTAGGACTACAGTAAGAAATGCTATAGACAAACTTTGTCAGCAGTCTTTACTCACAAGAATTCAAGGCAAGGGAACTTTTGTAAGCAAGGCTAATGTCAACAAGGAAGACTTATCAAACTACTATAGTTTTACCAAACAAACACAAAAAATTGGCAAAGTTCCAAAGTCTATTATCCTTGATTTTCATATAGAGAAAGCTAACAAGGAAATAGCAGAAAGCCTTGCTATTAATTTTGAAGACCTAGTTATAAAGATGACAAGGCTTAGAAAAGCCGATGACGATCCTATGATGTTCGAAATTACCTATATTCCTTATGAAAATTTTCAAAATATTTCAAAGGAACTTTTGAGCAAAAAAGCTCTTTATGATATTTTCGAACAAGACTGCAATAGTAAAATTTTCAAAGTAAATGAAAAATTTTCGGTCGATAGGATAAATAGCCGTCAGGCCAAATATTTAAATGAGAAAAAAGATTCACCTTGTTTAAAAATTGTAAGAAAATCTTATGATTTAAATGGAACAGTAATTGAATACACTATATCCTATGCAAGAGCAGATAAGTTTTATTATGAAAACACCTACTCTCCTTCTTAGAAAAAGAATTGCATACTACTAAAAGCGTCTATAAACTTAGCTTAAAGGCACGTTTACAGGCGCTTTTAGATTATTAGATAAATTTTTAAAAAATTTAAAAACTAATATACAAAATATTGTACATTAGAATTTTTTGTTGTATAATACTCTTAACAGAATAATATTGTTCTATTTTAAGATTTTACTTTGGATTTGGTAATATAATGAGGTGAATTATGAATAGAGTCAGTGCAAACGATTTTAGAAAAATTAAAAAACGTATTGCTTCAATCACGGGCTCTGCTAAGCCTACTGTTGACGTTGAAGAGAGGCGTCCTGGTGTAGTGACTTTTACAGGGAAGTTGGATGAGTGGAGCAAGGCGGATTTGCTTTGCCATTATGCAGGCAAGAGAAAGTCTGTCCGTGGAGTTGTAAATTTAATAGAAGTTAATGGTAAAAGCTTAGCCTATAAAGCTAATGATAAACTTATTAGCCAAGGAAGAGAAAAGGGCCTTATTGGAAAGGCAGACCTTGTTATTGTTGGAGGTGGAGTTACAGGTTGTGGCATAGCAAGAGAACTTTCCAAATATAAGTTAGACATTATTCTTGTTGAAAAAGAAGCCGATGTGGCCTGTGGGGCATCAAAAGCTAATAATGGAATGATCCATCCAGGCAATGCTGTCATTCCCCATAAATTAATGGCAAAATTAAATGTTGAAGGTAATGCCCTTTATCCTAAGTGGGCAGAAGAACTTGGCTTTAAGTTTGATAGGGTAGGATCTTACGTATGTTCCTATGATAAAAATGACTGGTATATACCTAGGCTTGCTTCTATTGCTGGAAAGATAAACAAAGTTTCGGACATGCACTATGTAGATCCTGATATCTTTATGAAAAAAGAGCCCATGGTATATATAAAACCAAGAAGATGCCTTTATACTCCTACTACGGCCTTTGTAGATGGCTATGAGGTGGTGGTTGCTCTTGCAGAGAATGCAGCTAGTAATGGGGTAAAGTTTATGCTTGAAAGTCAAGTAGTGGATATTGATATGGAGGATGGGAAAATAGCATCAGTTGTAACTGATAAGGGAATCATCCAAACTAAAATGGTAATAAATGCTGCTGGTGTTTATGCTGATGAAATAGCTGCTATGGCAGATGACCAATTTTATTCTATTCACCCAAGGAAGGGCACTATTTTGATTTTCGACAAAAATGCAAAAGGTGTGGATACTTGTGTCAATGCTTATCCTAAGGTACGTGCAAAAAATTCTAAAGGTGGAGGCATGCAAAGGACGGTTCATGGTAACCAGCTTTGGGGACCAACTGCCGAAGAAATTGTCGATAAGGAAGATACTTCCGTTACAAAGGAGGAGATTGAAACTGTTTTTAATAATATGACTCTTATCAATAAAAATATGAAGATGTCTGATATCATTACTTATTTTGCCGGAGTTCGTGCAGCTACATATAAGGAAGATTTTATTATAGAAGCTTCTGAAAAGAGCCAAGGTTTTATTCATGTTGCGGGTATTCAATCGCCGGGGCTTGCATCGGCTCCAGCCATAGCCAAAATGGTAGAGGGGATTGTAAAAGAGGAGTATTTATCAATTTTTGAGAAAAATCTTGAAGAAAAAGAAGATTGGAATCCAAAAAGAGAGCGTCCTCTTGCTATGGAAGATTTAACTGATGAAGAAAAAGACAAACTTATAAAAAAGAATCCCGCCTATGGTCGCATTATTTGTCGTTGTGAATCAATTACAGAAGGAGAAATAGTAAGTGCCCTTCATTCTCCACTTCCAGTCCTTACCATAGATGGGCTTAAACGTAGGACGAGAGTTACTGAAGGTCGTTGCCAAGGTGGCTTTTGCGAGCCAAAAATCTTAGAGATTATGAGCAGAGAGCTTGGAAAAGATGTAACAACAATTAGTAAAAATGGTCATGATTCCTTTATAATTAAGGGAAAAATTCGTTCTAGAGAGGAGGATAACCTTCATGCTTAAAGAAAAAGTAGATGTAACAGTAATCGGAGGAGGCCCTGCAGGTATGGCTGCTGCTTTAGAGGCAGACAGTCTTGGGAAAAATACCCTTCTTATAGAAAGAAATCCAAGCCTGGGCGGTATTTTACAACAATGTATTCATGACGGTTTTGGACTGCAAACTTTCAAGGAGCAATTATCAGGCCCCCAATATGCAGAACGTTTCATAGAAAAACTTGCTAAAAGTAGGGTAAGGGTAATGACCGATACAATGGTGACCGATCTTAAAGAGGGAAGAGTTAGGGGTCAAAATCCCAAAGATGGCATGGTTGATATTGAAAGCAAAACGACAATCCTTGCCATGGGCTGTAGGGAAAGAACCCGTAATCAAATTTTTATTCCTGGAACTCGTCCATCAGGCATAATGACTGCCGGAAAGGCTCAATATTTTCTTAATTTGGAAGGTTACCTACCAGGTAAAAAAGCTGTAATTCTAGGATCTGGAGATATAGGCTTGATTATGGCAAGACGTATGCATTTGGAGGGAATTGATGTAGAAGGAGTTTATGAAGTTATGGACCATCCGGGTGGCCTACAAAGAAATATAGAGCAGTGCCTTCATGACTATAATATCCCCCTCCACTTATCAAGTACAGTTACTCAAGTTTTTGGGAAGAACCATTTGGAAGGTCTAGAGGTTTGTAAGCTTGATAAAAATGGAGATCCTATAGAAGAAAGTAGAAGATATATAGCTTGTGACTTATTGGTTCTTTCTGTTGGCCTAATTCTGGAAAATGAATTAAGTTTAAAAGCAGGTATAGAACTTTCAAAAGCTAGTAAGGGTCCTTTGTTGGACGAATCTTTTATGACAAGTCTTCCGGGCATTTTTGCTGCGGGTAATGTTTCTATAGTTTATGACCTGGTGGACTATGTTAGTCAAAGTGCTGAATTTGCAGCAAGAGGAGCTGTAAACTATATTGATGGCAAAAGACCTGTAAAAAAACCTCTACCTATTCTTCCTGGAGATAGGGTGAGCCTTTTAATTCCTAATTTTTATCATCCTGATTATAAGGGGGATAGCTTAAGTCTTTACTTGCGTGTGACTGAAGAAAAGTTTAAGGCTCAGCTAAGCCTTAGCCAAGGGGGAAAGTTAATTAAAAAAATTAAGCAACTTGTAGTACGACCAGCTCAGATGGTGGTTGTTCGCCTGGGAAAAGAAGAACTTTCTAAGCTAAATGATAAGGACCCTATCGTCATAAGCATGGAGTAAGGAGTTTTTTATGGAAAAGAAAATGTATTGTATAAATTGTCCAAATGGCTGCCTTTTAACTGTAAACTATGGAGAAGATAAAAAAATATTGTCAGTAGAAGGTAATCTTTGCCCTAAGGGTATAAGCTATGCAGAAGATGAGATAAAAGATCCCAAAAGGATGCTTACAAGCGTTGTATCAGTTGAAGGTAGTGATCGCCCTATGCTTGCAGTAATTAGCGATGGGGCTTTGCCAAAGAGGTCTTTGGAAGAAGCAGTAAGATCTCTTAGGGAAATTCATGTAAAAGCTCCAATCAAAGCAGGAGATCTTATTGTTAAAGATATCCTAGGGACAGGAGTTAATATTGTTGCAGCACAAAGCTTAAATGTATAATTTGGCTAAGAATAAAAAAATAAACTAAAGGAGTAGAAAATGACGACTATTGTAGAAACTTTAAAAGCTATTGTTGGTGAGGAAAATGTCCTCCTGGGACAAGCACAAAGGGCACAAAAGGCAGTTGACCTTTATGCTATAAGACTATATCAAAGAAACGTTGGTTGGAAGCCGACCCTACCTCAGGCTGTTGTTTGTCCAACAAGTACAGACCAAGTTTCCAAAGTATTGAAGGCCTGCTATGAGAAGGATATCCCAGTAATTCCTAGAGGTGGAGGATCAAGCGTTGTTGGAGGCTGTGAAGTTCGTAATGAAGAGGTAGTAGTAGTTGATCTTTCAAAGATGAAAGAGATCAAAAATCTTGATCAAACAAATTTAAAAGTTAGCCTAGAAGCGGGCTTGGGACTTGAGGAGTTAGAAAATTGGTTAAATGAAAGAGGATATACAACAGGTCATTTTCCACAATCTATTGGACAAGCAGAGATGGGGGGACTTGTAGCCACTCGTTCTGCCAGACAGTTTTCAACAGGCTATGGAAATATAGAAGACCTTTTATTAGGCTTAGAAGCAGTTCTTCCTGATGGTAAAGTAGTTCGTATCAAAAGTACACCAAGGCGTTCCACGGGCCCTGATTTAAGAAATATCTTTATGGGTTCTGAGGGAGCTTTTGGTATTATTACAGAAGTTACAGTCAAAGTCTATCCTAAGCCAAATTACCAATGGAAAGAATCCTACCGCCTAGAGTCGATGCGCCAAGGAATTGAAATTGCCAGAAAAATTCTTAGATCGGGAGCTAAACCTCAAGTCCTCCGTATCCATGACTGGCTAGAATGCGAGAAACCATATGGAGCTTTTATGGAAGAAGATGAGTGCCTTATGATCCTTCTTGTAGAGGGAGAAAAAGCTCTTGTAGATGCCCAAGCAGAAATTATTTCCAAGATAGCTAAAGAAGATGGGGCTATCTCTGCTGGATCTAAACCGGTTGATATTTGGTATGAGCACAGAAATGATGCAGCAGATGAGTATGAAGTATATGGAAGTCAAGGAATCCTTGTTGATACTATAGAAGTTTCTGGTACTTGGTCAGACCTTGCAGATATTTATGAAAAAACCATAGAAAGAGTTTACTATGAAGTACCTGAAGTCCTATTCTTTTCAGGTCACAGTTCCCACTCATATATGACAGGTAGCAATATTTATTTCCAACTAGGGGCATATCCAAAAGCAGATATCAAAGCGTCTGAGGAAGTTTATATGAAGGTATGGTCCATAGTAATGGAAGAAATACTTAAGTATGAAGATGCAACCATATCCCACCACCACGGAATAGGAAAGCAACGTACATCTTGGCTTAAAGAGGAACTTGGATCTTCCTATAGCCTTCTTAAGGCTATGAAAAAAGCTTTTGATCCTAAGGGCTTGATGAATCCTGGAACTCTTTTAGAAAAAGAATAAGAAAACTTAATGATAGTATGGATATAAAAAATAAAAAGACCTATAATATTTTATCTTGCCTTAAACAGGTGCCAGATGAAAGAGAATTAGGAACGGATAAAGAAACGGGATCTTTACTTAGGGATAATGCGGGTTCTATACCAAATCCTGCCGATTCAGATAATTTGGAGCTTGCCCTGCTTTTAAAGGAAAGGATAAAAGATTTAGGATTTTTTACCAATACTATAGCCCTAACCATGGGGCCTACTCCTGCAAGGGCATCTTTAAGGCAGGCTTTAGCTCTTGGCTTTGATAGGGCAATTCAGCTAAGAGATAAAGAATTTGCAGGCTCTGATGTTTTGATGACAGCAAAGAGTCTTTCCTTGGCAATTAAAGCTCTTGAAAAAAGTCCTGATTTTGTCTTTTGTGGCGAGTCTTCAAGTGATGGAGATACTGGAGAGCTTGCAGCAGAACTTTCCGCCTTTTTGGGTTATAATTTCCTAGCTAAAGTAAAAGAAATTATTTCTTTGGAAGATGGTAAATTGAGAGTTTACACTGAAGAAGATTCTATTATAAAAGAAGTTGAGGCAGACCTTCCCCTAGTCTTACAAGTGAAATTTTCTAGTCAAAAGCCAAGATTTGCCTCTTTTCGTGATCGAATGGAGGCTAAGAAAAAGCCTTTGGAAATTTGGACCAAAAAAGATATCACGGACATAAATGACCAAAGGGACTTTGGATACAAGGGATCTCCTACAAAGATTAGAAAAATTGCTCCTCCGATTTTTTACAGGTCACCTATCCACCTAAAACTTGAAGATTACCCAGCTTTTCCCAAAGAGCTTCTTTATAGCAAAGATCCAAAATCTTACCTAAAAAATTTTATAAAAGCTGTAAAAGGAGAGGTAAAAGCATCTAGTGATAAACAAGGCTTTATTAAAGGAAAACTTTCTTATAAAGAAGCTCCTCCCAAGGATAGCCTTGCAATCATCGCTATAAAAGAAGAGAAAGAATATTTTTCTTATAGCTTGGAGCTTATTTCAAAACTCCAGTCCCTAGGAGACTTTCCTATAGAAATTTGGTCCGTAAAAGATCCTACATCTAGGGAAGATATAGAAGATGAAGAGGACCTAAAGGATAAGATTTTAACCAATGTAGATAAGTGGAAAGCCTATAATTCTACGCATTTACTTACTTCTTCTGAAACGGCACAAATCTTTACTAATTTAGCAAGAGAGAAAAAAGCCACTCTTTTGATTCTTCCAGCTACTGACTGGGGGAGGGCTCTAGGGCCACAAATTGCAGCAAGGCTTGAAACGGGAATGACTGCAGGGGTTACGGATATTTCCTATAAAAATTCCCAATGGGAACAAGTAAGACCTGCCTATGGAGGTATGGTTCTTGCGACTGTCATTACACCAGCTCATAGGCCTATAATGATGACAATTCAACCAAATGTCTTTAGGATAGAACTTAATAATAATCGTAAGGCAATAAAAGAGGATTACTATATAAACGAAGAAGCAAAAAGACCTGTAAAAATTCTTTCTACCAAAAAAGCAAACTTGGAAAATATATTTTTAGACCAAGCAGAAAGAATCATGGTCCTTGGGGGAGGTTTCACTGAAAAAGAAGATTTAAAAATCTTTACCGATCTTGCCAAGGCTAGAGGCTATGAATGGGCAGTTACCAGACCTTTGGTTACAGCCTATCTTTCAGCTCACCAAAGACAAGTTGGAGTAAGTGGAAGAAGTCTAAAACCAGACATAGCCCTTTTGATTGGAGTTTCTGGAAGTAGCCAAACCATGAGTGGCCTAAGTCAAAGTGGAATAATTGTCGCTATAAATAATGATCCAAAGGCCAAAATTTTTGACCAAGTTGATCTAGCCTTTGTTGGAAGTTACCAAGATTTTTTAAAGGCATTAAAAAATTAATATAAGGTTTTATAAGGAGAAAAAATGACTGATAAAATAAAATTAAAGGATTTAAGTTGGACAGGAAACAGCAAAAAAATGTTTGATGAAATTATGGATAATTTACCAACTATGTACCGTGCTGCTGTAAAGAAAAAATTTGAAGTTTGGTGCAACCAAAAACAAGTTACAGAAATTAGTGAATATAATATTATCCACACCCTAGAAAAGTATGCTCCTAAAAAAATACAGGAAAAATTCATGCCAATTTACCAAAAGTATAAGAGTGAGGAAAATTAAAAGATATATTTTTATAATTTAAGCTTATAAATAAAGGAAGAACTTATGAAAGATTATATATTAGCTGTAGATGTGGGTACCCAAAGTACCCGTGCAACAGTTTTTTCTAAGGAAGGAAAGGCTCTTTTCCAAGCCAAAAAAAATGCTAATCCCTATTGTCGTTTGCAAGCTGGCTGGGCAGAAGTTCCTGCCAACCAGTATTGGGAAGATACAGCCTATGTCATTAAAAAAGTTATGGATGAAATAGGAGACGATAAAAATCGTCTCCGTGCCATGTCCATATGTGCTGCAAGAGACAACATTCTTGCTCTTGATGAGAACAATGAGCCCTTAAGAGATTGGTTTATATGGATAGATGTTCGTAAGGCTAAGGGCATAGAAGACCTTCTTAATAAAGAACTAAATGCCAAGGACAAATTGATTTATCATTCAAAGGGAGATTTTTTCAAAAAAGTTTCCGAAAGATCAAAATTTAATTGGCTTCGCTTGAACGAACCAGAAAATTATGCCAAAGCTAAAACTTATGTGACCATAGCTGGCTACTTGAATTACAAGCTTTGTGGACTTATTAAGGACTCTCATGGCATGCAAGTTGGTTATCTGCCCTATGATTTTAAGAATAAAGACTGGTATAAGTTGAAGGTTGTTTACCGCATTATGGGAGTCCGTAGGGACCAATTAGCAGACTTAGTTGGTCCCGGTCAAGAAATTGGGAAAATCAGAAAGGAAGCTTCTAAAATTACTGGACTTCCAGAAGGACTTAGCCTAATTGCGGCAGCTGGAGATAAGATGTGCGAAACCTTAGGATCAGGTGTTTTTGACGAAACTGCGGCAACGATTTCCTATGGAACGCTTGCAACAATTGGAACTACATCAACTAACTATCGTAGCGACAATAAGTTACGTTATTATGTATTTCTAAGCTGCGTAAAGAATGCTTGGAACTGGGAGTATAACGTTTACAGAGGCTATTGGTTAATTAGCTGGTACTGTAATTTATTTGCCCAAGGCAGGGATTTAGAAGATTTCCTCCAAGAAATGAATCAAAAAGCAGCCAATATTGCTCCAGGTTCAGATGGGATCTTTGTTTTTCCATTCTGGACAATCCAAACAGGAACTTACCCCAATGCCAAGGGCATAATTACGGGTATTACTGATATGCAAAATCCTGTTCATTTGTACCGAGCTATAATGGAAGGCTTGGCCTATGCCCTTAGGGAAGGCTTGGAAATTATGACTAGTAAGAGCCATAGTAAACCTCAAAAAATCTATATAGTTGGTGGGGGGAGTCATTCTGATGTTGCTATGCAAATAACAGCAGATGTCTTTAACCTTCCATGTATTAGAAAAAATAGTAAGGAAGTTGGTTCTATCGGAGCTAGCATGGTAGCAGCTGTTGGCTCAGGTCTTTATGATAGCTACCAAGAGACCGTAGCTATAATGAGTAAAGATAAAGATGTATTTTATCCTCAAGAAAAAAATGTTAAAATATATGATAGAATATACAAAGAAATCTATAAGAAGATTTATAAACAAAACGAATTACTATTAAAGGAATTAGATAAGGTTTATGAAATTACTAAGGCAGCCTCAAGAACGTAAATTAACAGAAATTGTAACCTCATACATAGCAAGAGATTTATATTTATTAGCTATAAATAGTAGAATTCCAACTATAGAGGACTATATTAAGTTATTTTCAGTATCCAGAGGAACTGTACAAAATGCTATAGCAAATATAAAATCGGCAAAGGGGGCTACTTTATCTGGCAAGGGTGTAGCAGGGGCCTATATTATGGAAAAAAATCCTGACATACTCCTTGAAATGTCAGGCCGGAGCCATTTTATGGGTGGTTGCGGTATTCCACAGACCAAGCCCTTAATTGCTATAACATCAGCCCTATATCTATCTGCCAAAGAAGACATAACAATTTCCTATGTTCAAGGTGCCCAAAGACGTATCAAAAGCCTCTTGGCAGGAAAGCTTGACTTTATAGTAGCAAGTTTCTTGGCAGGCAAAGAACTTCAAAATGAATATGGCCAAAGCCTAACAATTGCCAAACAACTAGCTAATAAGTCTTATCTAACAGGCTATAACCTTCTTATAAGAAAAGACATAGATATAAAAGAGATAAAAAAAATAGGCTTTGATCCCAAATCGCCAGATTATAGGATAATAACTAGAAAATTTTTCCCAGAAGATAAATACACCATGGTTCATATGCACTACTCAAGTTTACCAACAGCCCTTAGAAATGGAAAAATCGATGCCTGTATATTTAACCGTGATATAGCAGAAACCATGAGCGAAAAAATAGACTATGATAAGTGGGGCATAGCTATAAAAGAGCTAGATTTCAAAAATATGGAAATGGAGAAAGTGACTAGGGCAGTTATTATTTGCAGTAAAGATGACTATAGGACAGCAGACTTTATTAGGGATAATTTTGATTGGGAAAAGCTTGAAAAATCAAGAAAGGCAGTCTTAGATGATGCTATTCTTCCAATCCTATAAAAATTTTTTAAGAATTAGGCTTATAGGCAAAAATGGTGGGCATTTTTCAAAAAAAGCTTTGAAACAGGGTAAGACCAAGATGTTTCAAGGCTTTTTCTTCTATCAACTGTAAAATTTTGATTTATAGTACTTTTTATTTCATTAATTAGCCTTAACCTCTCTTCTCATAATCATAATTGCTGATATTATTGAAAGAATGCCCAAAAAGTAAAACAAGTTCTTATTTAATTCTTTGCCTATAAGGAAAAGTATAAAGGCAAGGATAAAGAATAAAAATGAAATTAGTTTATTATTTTTCATAAAATCCCCTTATTTTTACCAAATAATGTCGGTATAAAATTTTGTTTTATTTAAAAATGTATCAGAAGGTTTTTTATCTGTTACTATGCAGTCAAAATCTATAACCCTGCAAGTTGAAATAAAAGAACTGTTTTCAAATTTTGTTGAATCTGCTAATAAAATTCTTTTGTTTGAATTTTTAAGCATAATTTTTTTTATCATAGCCTGTTCTTCATCTGCTTCATAAACATAGTCACTATCTAAAAATTTGCAGGAAATAAAAGAAATATCTACATGGTACTCCCTTAAAAATTCTTCGGCATGACTTCCTAAAATAGAATCGCTTCTTTGTTTTAAGCGTCCTCCTGATAAAAGTACCCTTATATTATCGCTATCATTTAATTCTGTTGCAACTGAAATAGCATTAGTAATTACAATAATTTGTGAATAATTGCAGATAAATTGTGCAAGAGAATTTGTTGTTGAAGAAGAATCTATAAATATAGAAATGTCATTTTGCAAAAAATTTTTTTCTGCAATTTTTGCAATATAATTTTTTTTATCCATATTTTCGTGTTTTCTTATAAAGGAAGAATATTCAATACTTTTATTTTGAACAAGGCTTGCACCTCCTCTTATTTTTCTCAAAAAGCCTGAATTTTGCAAATAATTTAAGTCCCTTCTAACAGTTGCTTCTGAAGAATAAGTTCTTCTGCTCAAATCTTTAACGCTGATAGTTTTTTCTTTACTCAAAATATTTCTAATCATTTCATATCTTTCTTCTGGTATCATAAGTCCTCCTCTGTGATTGAATATGATTATTTATGATTTAATTTTACCTTAAAAAACGATTGTATGTCAATCAATCAATCAAATTTGACAAATATCAATCAAAAATAGTAATCTATTATTGTAAAGAAAGGGGGTTAAATGAAAAAAGTTTTAGCTATAGACATGGGAGCAACCTCTGTTAGAGCAATTTTGGCTTACATAGAAAACGATTCTTTAAAAGTTGAAGAAGTAATGCGATTTTCACACGATATTGTAGATGACAATAAGAGAAAACGTTGGCAGTTTGATTTAATCTTAAAAAACATAAGGGATATAATTTTAAAATATAAGGACGAAATATCATCTGTAGCAGTAGACTCACGGGGAGTTGATTTTGGTTTTATAAAAGAAAATGAACTTTTCGAAAATCCGATATCATATAGGGACCCTGAAAATTCTTTGGGAATAGAACAAGCTTTAGAAAAAAAGCCCCTAAAAGATTTATATCTTGAAACAGGCAACCAGATTAATCCTATTAATTCCTTTTTCCAACTGCTTGCATATAAAAAATTAAATAATACAGATTTAAAAGATTTTGACACCCTACTTTTTATTCCAGATCTAATAAATTATTTTTTATGTGGGGTAAAAAAGACGGATATTACTATGGCATCGACAAGTCAGATGCTTGATATGAATTCAAAAAAGTGGAATTTTTCTTTGCTTGATGAATTTGAGCTTAATAAAAGGATGTTTACTGATTTTACAAAACATGGAGAAATCATAGGAAATACAAAAAATTCCAAAATAGAAGCCTTAAAAGATTGCAATATTGATGTAATTTCAATTCCAGCCCATGACACCGCAGCAGCCATTACCATGACAAAGGCTAATGAGAATCCAAATACAATGTTTTTATCTTCAGGAACATGGACACTTTTTGGAGTTGTAGCAGATAAGGCATATATAGATGAAAAAGTTTTTGAAAAGAATTTAACCAACGAAATCGGTTTTGGAGAAAAAAATCTTCTTCTTAAAAATATAACTGGGCTTTTTGTTTTTGAAAAATTTAAAAAAGAGCTTGAACAAATTACAGGGAAAAAATACACATACCAAGATATAGAAAATATATGTAAGGAAATAAGCCTAGATGGTTTAGCATATTTTGACATTGAAGATGAAAGATTTTCATCTGTTGAAAAAAGTGCAATTGAATCTATAGAAGAGTATTTAAAAGAAACAGGTCAAGAAATAAGCGAAAATAAGGAAAGATACTTTAAGGTAATATATTATTCAATTGTTAAAAATTTAGAAAAAGTAAAAAAAGATATAGAAGAAGTTACAGCAAAAACATATAAGAGGATTCACATTATTGGTGGAGGCTCAAAATCTAAAGTTTTATGCAAGCTAATAAGAGAAATCTTAGGAGTAGAGCTTATAGTAGGACCTCAAGAGGCAACAGCGCTTGGTAATATATATGTACAAATAAAGAAAATACACGATTTAGACAGTGAAAAAATAGATACAATTTTTAATAAGTATAAAAATGAAAATTTATAAAAATAAGGAGGAAAAAATGACTTATCCAGTAATTGGAATCAGACCTGTAATTGATGGTAGATGGGGAGGAGTAAGAGAATCCCTTGAAGAACAAACGATGAATATGGCAAAAAGTGCAAAAGAACTCATCGAAAGTAATTTGAAATACAGGAATGGAGAAAACGTAAAATGCCTAATAGCAGATACAACAATTGGTGGTGGTGCAGAAGCTTTTAAATGTGAAGAAAAATTTTCAAAAGAAAATGTAATTGCAACTCTTACAGTTACCCCATGTTGGTGCTATGGTTCAGAAACAATGGATTTAAACCCAAATACAATTAAGGCAGTTTGGGGCTTTAATGGAACTGAAAGACCAGGAGCAGTTTATCTTGCAGCTGTTATGGCAGCCTATGCACAAAAAGGACTTCCAGCTTTTTCAATTTACGGCCATGAGGTTCAAGATCAAGATGACACAACAATTCCTTGTGATGTAAAAGAAAAAATATTAAGATTTGCAAAAGCTGCAGTTGCAGTTGGAGAAATGAAAGATAAATCTTATGTTAATATCGGCTCAATTGCAATGGGAATTGCAGGAAGCGAAATAAATTCAGCTTTCTTCCAAAAATACTTAGGAATGAGAGTTGAATGGGTTGATATGGTTGAAATTTTAAGAAGAATGAAACTTGAAATTTATGACAAAGAAGAATTTGAAATAGCTCGTAAATGGGTCAGTGAAAATTGCAAAGCAGGCTATGACATGAATGAAAATCTTTCAGATCTTATTAAAAAATCAAAAGTAATTGCTGATAAGGATGAATGGGATTTTGTTGTAAAACATTGCCTTATTGTTAATGATATCTTATTTGGAAATAAAAAACTTGATGATCTTGGCTGGCATGAAGAAGCATTAGGCAAAAATGCAATAGCAGGAGGTTTCCAAGGACAAAGACAATGGACAGATTGGCTTCCAAATGCAGACTTTACAGAAGCAATTACAGCATCTTCATTTAATTGGAACGGACCAAAAGAGCCTGTTGCCTTTGCAACTGAAAATGATACTTTAAATGGTGCATCTATGCTCTTTGGTAATTTAATTACAAATAAAGCTGCAATATTTTCAGATGTTAGAACCTTCTGGTCTGCCGAAGCTGTTGAAAGAGTTACTGGTAAAAAACTAGAGGGAAAAGCTAAAAACGGAGTAATGCATTTGTTAAATTCAGGAGCAAGTGCACTTGACGGTTCAGGCGGAGCAAAAGATGAAAATGGCAACAGCGTAATGAAAGAATATTGGAATATGACAGAAGAAGATATCAAAAACTGTCTTGAAAAAACACGCTGGGACAATGCAGATAGAGGTTCCTTTAGAGGAGGTGGATTCTCATCTGATTATACAACAGATGCAGAAATGCCATTAACTGCAATAAGATTAAACATAGTTGAAGGAGTTGGTCCTACACTTCAAATTGCTGAAGGTTGGTCATGCAAAATAGATCCAGAAATTGATAAAACTCTTCAAGAAAGAACAAATGATACTTGGCCATCAATATTCTTTGCACCAAGAATTGGCTCAAAAGGCTTTGAAAGTGTTTATGATGTAATGGCACATTGGGGTGCAAACCACTGTGCATCAGTTT
>JAQYEZ010000059.1 GCA_028723425.1 Peptoniphilaceae bacterium | reverse complement strand
AAAGAGATTTAAAAGTTCTCACAGATGAAAAAACAATCGAGTATATAGGCAGTGCTAAAGATGGATACTGGAAAGTAAACAAATAAAGTTAAAAAGAAAGTAGAATTCTCCTGAAAATAATACGATATTCAGGAGAAATACTTTGGGGCTGTTGCAAAAGTCCCTATGATAATCGAGTAGGGCTATTTAATTAGCCCTACTCGATTTCTATCACTTTCGTTCGTTCAACACACTAAAGTGCACATAAAAAAGAGTTGGAAATAGAAGGAATATGTCATTTGAAGAGGAAGAAGAATTCCTAAAACAATTTGAAGAAAAAGCAGAAAAAGAGCAAATAATAACAGTAAAGGTAATAGAAAAAGCATATATAGAAAAAGTAGGTCATTCAATAGGAGGAAGCCAAATATACTATGTATTAAAAAGACATGGTTTCAGAAAAATAATGCCAAGAAGTAGGCATCCTAAAAAAGCGAGTGACGAGGTCATAGAGACCTCAAAAAAATTAAATCCAAAAGAGAAGAGCTTGAAAACGTTTACCCACATAAAAATGTAAGAATAATGTTTCAAGACCAAGCAGGCTTTAATCGTTAAATAAGCCAAATACTCTCGGTGTAACCAAAAAATAAGACCAAGTGTGCCTTATCTGATGTCGTAGAAAGGTTGTGTAAAACAATAAATAATTTAACAAAAGGAATGGTTAAAAGTATTACTCATAGGGATTGGCTATGCAGTGCTGTTTTAAAGTGAGATTAGTATAAATATTCGAAATTTTTTCTCTAATTGTTATTGACTTTATTTTTTATATGCGTATATACTATGTATATACGTTAATAGTTAAGTATTTGGAGGTAATTATGAAAGTAAAACTATCAAAGCGGGGAAATTCTCAAGGTTTGCGAATTTCAAGGTCAATTTTAGACGCTTTAAATTGGAAAGATGGAGATTTTTTAGATTTAAAAATTGAGGATAATAAACTGATAATTAAAAATTCATCTTTTGATAAAATTAGTATAGAAGATTTATTTAAAGATTTTGAAGGTCAATATGTAAAAGAGGATATAGATTGGGGAGAAAGTGTAGGACATGAGGTATGGTAAGTCAAGGTGATATAATCAAGGTAAACTTAAATCCTATTAGAGGTCATGAACAAGCTGGATATAGACCTGCCCTGGTAATAAGCAATGATTTTTTTAATAAAAAAACACATCTTGTACTTGCATGTCCTATAACAAATACAAATAATAAGTTTCCTTTGCACATAGAATTAGATAACAGAACTCAAACAACAGGAGTAATATTATGTGAACATATTAAATCTCTTGATTTAGAAAGCCTAGGTTATAGGCTAGTTGAAAAAATTCCCCGAGATATTTTAGAAAAAGTAATAAGCGTTATTAAGTTGGAATTATAATACATGTACAATTCAACAATACTTTAATAGTAGCTACTAATTTCAGAGTAGAGAAAATATCTTAAAATTGCTATAATCTTTTGTATAAAAAGTAGGGTAAAATGAAAAAAGTTAGTATGAAAGATATATGTTAATTTTGTTGTTAATAAAGATAAAGTTGAAATTCAGAATTCCAAAGTTTTTCTTGAAGAAAACATTAGGAAATAAGGGAGGTGAAATAAACAGATGACGATAGATGAAATAAAGAATTTAATTCAAAATGGCGAGAAGATAGACCTTGAGTTTAAAGAATCTAAGGAGGCTTTAACTAAAGATGTCTTTGATACAGTATGCTCTTTCAATAATAGAAACGGAGGACATATTTTACTTGGTGTAAATGATAAAAGAGAGATTATTGGTGTCAATAAAGATAGAGTGGATAAAGTGATTAAGGAATTTACTACAGCAATCAATAATCCGCAAAAGATGTATCCACCACTCTATTTACTTCCTGAAGTTTTTGATATAGATGAGAAAAAAGTAATTTACATCAGAGTGCCAGAAGGCTATCAGGTATGCAGACATAATGGAAGAATTTGGGATAGGTCTTATGAAGGAGACATCAATATCACAGATAATTCAGAACTTGTCTATAAGCTATACGCAAGAAAACAGGGAAATTATTTTGTAAATAAAGTATATCCTAATCTTGATATTGATTTTCTTGACGCTTCTGTCATTGATAAGGCTAAGAAAATGGCTACCTCCCGAAATAAAAATCATGTTTGGGAGAATATGAGTGATGAAGAACTTCTCAGGAGTGCCAATTTAATTTTGACAGATTTGGAAACAAAGCGTGAAGGAATTACATTAGCTGCTATTCTTCTGTTTGGAAAGGATAACTCTATTATGTCCGTTCTTCCACAACACAAAACAGATGCAATATTTAGGGTTGAAAATAAGGATAGATATGACGATAGAGATGTTGTCATAACAAATCTGATTGACAGCTATGACAGGCTTATAGAGTTCGGGCAAAAGCATTTGAATGATTTGTTTGTCTTGGACGGAATTGTCAATGTTAATGCAAGAGACAGGATACTTAGAGAGATAGTTTCCAATACACTGGCTCATAGAGATTATTCAAGCGGCTTCCCTGCAAAGATGATTATTGACGATGAGAAGATTACTGTTGAAAATAGCAACTTGGCTCATGGTATGGGAGTGTTAGACTTGCAGAAATTTGATCCATTTCCTAAAAACCCTGCTATATCAAAGGTATTTAGAGAAATAGGTCTTGCGGATGAATTAGGTTCAGGAATGCGAAATACCTACAAGTACACACAGCTTTATTCAGGACAAAACCCGCTATTTGAGGAGGGAGATATATTCAGAACGATCATTCCTCTGAAGAAGATAGCGACGCAAAAGGTGGGTGGAGGGAATGTCCCTCACGATGTCCCTCACAGTGTCCCTCATGATGTCCCTCAGGGCAGAGATGAACTGATTGAATTTATAAAAGCACAAATAAGATTAAATAATAAAATTACAAGACAGGCTATGTCAGAAGGTGCAGGGGTAAGTGTAAAGACGATACAAAGGGCTATAAAGGAAATAGATAATTTGCAATATGTAGGTAGTGGAAATAATGGACATTGGGAACTTAATGAATAGAATATGGTTTAATAACTATAAAAATTTCTAAAATGGTCTACTGTAATACAGATTGTATGAATGTATTCTTAAAAGAATTATCCAAAGCATATAAAAAAAGATAAGATTCTATTAGTATATGATGGAGAAGTTTATATAAATCCAAAGGTTTAGTAAAACCAGATAATATAGAAATAATTCACATATCACCATACACACCAGAAACGGCTCCTTGAGCGGAGGGCAAATTTTGTTGGAAAGCTCGCTTTCACTCTTTTCTCTATAGAGTTTATTGATAGTTTTAATTTATGGCGATGGTTGACCTTTTATTTTGTTATTGGTGTCATATGACTTGGGGGATATTTGTCAGCTATATGAACTTTTGATTTTTTCGTTAGAGTTTGGTCTTATCTTTTAGGTAATTGTGATTTTAGGTGCTTACTTCGTAATCGGGGAGACAGCCTTAGGGGGTTCCGTATTCCCCCTCACGGCTTTCGTCCCCGACCCCCTCTTTTCCCTACACCCCACAAACGGCTCCTTAGGCGGAGGGCAAGTAATGTAGGAAAGCTCGCTTTACCTCTTTTTTTATATCTTGCTTATTTGTTAATAGTATGACTTTAATAAGATAGTCATTTTTTGGATTTTTAAAGACCAACTTTTTTTGTGAGTTGGTCTTTTGATTTTGTTTTTTATTTATTTTTTTCTAGGTAGTCTTTTGCTAGTTTTATTGAATAATTTGCGGATTTTTCTGCTTCGTCTAGGACTTTTTTGTATTTTTTGTATGATTCTGGCATGTGTTTTTTGATTACTTTGAGTCCAGATAGTTTATCTTCTAGTCTTTTTAAGGCTTGTTCTATTTCTTTTCTTTCTTTTTCTTCTTTTGTTTCTGGAAGTATTATTTTGCCAGCTTTAATCATAGCTTCCATTGCTTCTTTTGTTCCGCCTACTTTTATAAAGGCTTCTTTTTTTGAAGCTTCTAATTTTTCAAGCTCGCTTATAGCTTCATCAAGGCCTGCTTTTGCTTCTTTATCGTCTTTGTCCTTGTAAGTGTAATCTTTTTTTAGCTTTGTGTTTATTTCTGCTAATTTGGCTTCTGTTTTTTCTAAATCTCTATTTAAGGAAATAATTCTGGCATTTACTAGTACTTTATCATCTTCTGCTTTTTTTTCGATTTCTGCTATTTTTGCTTCTAGTTCGCTTTCTTTGCCAATTTTATCTTTATATTCTTCTTTTAAAGCTTTTGTGTCTTCGTAGGCTTTTGCGTCTAAAGCTTTAATTTGTTCTTTATTATCTGAAATTTTTTCTTCTAAATCAGCTTTTTCTAAGATTTTTGAATTTTTTGAAGCTAAGAGGTCAGATTTTGTATCCTTTAAAGTTTTTAATTCTTTGTAAGTATTTAGCCAAGATTCTGCTTGTAACTTATATTTGTCAAGGTCGATTTTTACAGTTGTTGTTAGTGTATCTGCAAAGGATTTTGCTGTTGGAGCAACGACTCCTAAGCCCATTGATAAGGCAAGAGTGGCAGCTACTACTTTTTTATTTATTTTCATGATTTTCCTCCTGTGGTATTTTTTAGCTTAACTTATAAATATACAAATAGTATACCCGTTTTTATGTATTTTGCATACATTGCCTATGTATTTTAGAAAATAGAATTGTTAAGATAACTTTAAAGGTAAGATTTTTCTTTTTTTTAAACCCTAGCAAATTAAGTGTAAAAGCTAAGCTGCTAGGGTTTTGGCTAATAATTTTAGAAAGTTATTTTTTCTTTTTTGAAACTTTCTAGTTCCTGTTCTTTTTTGTAATTATAGTAAATTTTTTCTTTTTCTTTGCTTAGTTTTTTTGTTATTGTTCTCATTCTTGCTAGAAGTTTTTGGACTTCTAATTCTTTTAGTCTCATTTGTGTCCTTAGTTTGATATCAGAAAGGACTGTTTTTGATGAAACAAAGTCTTCAAGTTTTACTGGTAGGTCTACTTTTCTTGCCAAATCTTCATTATAGAGCATGAGATTTTTGTGGAAATCTAAAATTTCTCTTTGTAGTTTTCCTATATCAAGGTTAATAGCAGAAACTTTTGAGCTTCTTATAATATCTCCAAGGAAATTTCTTCCCAAATAGCCTGTTATTTTAAAGTCGCTTTTTTTGCCTATTCTTATTTCTGATTTTCTTAGTAAATTTTCTATATTTTTGGCCTGATCTATTAGTTTATTTATCTCTTTTAAGTCTTCTTTATAGTTCATAATCTCCTCCGAATCTAAAAGCCTATATTTGTTTTATACCCAAAGATTAAAAAGATAAAAACTCTTTATTGGGTATAATAATTGAGTATGAAAGAGAGGATATATGAAAGAGATAATATTATTTAACGCAGATTATAGACAAGATAGCCTTTTAAGGGAAATCTGTGTGGAAAATGCTATAGGCTTAAGAATAATTTCTATGGAGGATTTGGACCAAAAGGTTGGCTATTTGGCGGGTCTTGCTGGTTTTGATAGAGAAGATAAAAAAAGTGATTTTGAAAGTAAGTATGACTTTTGTTTTTTACTTTTCAAAGATTTTTCTAACGAGGAAATTTTTGCTTTTATAGATCAAATGAAGAAAAAAGACCTTTATATAGCTCACAAGGCGGCTCTTACAGAGCAAAATATAAAATGGCCTTTGAGATTTTTGTTAGATGAAAATGACCAAGAACACAAAACCATAGAGCTTGTCCAAGAGATAAATTCTCTTGTAAAAATCGCCCACGACCACAAAGAAGCCCACGGAGAAAACCCAGAAATTAAAAATCAAGTTCAAAAGATAAACGCCTACTTCCAAGATCCTGAAAGCTTTGAATTAAAAGAGGCAAGAAAGTTAAAAGAAGAATTAGAGGCTATGGTAAAAAAATTAAATTGATAAATATTTGTGCTCAAAGAGGTCTTTGTAAGTTTTATGGCAAATATCATTTTCTCGTGATATTTGCCACAAAATAAAATAAATATTTGTATCTAATTTTCTTATTCTATTCCAAGAGCTTTTTTGGCTAGCTTATCTGCTAGGTCATTGTATTTATCATTAGAATGACCTTTTACCTTTATAAAATGAATTGTAATTTTCTTTCTTGCCCTATCCACAAAGGCCTTGTAGGCTTTGGTAAGGTCGTTGTTGGTTTTCCATTCTCCATCTGCCCACGAACTTACGCCTTGGTAGTCGTGGTGGATATAAATTTTGTTTTTACCATCTTTTATGGCTTTTTTTATTGCCAAGGCTGACGCTTTTACTTCTCCAGCTACATTTCTATAAATACTGAAAGAATCGTCAAATCTTTGGTAAAATTCTTCCCCACCTTTTTCTGTTAGATAAACGACACCTGACCCATAGGAATGGTCTTTTTGCTTGTAGGAGCCGTCCACATAGGCTATGGCAGTTTTTTCATCTATTTGAGGCTTTTCTTCTTTTGATTCTAGGAAATTTTCTGCATCTTTTTTGCTGGTAAAAGATTTATAGATAGCTCCCTTGTAGCCATGGACTTGGTCTTTGCAAAGATCCCAAGAAGTGTAAATCCCAGGATTTTTGCCCTTTCTTACTGCATAATATTTCATTTTATGCTTTCCTTGTCAACCCAATATGTTATAGAACCAGGTCCTACTTGAAAAATACCATTTCCATTTTCATCTATTATAACCTCGTTTTTATTTTTTTTTGAAAGGTCTACATAAACTTTGCCAGCTTCTTCTTCTCCGACAAACATTTGTTTTTGAGCCATATCACCAATTGATATAAGCACAGCTAGAGATGAGTTTTGCCTATCGGTTCTTCTAACCCAACCTACTACTTGCGGATGATCAAAGTAGTCATCTTCATCTCCCCAGGCGTATTTTTTCCTTGCTTGTAAAAGCTTGTCTATAATTTCCATTTTAGGCTCTGTTTTTACAGGTCCCTTTAGTCCATAATAGTCTCCCGCAAAAATACATGGATAGCCATCTTTTCTTAGTAAAATCAAACCATAGGCAATTTCTTTAAACCAGTCCTCTACAAAAGATTCTAGGGCTTGGTGGGGTTGAGAATCGTGATTATCTACAAAAGTTACAGCTTGCATTGGATGATCTTTGACTATAGTATCATCAAATATTTTTCTCATATCATAGGTGGCATTGGATTTTGAGGCCTCTTGGAAATGAAAATGTAAAGGCACATCAAAAAGGTCTATTTTCCAATCGGTATTTCCCAAATATTGGTCAATTTGATCTTTGTTATATTGCCAATATTCTCCTATAAGGTAAAAATTGTTATTTGTCTTTTCCATGATATGTTTGGATAAGTCTAGGATAAAATTATCTTCTATATGTTTTAGGGCATCATATCTGAACCCGTCTACTCCTGTTTGATCCAAGTACCAATCAACCCACTTAAAGATTTCTGCTCTTACTTCTGGGTGGTCATGGTCTATATCGGCAAACATTAGGTAGTCGTAGTTTCCTTTTTCATCTGATACACCTTCATTCCAATATTTATTATCCCCAACAATCCTATAAATGGCATTTGTATCTGTTTTTACATCATAGTCCACTCCAGAAAAGTGGTAGTAGTGCCAAGTAAAGTCTGAATATTTGCCTTTTCTATTTTTAAAGTCAAAACCAGTCCATGCTTCTATGTCATAAGCTTCTGATACATCTTTTGTCCTGTCATTTTGATCAACCATGACTGCCTTGAAAGTTTCTGTAAAGTCGGCATTGGCCTTGTGGTTTAAAACTACATCGGCATAGACCTTGATACCTGCATCATGAAGGGCTTTTATAGCAGCAAGATATTCTTCTTTTGTCCCATATTTGGTCCTTACAGTGTCTTTTTGATCAAATTCTCCCAAGTCCCAAAGGTCATAAATACCATAGCCCACATCTTTATCTGATCCACCCTTGCAAGCTGGTGGTAGCCATAGGGCATCAATGCCTTTTTCTTTTAAATTTTTTGCATTTTTTTTAAGATTTTTATAAAAGTTTCCGTCTGCTGGGCTATCCCATTCGAAAGCTTGCATCATTACTTCATTTGCCATTTTTTCTCCTATTTTCTAATAAATAAAGTCAGAAGAAAACAAAGCTTCTGACCCAATATTTTATTTTACAATTTCTACTGCTTATAATCTTCCAAGGCTTTTTAAACCTGCTTTTATCAAAGAAAGAAGCTCTTTTTAGCCTAAAGCTTGAAGCTTTACTGCAAAAGACCTACATTTTTTCTCTTTGGCTTTTTTCCTTGTAAACTATTAAGGCAAGGGCAATATCGTCTTTTTGCTCCCCCCATGTATATTCTTCTACATCTTTTACTATGCTAGATAAATCAGATGTTTGTTGGAATTTTTCTCTTAACCTCTCTATGCCATAGTCAATCTTGTTCATATTTTGGCTTTCTGTAAGCCCATCTGTATAAAAGAGTATTTTGTCTTTTGGTTTAAAGTCAACTTTAACTTCATGGTAATCAGTTGGTTCTATAATATTTGAAATCATCCTTCCTGATACTTCCAGTGTTTGAAGTTTTTCTTTACCATTAGCCTTAAGCAAAGGTGGGCAGTTGTGACCAGCATTGGCAAAGGTTAGACTTTCATTTTTTAAATCAAATATGCCAAGCCATATGGTGAAGTATTGGGAAGATGTCATTTCAAGGTCTACAAATTTTTGCCTGATTTTTAGTAAAGCCTGTTTTGGACTATAAAATGGATGCCTTTCAAAGATAGCAGAAAGACTTACTTTTACAAACATGGTCATCATGGATGCCTTAACTCCATGACCCATTACGTCTGCCATATAAAAAGCATATTTATTGTCGTTAATTTTTATTATATCGAACATATCTCCACTTAGGTCATTGGATGGGACATATTTACCTTCAAGCCTTATTTTGCCGTAGGATTTATTCTTTGGTAGGATATTGTTTTGAATTTTTTTGACAAAGCGAATATCATCAAGCATATCTCTATTGGCATTGAAAAGGTCGATTTTCATCTTAGATTCTGAAGTTATATCCCTATAAACTTCAACAATTCCCAGAAATTCATCGTCAAAATAGACGGGAGAAGTTTTTATAGAGTAGTATTTGCCATCTATAAGCTTTTCTTCGACTATAGTCGTATTTTTCATAATATGAGAAGTTTGTTCAATTTCGTTTTTGGGATCATAGTTATTGACTAGATTTTCCAAAAATTTAACATTTTTTGTGTCATCTTTCATTCTCTGGTTTTCAAAAATCACCTTGCCATCTGGAGAAATAATCCTGACCCAATCGTCCATTGAGTCCAATATAAAGAAATTATGATTTGTAAGTCTTTTTTCCATATCATCCACCTTAGTACGTCTTCCCTTTAAGTTTATCATTTATTAAAGACTTATACAACATTAGAATGGCTTTTATAGCAGTTGATAAAAGTTTTAAAGTGGTAAATAATAAATTTTTTAATTTTTTGTATTTTTGGGCAAAATAAAAGAGCCAAACATTGTTGACTCTGATGTATTATCTATACTAATTCAAGAATAGCTTGTTCTGATCCGTCGCCTCTTCTTGGTCCTAGCTTTAATACTCTTGTGTAGCCACCGTTTCTGTCTTCATATTGTGGAGCGATTTCTCCAAATAATTTTTGAACAGTTGATGGTTTTAAGATGTATGCTGCCGCTTGTCTTCTTGTGTGAAGAGTATTCTTTTTACCGAGAGTAATCATACGGTCTGCCATTTTTTGTGTTTCTTTAGCTCTAGTTACAGTAGTTGTGATTCTACCATGATCTAGTAAAGATGTAACTTGATTTCTAAGCATAGCATTTCTATGGTCACTTCTTCTACCAAGTTTTCTTTTGTTAGCCATCTTTGCCTCCTAATCTTCTTTTAAGCTAAGTCCTAATTCATCAAGCTTAGCCATAACTTCTGTTAGTGATTTTTTTCCAAAGTTCTTTATTTCTTTTAATTCAGATTCAGTTGTTGATACAATATCTCCTACTGTATCAAAACCTGCTCTTTTTAGACAGTTGAATGATCTTAAGGAAAGATCTAGTTCTTCTATTGTTTTTGACAATTCTTTTTGACTAGTTTCTTCATCTTCATCTAAAACTTCTTCCTCTTCTATTTCTTCAACTTGAGGGAATTTAGCATTTGGTAATTCTTTGAAGAAAGCAAAGTCGCTCATAAGTATTGAAGCTCCTTGACTTAGGGCTTCTTGTGGAGTAATTGTACCGTTTGTCCAAACTTCTATTACAAGCTTATCGTAATCTGTAACCTCTCCAACTCTTGTATTTTCAACTGTAAAGTTGCATTTTTTTACTGGAGTGAAGGAAGAATCTATTGCTATTGCTCCAATTGGATCAGAATCTGACTTGTTTTGATCAGATATTCTATAACCTTTACCGTCAGTAACATCAAGGGCTATAAATAGTCTTGATTTTTCGTTTACAGTTGCTATATAGTGGTCGGGATTTGCTATTTCTATGTTGGCATCTGCTTTAATATCTTTTGCTGTTACAATTTTTGGACCTTCAATATCTAAAAACAAGGTTAAATCTTCTGGAACGTGTTTTTTGATATCTAAGCCTTTGATATTGAGTATTATTTCAGGAACGTCTTCAACTACTCCAGGAATTGTTGAAAATTCGTGAAGTACTCCATCTATAAGAATTTTTGAGACGCTAGAACCAGGTAAGGATGACAAAAGCACCCTTCTCATACTATTTCCTATGGTTGTTCCATATCCTCTTTCTAAAGGATAAAGGGCAAATTTTCCATAGTTAGCTTCTTCATCTAAATCAAGTATTTCAATATTTGTATCTAATTTTTCAATCATGGTATCTCCTTAGTTCTAACCTTTATTTAATCCTACTTAGAGTAGAACTCAACTATCATACGTTCTTCTACAGGAACATCAATCTCTTCTCTTGCAGGGAATCTATCTACTGTAACTTTAAGATTTTCTAAATCACTATTTAACCATGAAACTATTCCAAATGAAGCATTTGCTTCTTTTATCATTTTGAATAATTCTTTTGATCTTGATTTTTCACGTACTTCAATAACATCGCCTTCTGATACTAAATATGATGGGATGTCTACTTGTTTGCCATTTACTGTAAGATGACCGTGAGTTACTATTTGTCTGGCTTCTCTTCTTGTTCTTGCAAGACCAGATCTAAAGGCAACATTGTCAAGTCTTCTTTCACAAAGAACCATTAGATTTTCACCTGTTTGTCCTTGCATAGAAGTTGCCTTATCGTAGTAGCCTCTAAATTGTTTTTCACTTACACCGTAAATGAATTTAGCTTTTTGCTTTTCTCTTTGTTGCATACCATATTCACTTAGCTTACCTCTAGCTCTTGAGTTTGTTCTTTTTGATTCTCCAGAGTAGCCTAGGTATGCTGGGCTTATGCCCAAAGCTCTACATTTTTTGTATACTGGATCTCTTGATACTGCCATTTGCTCTCCTTATTAAACTCTTCTTCTTTTTGGTGGTCTACAACCGTTGTGTGGAATTGGTGTTACATCTTTAATCATTGTTACTTCAAGTCCTGCTGCTTGTAGACTTCTAATTGCAGATTCTCTTCCTGAACCTGGTCCTTTTACATAAACTTCTACAGATTTTAAGCCATAATCTTTTGCTTTATTTGCTGCTTCTTGGGCTGCTTCTTGGGCTGCAAATGGAGTAGATTTTCTTGAACCTCTAAATCCTAATTGTCCTGCAGAAGCCCATGATAAGGCATTACCTTGCATATCTGTAAGAGTTACCATAGTGTTGTTGAAGGTTGAAGTTATATGAGCTTGTCCTCTTTCAACATTCTTTCTAACTCTTCTTCTAGATCTTTTAGTAGATGTTTTGCTTGATTTTGCTGCCATATCCCCTCCTAGTGTCTAGCTTTTCTTGTTCTGGCATTATTTTTTGTGTTTTGACCTCTTACTGGTAAACCTCTTTTATGTCTAATGCCTCTATAACAGTTTATTTCTTTTAGGTTTCTGATATTCATAGAAACTTCTCTACGAAGATCACCTTCGATTGTGTACTTATCTAATTCTTCACGGATTTTTCCTAGTTCTTCTTCTGTTAAATCCTTCATTTTAGTGTCAGGGTTAATTCCTGCATTTTTTAGGATTTCATTTGCAGTTGGTCTTCCTATTCCATAAATATATGTTAGTCCAATTTCTGCTCTTTTTTCTCTAGGTAAATCTATACCAGCTATTCTTGGCATCTATACCTCCTTAACCTTGTCTTTGTTTGTGTTTTGGATTTTCGCAAATTACCATAACTTTACCATTTCTTTTGATAACTTTGCATTTATCACACATTTTTTTAACTGATGCTCTAACTTTCATTATCGTTCTCTCTTTCTTTATGCTAAAACTTGGCTTATCTTAGGAAAAATTTAGTCTATAGCCAATATTAATTAGGTTTTTACTAATTTACTACTAAGCTATTAAAATATTTACCCCAAATATTTTTGGACTATTTCTTCCTCCAAGTAATTCTACCTTGTGTAAGATCGTATGGAGATAACTCAACTGTAACTGTATCTCCCGGTAATATTCTAATGTAGTTCATTCTCAACTTTCCTGAGATATGAGCTTGGATTTCGTGGCCATTTTCTAGTTCTACTTTAAATATTGCATTTGGTAGAGCTTCTTTAACTACTCCTGTTACTTCTATAGCATCTTTTTTTGACATTGACAGAACCTCCTTATTATACTATCTATTAATGCCTGTTTGATTTATTTTTCTTACCAACTAGACACGCCTTAGATAGTATCTTTACTAAGATTCTATCCTTATCTCTCTTCAAAGTTTTCCTTTTGTCCATATAATATTACTTACCTAAAGCTTTTAATATGTCCTTGGTAACTTCGTCAGGAGTTTTTGTGCCGTCAATAGTTATTAATATACCCTCTTTGTCGTAGTAATCAATCAATACTGCTGTTGTGTTATTGTAAAGATCTATTCTTGTTTTTACTTTTTCTTCAGTATCATCGGATCTTTGTATCAAAGGAAAACCAGTTTCATCATCAATTCCCTCAACTTTTGGTGGATTGTATTTAATATGATAGGTTGCTCCTGTTTCTACACAAACTCTTCTACCTGATATTCTCTCAATTAGGATATCATCTGGTACTTTAATGTTTACTACATAATCAATTTTTGAGTTTCTCTTTTGCATCCCCTCATCGAGAGCTTCTGCTTGTGTAATATTTCTTGGGAAACCATCTAGGAGAATAGATTTTCCATCTTCTACCTTATCTAGGAAATCCCATACTAAATCTATTGTTAATTTGTCTGGAACTAATTTACCCTCGTCTATATATGATTTTGCTTGTTTTCCTAGGTCAGTTTCGTTTTTTATATTGTACCTAAAAATATCACCTGTAGCTATTTGTACTGCATTTAATTCTTTGATTAATTTTTGTGCTTGTGTTCCTTTACCTGCCCCTGGAGGCCCTAACAATATGATATTCATAATATTACCTATTTTAAAAATCCTTTATAATTTTTCATTGTAAGCATTGCTTCCATTTGTTTTACTGTTTCTAGGATAACACCTACTATGATTATGATAGATGAGCCACCAAATGAAATGTGTAAGCCCAATAATTTTGAAGCTATAGCAGGGATTATTGTTAGTAAAGTTAAAGCAAATGCTCCAATAAATGTAATTCTGTTTCCAACTGTACTTAGATAGTCACTGGTTGGTTTTCCTGGCCTTATTCCTCTTATAAATCCACCATTTTGTTGAAGTTGTTTTGCATATTCTACAGTGTTGAATTGGATCATATTGTAGAAGTAGGCAAATACCATAATTAAGATGGATTGGATAATCAAGTATACCACAAAACCAAAGGTTGTTTGTGAGAAGAACCTATTGATTCCTGTTTGTCCACCATTTCCCATAAATAGTGAAATTGTAGATGGAATTGCAAGAACTGCTGAAGCAAAGATGATTGGCATTACCCCAGACATGTTTACTTTTACAGGAATATGGGTTGATTGGCCTCCATACATTTTTCTTCCAACTATTCTTTTAGCATATTGAACTGGGATTTTTCTTTCCCCTTCAGTTATTATTACTACTGATATTATAATTAGTATTGTAATAATAACCATAATTAAGATTGCCCACCAATGAATAGTGTTATAATGAAGGCCAGTTTTCCATTGCCTTAAGGTTTTTGGTACATTGGCAATAATACCCATAAAGATTATTATTGAAACTCCATTACCAATTCCTTTTTCTGTGATTGTTTCACCCATCCATGTTACTAGCATGGTACCAGCAATTAAAACTACATTCATTACTAATTTTTGGTAAGCTGTTGCATGTGCAAGGGCTGCTCCGTATAGTCCATTTGTTATTGCTATTGCTTGGAAGATTGCCAAGAATATTGTTAAATATCTTGTATATCTTTGAATTTGTTTACGTCCAGCTTCTCCTTCTCTTGATAATTCTTCAAGTCTTGGAATAACAACAGTAAACAACTGCATAACAATTGAAGCTGTGATGTAAGGTTGGACACCCAATGCAAAGATTGAAAGTGTAGAAAGTCCACCACCTGTTAACATGTTTAGGTAGTCAACCAAGGTTCCTTCCATCCCTTTATAGGCTTCTGCTAAGGCCTTTGTGTCAATATAGGGAATAGGAATGTTATTTCCTAGCCTATAGATGACTAACATGATCAAGGTAAAGAAGAGCTTTTTTTGCATTTCTTTTTCTTGCCACGCCTTCTTTAGTGTCTCGAACATTAGATCACCTCAGCCTTTCCCCCTTGGGCTGTAATTTTTTCAGCAGCAGACTTTGTAAATTTTTGAGCTTTTACTGTAAGCTTCTTTGTTAGATCTCCATCACCTAGGATTTTGATACCGTCTTTTGCTTTGTTCTTGTTTAACATTTTATTTTCAAATAATAATTCAGGTGTTACTTCTGTACCGTCTTCGAAGATATCAAGATCTGCTACATTTATTGTTTCATAGATCTTTCTGTTGATATTTTTGAATCCTCTTTTTGGAAGACGTCTGTATAATGGCATTTGACCACCTTCAAAACCAGGTCTTACGCCACCACCACTTCTTGAGTTTTGTCCTTTTTGACCTCTACCTGAAGTTTTACCAGCTCCAGAACCGTGTCCACGACCTACTCTGTCTCTAGTTTTTAGCTTTTGGTTGGGTTTTAAATCATGAAGTTTCATCAAGTCCACCTCCTAGCTTAATTCTTTTACTTCTAGCATATAAGAGATTTTCTTAACCATGCCTCTTATTGCTGGATTGTCATCTTTTACTACACTTTGACCAATTTTTCTAAGACCAAGTGCCTTTGCTGTTGCTATATGATCATCTTTTCTACCGATAAAAGATCTTTTTAATTTGATTTCAAGTTGTGCCATATTTCTACTCCTTAATAATCGAATTCTTCTACCGATTTGCCACGAAGTCTTGCAACTTCTTCAACAGTTTTCATCTTGCCAAATGCTTCGATACATGCATTGATAATATTGATTGGGTTTGATGTTCCAAGGTTTTTAGCTCTGATATCTTTGTATCCAGCTAATTCACAGATAGCACGTACTGGACCACCAGCTATGATTCCTGTACCTTCGTTTGCTGGCATTAGTAGAACTTTTCCAGAACCCTTGTGTCCTTGAATTCTATGTGGAATTGTTGTTCCAACCATAGGAACTTTGACCATGTGTTTTCTTGCATCTTCAGCACCTTTTCTTATAGCTTCTGGTACTTCTACTGCTTTACCTGTTCCAACACCAACATGTCCATTTTGATCTCCTACTACTACTAAAGCAGAAAATCTAATGTTACGTCCACCTTTTACGGTTTTGGCAACTCTGTTGATTGAAACAACTCTATCTTCGAGGTTGAGTTTTTCTACTTCTTCTCTTAATAAATACATCTAAATCCTCCCTCGTTAAAACTCTAGACCATTTTCTCTTGCTGCTTCTGCTAGTGCTTTAACT
>JAQYEZ010000058.1 GCA_028723425.1 Peptoniphilaceae bacterium | reverse complement strand
AGGCGTAACCCTAACTTAGGAAGACAAACTTCAAGGAGGATGACTACGACCTCTATCTATTACAATTATTATCCCATAATGGATATGGGATAGAAAAGAGAATGTAGTTTTTAACTACAACATTATTATACGAGGAGGATTTTATGAAAAAAAGAAACGAAGTAGACATAAAAGAAACTTGGAAAATAGAAGATCTTTATGAAAATGACCAAGCTTTTTACAAAGATTTAGAAAAAGTTGAAAGTTTAAGTGATGATTTTTATGGCAAATACAAAAATTTAGAAAATGATAGTACAAAAATATTTGAGGCAATAAGTGAATATTCAAATTTGTGTGGCATGATATCAAATCTTGAAAATTTTGCTTCTATAACTACAGAAGTTGATACAACTAACCAAGATTTGAGTAAAAGATATGCGATTTTTTCAGGAAGAATTGCCGAAGTTTATGCTAAACTTTCCTTCTTTAAGTCTTCTCTTACAAAGCTTGATAAGAAAGTTTTGGATACAATTTCTAAAAACAATCCTGACTTTGCCTACTATATTTCTAGAATAGAAAAAAAGAAAGCCCATCTATTATCAGATGATGTTGAAGAAGTTTTGGCAAAACTATCACCTACCTTTGATGCTGCTTATACTAATTATGCCGATATCAGATATGGAGATATAAAAATAGATCCTATAGAAGTAGACGGAGAAAAAATAGAAATTAACCATAATTCTTTTGAGGAATATTTGGAAGCTGATACCAACACAGAAAAAAGAAGAAAGGCTTTTAAAGCCTACCATGATGGGCTAAGAAGATACCAATCTTCTACTGCTTCTGTCTATAATGCTCAAGTTACAAATGAAAAAATCATTTCAAAGTTTAGAGGCTATGATTCAGTTTTTGATTATCTTTTAGACTTCCAAGATATAGACAGAAAAGTCTATGATAAGCACTTAGATACTATTATGCAAGAGCTTAGTCCCCATATGAGAAAATATGCTGGCATTATCAAAAAATTATATAAGCTTGACAAAATGACCTATGCTGATTTGAAATTAAACATAGATCCTGATTACCAACCACAAGTTTCTATAGAAGAGGCCCAAGCTTATATACTTGATGGTTTATCAGTTTTGGGAGAAGACTATGGAAAGATTTTAAAGAAAGCATTTTCTGATAGGTGGATTGATTATGCCCAAAATATTGGCAAGAGAACAGGAGCCTTTGCAGCTAGTCCTTACAATTCACATCCATTTATCATGACAACCTATAATAATCAAATGAGCCAGGTTATGACACTTGCCCACGAGCTAGGTCATGCAGGTCATTTCTACTTGGCAAATTCTCATCAACCTTGTGTAAATACAGATGTTTCTATGTATTTTGTAGAATCACCATCAACAACCAACGAAATAATCATGGAAAGATATCTATTAAATAAGGCAGAAGATGATAGACAAAGACTTTGGGTTCTTTCCACAATGATATCAAAAACTTACTACCATAACTTTGTAACTCATTTCTTGGAAGCCTCTTATCAAAGAGAAGTTTACAGACTAATCGATGAGGGAAAGAGTGTTGGAAGTGAAGATTTAAATAGAATATTTAAAGAACAATTGGAAAAATTCTGGAAAGATTCAGTAGAGCTTGTAGACGGAGCAGAATTAACTTGGATGAGACAACCACACTATTATATGGGCTTATATCCTTACACATATTCAGCAGGTCTAACAATTGGTACCATGGTAAGTGATAAGGTTGTAAATGGAACAGATGAGGATAGAGAAAACTGGTTAGAAGTTCTAAAGGCTGGCTCTACTCTTGGACCTATGGATCTTGCTAAAAAAGCAGGCGTTGATATGACAGATACTAAAGCTCTTTCAAAAGCAATTGACTTTATAGGATCTATTATTGATCAAATAGATGAGCTTTGCCAAAAGCTTGGTATGTATGAATAAAAAATAATAATTATAAGAGACTTGTGAAAAATTTGATTTCTTACAAGTCTTTTATTTTGCTTAAAAAGCTATAAAAGTTCAGGCTTTTTTGATACAATATTTATGCTAAAGAAATAAATTATATGAATTAGAGGGGACTATGAAAAAATACAAGGACTTTATTTATGCTATAATGGCAGGAATTTTTATTGGGCTTGGAGGAGTTGTCTTTCTTATGATTGACAATAAGTATTTAGGATCTTTGATGTTTTCGGTTGGACTTTTTGGTGTTTGCACCTTGGGTTACAATCTGTTTACTGGCAAGGTAGGATATTTCTTTTATGAAGATAAAAAAAGCTACACAATATTTTTGGCTAAAGTTTTACTTGCCAACACTTTAGGAGCAGTTTTTGTTGCTTTTTTATTATCTCTTACAAGAAATGGAAACGCCCTAGAAGAGAAGGCTCTACTTTTAGTAAATGCAAAACTTGCTGATTCTTACCTAAGTCTATTTGTTTTGGGAATTTTGTGCAATATTTTTGTGGTATTTGGAGTAGAACAATATAAAAATAACCCCCACCAAGTAGGCAAGTATTTGGGACTTATCTTTGGGGTCATGGTCTTTATTATTTCTGGTTTTGAACACTCTATAGCTGATATTTTCTACTTTGCTATGGCTAAAGTTATAAGCTTTGATGCCCTTATAAGACTTTTTCTTATAATCTGTGGAAATTGTTTGGGTGGACTATTGGTTCCTACAGTAAGGCTATTAGATAGGAAAGATTAAAATAAACAATAACAATATAGCTTTATTGAAATAATACATAAAATGCTCATGATTTTAGCTTATAATTATAATGAGAAAATATAAATTGTAATAAAACATTGACAAAGTGTTTACATAGATAGGAGTGGCAATGAAAATAGCATCAATGGAATATGAAAATGGAATTTCTTCTCTATTAAATGCCAATTTTGATAAAAATGAAGTAGTTGTAAAGAAATTTTCAAAATTTGAAGAGTTAATTTTAGAGGATCTATCTGAATTTGATTTGATATTGGTAGATATGACCTATACTAGATGTATAGAATTAATCCAATATCTAAAACAAAGTACAAAAGTTCCGGTTATATATTTGACAGATAGGTACAAGAAGAGCCCTTATGAGGCGCAAATAGATGACCAGGATTTTATAATACATTCTTATACCAGAGAAGAATTTGTAAGATATACCCTAAACAAGGTAGAAGAGATTAATAATTCTAAGATAATAAGCTTTGGCTTTTGCTCTATGGAAGTAGACAATGGGATTTTTAGAATTGGCAATGATATTTTAAATCTAACCAAATCAGAAATAGAAGTTTGTATAATATTAATTAGAAATATGGGTAGGACAGTTTCCAAAGAGGAAATTGTTGAAGAAATGAATAAAAAAGGTCTAACAACCACAGACAGATCTGTCAGAGAACATATAAGAAAAATTAGACTAGAGTTTGACAAGGTAAACCTTCATCCAATCAAAACTGTAAGGGGAGAAGGCTATGCTTGGGTATTAGAGTCTTGTGAAGTTTAGGAAATTAGACTAGTTTATTTGAAAAAAACATTTGCATATGGTAAAATAAAAATATCTTCAGGGCGAGGTTAGATCCCTTGACCGGCGGTAAAAGTCCGCGAGTTTTAAGTAACAGAATTGGTGAAATTCCAATACCGACAGTATAGTCTGGATGGAAGAAGATATTTAGGACCCCTTTGAGGACTCCTAATAGCTTTTCTATAGCCCTGATAGGGCATTTTTTTATGCCCAATAAAATTCAGGAGGAGATATTATGGAAAATAGTATGAGAAGTTCTAATATATTTAGTGTAAACAAGTTGGTTAAGGTAGGAATCTTGGCTGCAATGTCATTTGTTTTGATGTTTGTTCAATTTCCTATACCTATAGCACCACCTTTTATGAAAGTTGACCTAGCAGATGTACCAAGCCTAATAGGCGGTTTTGCTATGGGACCAGTCTATGGGGTTTTCATTCAATTTATCAAAAACTTTTTAAACTTATCAAAGACTACAACAGGTGGAGTTGGAGAACTTTCTAACTTTATAGTTGGAGGTGCCTTTGTTTATGTTTCAAGTTTTATTTATCATAGAAGAAAAACAAAAAAGAATGCAATCAAGGCTATGCTTGTTGGAATGCTTGTTATGACAGCCCTTGCAACTTTATCAAATGCTTTTGTAATCTTTCCACTTTATGGAAAAATCATGGGAATAGAATTGCAACAATTTGTAGACATGGTTACAAAAACAAACAAGCTTGTTAGCTCTTATGCTAGTTTAATGCTTTTATCTATAGCACCATTTAATATAATAAAAGGTGGTATAGAAATAATTGTGACAGATCTTTTGTACAAGAAGGTTTCACCAATACTTAAAAAATAAAAATACTAAGTAATATTTTTACTAAGCTAATATTTAATAAACAAAAAAAGGTGATAGAAAGAATTAATGAAAATCTTTAAGGTGACCCCATAAAGTTGGACCTAATACCAGAGTTAGAACAGAACTAGCTCTGGTATTCTTTGTCCTTTTCCTACCCCTAGGGGTAGGAAATTTTTATGCTACATTTTTCTTTCTATATTCTACTGGTGATAAATAT
>JAQYEZ010000057.1 GCA_028723425.1 Peptoniphilaceae bacterium | reverse complement strand
AAAAAAGCATGAAAAAAATATTAAAAAAGATAAAAAAAGGATAAACAATACTACATTTTTAAAAGAGCTAAAATCTCTGAAACACACTGTTTCCAATGTGTTACAGAGATTTTTTGATTTCAAAGTGTCAAAGATGAGATTATAAGTATAAATGACCAAAAGTCAATATTTTTTTATTAAATAAGTTAAGAGATAAGTATAAATCTTAAAATTTCAAGCCTTAGCATTTGTAAATTTTATATTAAGTGCTATATTATATATAAGATTTAAAGTATTTATTAATAGAAAAGAGGGCCAAATGATAGATAAGAACAAAAGTCTTAGAGAAAAAAACAAGTACAAAAAAATTAATTCCATGTTAAAAGCAGCCCTACGCTTGTTTCTAGAAAAAGGCTTTGACAATACCTCCATAGAAGAAATAACAAAAAAATCCAATGTCGCCAAGGGAACTTTTTACCTCTACTTTAAGGACAAGATAGATATTAGAAATAAAATAATTGTAGAAAAGTCTTCAGAAATTGTAAACAAAGCCTATGCTTATATCAAAAACAAGACCTATGCTAATAGAGAAGATCAAATAATAGATTTCTGTGATTATATAATAAACTATCTAATAGGACATAAGGATATGTTAAAACTTATACATAAAAATATTTCTACCTCACTATATAGAGAAGTCTTAGAAGAAGAATATGAAGAAAACAATATAAAAAAAGCAATAGGCGAATTACAGGACCAATTTAAGGACACCTACACCGAGGAAGAATTTATGATAAATCTTTTTATTATTCTAGAAATGGTAGGATCTGTCCTCTACTCTTCTATCATACACAAGGAGCCTGCTGATATAGAAGTTATAAAGCCTTATTTGTACAACAATATTAGAAAAATTGTAAGAAGCTAAATATTTAAAGCCATGATCTAAACTTAAATTAAAACTATCAAATAAACCCTTTAAAATAATAGAGCAAAAATCTGCTCTCTTATTTTTTTGCTTATAAAGCAATTTGATTACCTTATGACTTTCTGATTTATGCTATCTTTGATAATATTTTATTCAAATCTTTATGATAACGATTGTATATTTTAAATTAATTTTATATAATGGTCGTGGAGGTATACTATGAAAAGATTTAAAAAATTAAGCATTTCTATATTTACAGCACTTAGCTTATTTGTTGCTATATCCCTACCGGCACAGGCTTGTACTGGTGTAATAGTAGGTAGAGATTTAACAGAAGATAATTCTTTAATCTTTGGTCGTACAGAAGATTTGGAAATTAACCACAACAAAGTTTACAAGGTGCACAAGGCAGGAGAATATAAGAAAGATGACAAACTTGTAGATGTTTCTTATGATGAAAAAAACGGTTATGAATTCATCTTTCCACATGATTCCTATCACTACACTTCTATATCAGATACAACACCTGAATATGGTTTGTTCGATGAAGCAGGTTACAACGAAAAAGGTCTTATGGCGGATATGACTGTCAGTGCTTCAGCAAATGAAGAGATCTTAAATGTGGATCCCTATCTTGATGGGACAGATGAAGGAAAAAAAGTTGGAATAACAGAGGCAATCCTTCCAACTGTAGCCCTTACTACTTGTGATAATGCACTAGATGCTGTAAAGCTAATAGCAGATCAAGTGGCAACTAAGGGAGCCGCAGAAGGTAATGGCCTTGTAGTTAGCGATTCTAATGAACTTTGGTATGTAGAAATTTATTCCGGTCACCAATTTGTTGCTATGAAATATCCAAATGACAAATTCTCTGTATTTCCAAATGCCTTTTGGATAAATGAAGTTAAGCTTACAAAGGGAGAAGAAACTGATAATTATATAATCAGTGAAGACGGAAACTATGTATATTCCAAAGATATTTTTGAAACTGCAAAAAAGGCCAATACATTCAAAGGTGACGAAAAAAATAATATAATTGACCTACAAGCTTCTTATGCAGAAAAAGAACTTGCCGATTCTAATAGATCTAGGGTTTGTTCAGGTATTTTGGCTCTAAATCCTGATGCCAAAATAGATATGAATACAAAAGTTTATAATTTCCTACAAGATGCAAACAAAGCTTCTATATCAGTAAAAAAGGTTATGGACTTTACCAGAAACCGTATGGAAAATTTAAACAAAGAAGCTGAAGATAAGGGTAGAGGAGATTTATATCCTATAGGAAACCGCAATACAATGGAAGCTCATATCTTCCAAGTGCCAAAAGATGCTGATAAAGAAAATCCTGGTCTAATGTGGCTAAGTCTTGGATCTCCATTGGTACAACCTTACCTTGCTTACTATCCTAATCAAACAGAAGCAATAGATCAAGTCCAAAATGAAACAAATGATCCTGATAAAGAAAAATCTAATTACTGGTTAGCTATGGACAACCTTCATATGTTGGAAGCTAACAGAAAAGAATTTATCAAAGATATAAGTCCAAAAATCCAAGAACTTGAAAATGAATTTGTAAAAAACACTCCTATAAAGGGTCAAGAAGATCCTAACCAAACAAACAAGAAAGATGCAAAAAAATCTTTTGACCTACAAACAGAAATTAACAAGGATCTAAAAGAAAAATACGAAAAATATCTGGATGAAAATGCCTACACATCAACATTCTACGGCAAAAACCTTACAGCAGATTTTACTGGTATGACTCTAGAAGTTCCAAAAGCTACAAGCAAAACTTACCTAAATCTATCAGTAATACCAGATGAAAATGGCAGTGATGGATCTATAGAAATAGTTGATAACTATGGAAATCCTGTAGAAGATTTGAAAAATCCAGTTACTCTTTCTATTCCAAAAGAAGCTTTCAAAGAAAGTCCAAAATTTGCTACAAGTGGAGAAGACTTAAAGCTAGAAGAAAAAGACGGAAATTATAGGCTAACAACAACAAAATCTTCTATCCAATATGCAGCTAATAAGGCTAATAGTACAAAAGAAAAACAAGAAGGATCGGCTATAGTTTCTAATGAAGGCTCTCTAGCCAGCAAAAATCCTACAAACAATAATAAGTTAGGCTCAAAAAAAATAATAATAGCCCTAGTAATTCTTGCAGCAGCTATAGCCTTTGTAATGGGTAAGTCAAAAAAAGATAATAAATAAAATTAAAATTTATATTAAAGTAGAAAAATATCAACCCAATTCCAATAAAAAAGGGTTGATATTTTTTAGCTATTTAATTTTTTCTCTTACATAAGAAATCTGTCTTTTAACCTCTTCTTTGCTAGGGCCTCCCTTGGAATTTCTTTTTCCAACTATTGTTTTTAAATCAATAGCCTGGTAGATATCTTCTTCAAACTTATCCGATTGTTTTTTATAAGTATCAAGGCTTAATTCTTCAAGTGTTTTTTCTTCCTCCATAGCTATTTTAACAAGTTTTGCGGCTATGTGATGGGCATCTCTAAAGGCAATAGACTTATTTACTAGATAATCTGCTATATCTGTTGCATTTATGTAGCCTTCTTTACAGGCTATAAGCATTTTTTTCTTGTTTACTTTTAGACTTTTCATTTGCCCTGTCATTACTTGTAGGCAAATTTTTATAGTATCTACTGAATCAAAAATAGATTCCTTATCTTCTTGCAAATCCTTGGCATATGCAAGGGGCAAGCCCTTTACCATAACAAAAGATTGATTCATATTGCCAATTAGTCTAGCAGCTTTAGACCTTATTAACTCTGCCATGTCTGGATTTTTCTTTTGGGGCATAATAGATGATCCAGTCGAATACATGTCATCTATAGTAACAAAAGAATATGGTTGAGATGACCAAATGATTAACTCTTCTGAAAGTCTAGAAAGATGAACACCCAATATAGATATTACCCCTTGCAATTCAAGCACATAGTCCCTATCACTGACAGCATCCATAGAATTTTCCATAAGGCCATCAAAGCCCAAATATTCTTTTACCATATCTCTGTCTATGGGATAAGTTGTCCCTGCTAGAGCACATCCGCCCAAGGGTAATTCATTTGCCCTTTGCCTAAAATCTTCTAACCTTGATAAATCTCTAAGCCCCATCATAGCATAGGCCATTAGATGATGAGCAAAAGTTACAGGTTGAGCTGCTTGCAAGTGAGTATAGCCTGGCATAATAGTTTCAGTATTATTCTCAGAAAGCTCTAAAAGCACTCCTATATATTCTTTTAAAAGCTCTTTTATATTTTGACTTTCTCTTCTTAAATAAAGTTTTAAATCTGTAGTAACTTGGTCATTTCTTGATCTTGCAGTGTGCATTTTCTTTCCTAATTGACCTATATCTTTTATTAGCTCATTTTCAACAAAACTATGCACATCTTCTGCCTTTAAGTCAATTTCAATCTCTTTGTTAATTATCTTATCTTTTAAATTTATTAGCCCATCAATAATTGCTTGGGCCTCATTTTCTCTAAGTATACCAACATGACCTAGCATAGTCACATGAGCTATTGAAGCTTGTATATCATCATAAACAAGTCTTTGATCAACTTTAATAGAAGAATTTAAATTTTCTGCCTCTTTATCCAAAGCTCCATCTAGCATCCCCGTCCGCAACTTCATCTATACAACTTCCTTTGTAGCCTTAGCATAAATTTTTGAACTTAGACCATATATATTAATAAAGCCACTTGCATCTGCTTGGTTATATACAGAATCTTCTTCAAAAGTTGCATATTCTTCCATATAAAGGGAATTTTTAGCTTCTATACCATAGACATTGATATTTCCTTTATAAAGTTGAAGTTTTACATTTCCTGTCACATTTTCTTGACTAATATCGATAAAAGCATCCATAGCTTCTTTCAAGGGTGTCATCCATTTTCCCGAATAAACCACATTTGCATAATCAAGGGCCATTTTTTGCTTATATTGTAAAATATCTGGGTGCATAGTCAAAGATTCTAGTTTTTCATGAGCAAAATATAAAATACTTGCTGCAGGATTTTCGTAAAGACCTCTTGACTTCATGCCACACTTTCTGCTCTCAACAAGGTCATTTATTCCTATACCATTTTGACCACCTATTTTATTTAAGTACTTTACAATACTTACTCCATCCATTTTATTTCCATCAATTGCAATAGGTAGACCTTTTTCAAATTCTATATTTACATATTCTGCTTGGTCTTTTGCCTTTTGAGGATAAGTTACCCAATGCAAACACTTATCAAAATTTGCAGGATTTTCTGGATTTTCAAGGTCAAGACCCTCATGAGATATATGCCACAAATTTTCATCCATGGAGTAATCTTCCTCTTTTTCATTATCCAAATGTATATTGTGAGCCTTGGCATAGGCTTCTTCTTCAGAACGGCTCTTTATATCCCAAAATCTCCAAGGAGCTATAACTTTTATATCAGGATCAAGACTCATTATAGCTAGTTCAAATCGAATTTGATCATTACCCTTACCTGTGCAGCCATGGGCTATCACATCTGCTCCCTCTTTTTTGGCAACATCTACCAAAACTTTTGCTATTAGGGGTCTTGCTATGGCAGTTCCCAAAAGATAGGCATTTTCATATTTTGCATTTGCCTTAACTATTTTAAAAGCATAATCTTCTATAAATTCCTTTTCAACATTAATATTATAAAACTTGCTAGCTCCAGATTTAATTGCCTTTTTTTCCAATGCAAGAGGATTTTCCACCTGACCCAAATCCACAGAAACACAAATAACTTCCTTTGCTGATTTCTCTTTTAGCCAAGAGGCTATAACCGATGTGTCAAGACCACCTGAATAAGCAAGGACAATTTTCTTGGCATTTTTTAAAACTTCATATTCTTTTTTCATAATTCTTATCTCCTTTATCAATAATTTTTTAATCAAAAATATCGATCGTACACTGACAAAAGATGATAATAAAAAAAGAGCCTTTCCCCTAAGGGACGAAGACTCGTGATACCACCCATTTTCATCTATTTCTCACGAAATAGACCTTATCAAGTACAAACATACTCTAACTCTGTAACGGGAGTTCCCGTTTAGATCTCCTTGTATCGACCTAAAAGCTCCGAGGTTCTTTTCTATGTTCTTCCGCTTGTCCACTCACACCAAACAGGACTCGCTGTAAGCTTTCAAACATATACTCTTCTCGTCAAAGCATTTGTTTTTTAAGAATATAACTTTTGATTGCTGTCATTATATATGTATCAAGATAAAATGTCAAATTTTTTTGCTAATAATAGCATAAAAAAATTTATAAGCTTATTATTAGAAAACTTTTTCGCACTTTCAAATTATGGTTAACCTTAAATTTTTATAAATCCATCGCTTTCTAATAAAAGACCAGGATTTCTCCCAGTCTAATATATTTTTACAAATTGGTCTTATCTTCTAGTAAATAGAAAAGTTGTTCTAAGTTTTTGTTCAATCTATCGTTTTGTTTAATTAGTAAAAACTTTTGCTCAATCTCTAGTTTTTGTTGCTTATCGATTTCTTCTAATATTTTTAGATTATTACCAGGTATATTTTTGTAATCATGAAGTCCAAGTTCTGCTGCTTGTTTTAACATAGTTTTTACTTGGCCGAGGTCTCTGGGATCGATATCAGAAAGATCATATTTTTCTTTCAAAATTTTTTCTGCTTCTTCTACGTCAAATCCCTTTTTTTCTGCATTTACTTCATTATTGCTTGAGAAAAGTCCCATATTATCCCCCTTAATTTATTTCTTTAAACTTATCATAACAAAGTTTAAAAATTTATTCCAGTACTTTTTGCACTTTTTTGTAAGATATTAAAAAAAATAGATTTACTAATCTTCTAGCTCATAAACAAAGTCACCCCTATAAAATATTTCAAAATTGGCTTCTTTTATATTTGACTTATGAGTGTAAAAGGCTTGTAATTTTATGGTTTTGTACAAATCGCTTTCTTCAATTATATCCAAGTGATCCTTTCCTTTTTTGAATTTTTTGATAAATTTCTTCAAAAGCATTTTTTCTCCCTTGAATTTGCCTGGATTACCACAAAGAACTTTTTTATAAGTTAAGAGGTATACATAGGAATTATCAAAAGAAATATCTTCAATTCTAATTTTGCCCTTTACTTGTCTATCATTTTCTATGTCTATATATCCCTCATCAGTTTCCAATATCAAATCATTTTTATCAATATAAATATCTATTATATTGGCATCATGAAGTGAATATTTTTGCTGCAAAGCTCTTTCTCTTATGTATTTTTTCATTTTTTAACCTTTTATGGTAAATAGCTACCCTATCCTTTCTTTTATTTTTAAAGAGTCATTGTTTCATTTTTTATATTTTATACTAATATCACTTTAAATTAGGACTGCATAGCCACTCCCTATGAGTAACACTTTTAACCATTTCTTTTGTTAAATTATTTATTGTTTTACACAACCTATCTACTACATCAGATAATGTATTAAATAATTCGTTCTTAAA
>JAQYEZ010000056.1 GCA_028723425.1 Peptoniphilaceae bacterium | reverse complement strand
AGATTTATAAGCGAAAAAGGTGAACTTCCTTTAATAATAGAGGCAGAAGGAATTTCTAGTGATAATGGGTATAATATAGGAGAGGAAGCATTAAAAGTAATAAAGGAAAACAATGTTACTGCAGTTTCATGTATTAATGATAAGGTAGCTATTGGTTTTATCAACTATTGTTTTGACCATAATATCAATGTACCAGAAGATCTTTCAGTAGTTGGTTTTGGTGATTCTTCAATCGCAAAAGTATTTAGACCAAAACTAACAACAATGTCAATTCCTTATTATGATATGGGAGCTATAGCTATTAGAGCCTTAATTAAAAGGATAAGAGGAGAAGAAGAAATACTTGGCAAAGACTGGATAATGGATGGACAACTTGAAATTAGAGATACAAGCAAAAAAATTTGATAGTTGAAACCTATGCTTTTAAATGTTAAAATGTAAATATAATATATTAGGAGGAAATTATGGCAGAAAGAAAAGTAGTTGTTACTAACGAAACTGGACTTCATGCTAGACCAGCAGCTTCATTAGTACAATTTGTTAAAAATTATTCTGGTGATGTTAAGTTAGTTAAAGATGGAAAAGAAGCAAATGCAAAAAGTATTTTCAATGTTATGAGCCTTGGCATTTCAAAAGGTACTGAAATAGGAATTATTGTAGAAGGTGAAGACGAAGAAGAATTTGCTGATAAACTTGCTGATTTTATAAACAACTTATCAGAATAATTGACAAGGGGTACAAGTTATAGCTTTGTACCCTTTTAAATTACTTTAATTTTACTTTGAATTTAAAAGGAGAAATTATGGCAAAAGAATACAAGGGAATTATTGCATCAACGGGTATTGCTATGGCTAATATCTTTTTATTTACTCGTGAAGAAATAAAGATAAATAAGGATAAAATAAGTAAAGATGATATAGCGAGCCAAACAGATAAGATTAAAAAAGCAATTGATTCCTATACAAAAGATTTAGACAATAGAAAAGATCTTTCACAAGAAGAGTTAAAAATAAAAGAGGCACATAAGGAACTACTTTCTGACCCATATTTTATAGATACAATTTCTTCAAAAATATCTGAAGAATTAAAAAATGCAGAGCTTGCTTTGGATGAAACAGTAAAAGAGATGGTTGCTGTTATAAGTGGACTTGATGATGAGTATTTAAAGGAAAGAGCAGACGATTATAAGGATGTAGGAAGACAAGTTATGTATAAGTTAAAGGGTATTATTCCAAAAGACTTATCAAAACTAGGAGAAAAATCTATAATAGTCTCAAAAGAGCTTACTCCTAGTGATACATCTAACATGGACAAGGAAAATGTTTTAGGATTTGCAACAGATTTAGGTGGCAAAACATCACACACATCTATTATTGCTCAAACATTAGATATCCCTGCTATAGTTGGTATGAGAGATTTATCTAATAAGATAGAGGGCGGAGAATTTGCTATTATTGATGGAAATTTAGGGACAATTATAGTTGATCCAGACGAAAAAACTATAGATGAATATAGCAAGAAATTAAAAGAAATAGAAGAAAAGAAAAAAAGATTAGAAGAAGTAAAAGATAGAGAAGTAAGGACAAGTGATGGCAAAAAAATAGAAGTTTCTGCCAATATAGGTAACCTAGATGATTTGGAAATAGCAATCAAAAGAGGATGCGATGGAGTAGGTCTATTTAGGACCGAATTTATATATATGGAAAGTGATCATTTTCCAACAGAAGAAGAACAATTTGAAATCTATAAAAAAGCAGCTATCATGTTAGAAGGCAAACCACTTATTATTAGAACTTTGGATATAGGTGGAGATAAGGGACTAAATTATTTTGAATTTCCAAAAGAAGAAAATCCTTTCTTAGGTTATAGAGCTATAAGATTGTGCTTGGACAAAGTAGATATATTTAAAGATCAGCTAAGGGCCTTGTTAAGAGCATCTGCCTTTGGAAATATTAAAGTAATGCTTCCTTATGTCATTTCTGTAGATGAATTATTAAAGACAAGAAAGATTGTTGAAGATCTTAAAGATGATTTAAGAGAAAAAAATATTGCTTTCAATGAAGATCTAAATTTAGGTATAATGGTTGAAACACCAGCAGCTGTAATTATGGCTGATAAATTAATTAAATATGCAGATTTCTTTTCAATTGGAACAAACGATCTTACCCAATATGTATTAGCTGTAGATAGGGGAAATGATCTAATATCTAATCTTTATAATCCATATAACCCTGCTGTTTTAAGAGCAATAAAGCATATAATAGAAGAAAGCCACAAAGCAGGCAAATGGACTGGCATGTGTGGTCAATTTGCAGGGGATACAAAAGCTTCTAAATTACTCTTGGGTTTAGGCTTAGATGAATACTCTGCATCTTCAAATAAAATCGCAGAAATAAAGGACATACTTCTAAAATCTAATCAAAAGGAAGAAGAAAAATTTGCAAATAAAATTTTAGATATGGAAGATGCCAAACAAGCAGAAGAAAGTGTGGAAGAACACAATAAGTAGGCGCAAAATGAAATATGATTCTATTGATATTTTAAAAAAATCTGATTTCTTTAAAGATAAACTTGACCATATCTCTAAAATAGAAAAAATTGCAGATAATAAGCTTAAAATTACAAGCAAAGAAGCTAGTTATGTGTTGGGTCTATATCCTATAGAATATTTCAAAGAATTAGAGCGAGAAGATTTAATTAACGGCTATCTAAAAGATATAGGTCTAGAACCTTTAAAAAAATATCAAAGCGGAATTATGCCTGATATTAACAAATCTTATAAAATATTTGAGTATAGGGATGAGATATCTTTATCAGACTTCTTAAAAAAAGCTGATAGTGGTTTAAAATACCAAATAGGTGTAAATTTTGGGCAAGTATTAAAAAAAATCCATGCTATTCCAGTTAAAAATCTTAAACCAAATTACTGGTATAATCACGTTCAAACAAAAGTTAATCTCCTTCTCTATAGACATGGACTACAAGAAGCCAAAGAAGATAGGGACTATATATTGATAGATTACTTGAATGAAAATATGTATCTAACAAAAAATACTTCAACAAATATCTTATATTCTAATCTTAATGATAAAAATATTAGAATATATGATAAGGATAAGATTGATATAAGAGGTCTAAAAGAACTTAAATATGGAGATGGGATAAGTGATTTTGTTCAGATTAATAAAATTTCTATAAATCATCCAGAATTTGCAAGAGGAGTTTTAGACTCTTATTATGAAAATAAACCTATACCAAGAAAACTTTATAGGCTTTTGAGTTTTTATCAAGTTTATCATATTTTAGATAGTTTAGTTAATATTAGAGATGGCCAAAATTCTTATTTAAAAGCAGAAGAAATAGAAGAAATTTTCAAATTATATGACGATTTTTCAAATATTAAACCTTCCTGGTCACAAAAATAGTTATAAGATGATGCTCTAGGATAAGCCATAAATCCAAGGCATCATCTTTTTTCATCTTACTAGACTTTTTGTTGGGGTTTGATAAAAATCTTTCCAACTTTAACTTACCTACAAATACTTGTATTTATAGATAAGTGTGAGAATGGATTTTTTATATTTATTTACAAATCTGTAATTTATTGAAATGTTATTTAAGATATGATAACATAAAAATATATTAGCTTTGGAGGTGGTTAGATGACTAAAAGAATAAAAAAAGATCTTAATATTATTCTTGGTTCAATATTATTATCTGTAGGGCTTTATTTTTTTATGCTACAAAATGAAGTTGCGCCTGGAGGAGTTTCTGGACTTTCTCTGGTATTTGCGGCTTGGTTTCCTTTGCTAACAATAGGCCAATGGTCTTTGGTACTTAATTTAGTTTTATTGATAGCAGGGTTTTTGCTTGTAAGCTTTGAATTTGGGAAAAATTCTGCCCTAAGTTCTATAGTCGTATCTATAAGTTTGGTAATTTTAGAAAGAATTTTTCCAAATGTTAACTTATCAAATGATATGATGCTAAACTCAGTTTTAGGTTCTATTATTGTATCAGTTGCCTTAGCTATAGTTTTCTTTAATGATGGTTCTACTGGTGGTAGTGATATTATTGTAGCTATATTAAATAAACATACAGGAATTTCACTTTCTGTTTCTTTATTTATTACAGATGCTACTATAGTTATACTGGTAACTAGTCTTTTTGGTATTCAAAAAGGTTTATATTCTTTTTTCATAGTTATTGCTCAATCTTTGATTTTTGATTATGCTATTCAAGGCTTGGGTAGAAAGATAGCGATATACATAATTAGTGATAAAAACGAAGATATTAATAAGATGATTTTGTCTAAATTTAAAAGAGGGGTTACTGTATTAAAAGCTGAGGGTGGTTTTTCTAAAAATGACAAGAAAGTTATCCTTACAGTTGTGCCTTTCAGGAAATATTTGGCAATAAAGTCAGAAATACTAAAAGTTGATAACAAGGCCTTTATGTTTACCCATGCAATATCAGAGGTTACTGGAGAAGGATATACTTTTGATGTATATCAATAACAAGGAGTGATAATTATTAAAGATTTAAAAATAAAAAGATTTTCCAAAAATAGAGCATATCTTGCAACTTCTTTGGGAGAAGCTGCTATAGATAAAAAAGAAGTGAAAAATCTTAAACAAGGTGATAAGATAAAGGCATATTTATTTTTTGATAGATATGATAATCTAAAAGCTACTAAAAATATTGGAATGACTGTAGATAATATCTACTCACTAAAAGCATCTGAAATAAGAAAAAAAGGGGTGGATTTTTTAACTGAAGATGGCAAAAAACTATTTATGCCTTTTTCAGAAAAAACCTATAGAATAAATAAGGATATGATTTACCCTGTAGCTTTAAAAATTGATGATAATAATTTGCTTTATCTTACATCAAAAATAAGAAATTTATTATCTTATGACCACAATTACAAGGAAAATGATTTGGTTGAAGGTAGAATTTATTCTATAAATAAAGCTGTTGGTGCCTTTATAGCCATAGAAAATAAGTATGATTCTTTAATGAGAATGACAGAGCTAAGAGGGGTTCATATAGAAGGTGAACTTGTAAAAGCTAGGGTAAAGGAAGTAAAGGATGACGGAAAGCTTGAACTTACTTTAAGAAAAAGATCTTATCTAGAAATAGACTCAGACTCTAAACTTATCCTAGACTACTTAGAAGATAATGGCGGTTTTGTTATGTTGGGGGATAAGTCATCACCTGAAAGCATATTTAGAATTTTTAAATTATCAAAATCTTCTTTTAAAAGAGCCATTGGCAGACTTTATAAAAATAACAAAATCAAAATTTATAATAACAAAATAGTACTAAAGGAGAGATAGATGAGTGAAGAAAAAAAAGTTTTGGCAGAAGTTGCAGGCAAGAAAATTACCCAAGGCCAGGTAATTAATTTCATCAAGGCCATGCAAAATGGGCAACAATTTATGAATCCCAAAGGCATAAAACAAATAACAGATGAACTTGTAAATCAAGAACTTCTCTATATAGATGCCTTGGAAAAAGGCTTGGATAAAGATAAAGAATTTGTTGATGAAGTTGAGTTTACAAAATCTAATATGTTGAAAAATTATGCAATGCATATGCTTTTTAAGGATATAGACGTAAGTGAGCAAGAACTTAAAAATTATTATGATAATAATAAAGAAGCTATGAAAGTACCTGAGACTTTTAAGGCTAAACACATACTTGTAAATACTTTAGAACAAGCAGAAAAAATATTTAAAGAAATAGAAGATGGAAAAAGCTTTGAAGAGGCAGCAGACGAATATTCTCTTGACAAGCAAAGCAAAAATGGAGGAGACTTGGGAGAATTTCCAAAAGGAACTATGGTAAAAGAATTTGAAGAGGCACTAGAAAAACTTGATGAAGGTGAAGTTTCTAAGCCTGTCAAAACACAGTTTGGTTATCATTTAATTAAATTAGATCATAAACACGAGCCATTTTTGCCAGAATTTGAACAAATTAAAGATAGACTTCGTGAAACTTTAATAATGATTAGAAGTCAAGAAAAGTATCTAAAAGAAGTTGAAAAAATAAGTAAAAAGGTAGATGTAAAAAAATACTACTAATTTGAAATGGGGCATAATGTTTGATAAATCTTATATCAACAAAAAAATTGAAGAATTAATCTTGTCTTTAGATAAAATATCAAAAGATAAAATAAACGCTTTGGACCTAATAGACCAATTGATAAGTAGATATAATAAAGACTATGATCTAACTAAGGGTGAGAATTTTATTTATTTGCAAAAAGGAGCCAATCCTAAGCTAGTCTTGCATTTAAATATATCAAATGTTTTAAGTAGATTTTCTTATGGTTTTTTAGACAAAGATAATGAAAAATATCTCATAACAGATAAAAATCCGGATATTATAAATCCGATTCTTATCTTTGAGAGTCTAGCTAAGTTTTCTGATTTAAGCTTTGATATTTTAATAACTATGAATAATATTTATGATAAGAGGATGGACTTTTCTATTCTTAAAAATATTTTAAGATCTGATAATATTATTAATTTCAACTTAAAGCAAGCTAATTGCCTTGCAGAAAATTTTGCAAGCTTTACTATAGTTGATATTGATATTCCAATAGAAAGAATTGATTTTAACAAAGATGATTTTTCTTTCTTTTCTATTGGAATTAAAGATTTGGTTGGAGGAAATTCTGGTCTTGATTTAGACAAGGTTAGATTAAATGCTATAAAATCACTCTTAGGAGTTGTTAGAAAATTGAAATCTAAGGTTGATATTGAGATACTTAGCTTTGATGGTGGAAATAGATTTGATGATATACCAAATAATGCAAAATTTGAAATCTGTGTCCATAAAGAATACATAAAAGATCTAATAGAAGTATTTGATTTTGAAAAAAATGATTTTTTACAAAAAACATTAAAGCTTGAACCAAATGTTAACTTATATCTGGAAGAAAGTGATTCTAATAATTATCTACCTATGACCAAGGATACATTTACCCACCTTGCTTCTTTTATAGAACTATCTATAAATGGGGCCTATGCTGTAGATACGTCAAATGGGCAATTGATTAGTTCTTCAATAATTTCAAATGCAAAAACTTACAATGATTATTTAAACTTAGTTTTGGTATTTAGAAGTTTAAGTAATAATGGTTTAAAGGAAATGATTGAAAAAACAAAGCTAGCTTGCAAGGTTTCAAATGCAAATTTAAAAACAAAATACTATATACCTGCTTGGAAAAATATAGACCACACTTTAACAGATATATTTAAAAATGCCTACAAGCAACTTAAAGATCAAGAATTAAATATTATCAATACTCAATATTCTATTGAAGGAAATTTAATATTTAATGCTTTACCTGTGAAAATGATATCACTTGGGGTAAAATATTATAAAGGAGATAATAATAAATTCTATTCAAAGCTCGATGACTTATCAGAACTTGTCGGCTTGATAGGACTTGTTTTATCAAAAATTGAAGAAAACTAGGAGTTTTTTATGACGCAAACAATCGAATTACATGGACACCAACTTGAGTTCGAAAAAAATAAGGGCAAGGCTCTTATAGAATTTGATTTTGCTAATAGTCCACAAGAGTGCTATCTGATTGATATTTTTTCTGTCGATAGGGATGACTATATAGCCTTGGTTTCCGTAGATAGTGAAGAATTATACATTCTTAGATATGATACAAGTGAAGATGACAAAGAAAATATAAATCTTATAGCTATAGATAATGAAGAAGAGCTTGATTTAGTTTATCATTTATTCTCGCATTATTGGGATGAAGATAAGCTAGACAAAATTATAGATGCCTATAAGTGTGATATGAAAGATATGGATAATTTTGAAGAAGAATAAACTATGGCTCTTCCTTACTATCCAATTTCAGAATATTATAAGAAAAAATACGGAGAAAAAATATATAAACTTCCTATAAAACTTTCTTTGACTTGCCCAAATAGAGATGGAACGGCAGGCTTTGGAGGATGTATATTTTGCTCAGAAAGTGGGGGTAGCTTTGAAAATTTACCAAGTACAATTACTGTTAAAGACCAGCTTTCAGCAAACAAAGCATATATAGGAAGTAGATATAAAGCAAAAAAATTTATCGCATATTTCCAAAATTTCTCAAATACTTATATGGGGCTGGATGATTTTAAATCAGTAATAAATGCATGTAAAGAAGCTTATATTGTTGGTATTTCTATTTCAACTCGAAGTGACTGCATTAGTGAAGATAAGCTAGTTTTTCTAGATGAATTTTCAAAAAAGACAGGAATAGATATTACAATTGAACTTGGCTTGCAAACTGTAAATTATAAGACTTCTAAAATCTTAAATAGGTGTGAGGATCTTTCAGACTTTATATGTGCCATGAATCTGATCAAAAAATACAATTTTAGAGTATGTGTACATGTTATTTTATCCCTACCATGGGATGATTTAGATGATGTTATAGAAACAGCTAAAATTATTAATGCTTATGCTATAAATGAAGTTAAAATTCACTCGTTATTTATTATTAAAGGTACCAAACTTGATAAAATGTATCAAAATAATGAATTTGTGATGCCAAAAAAAGATGCTTATATAAACAATGTAATTTGCTTTTTGAGAAACCTTAATCCTGATGTTGCTATTCAAAGAATTTTAGGTAGGGCTCCTAAAGAAGAAACAAGTTTTTGCAATTGGAATACATCTTGGTGGTTGATAAGAGATGAGATAATTGGGTATATGAATGATAGAGGTTATGTTCAAGGAGACTTGGTCATAAAAAAACAATACAAGGTAATAAAAGGAGAAAAAAATGATTAAATTAGTAATAGGTTCAAAAGGAAGCGGAAAAACAAAATGGTTGATTGATCAAGCAAATTCTGAAAAAGACAAGGGAAATGAAAACATAGTATTTGTTGATAGTGATAATGACCAAATCTACTCACTAGATTATAAGGTTAGATTGATTGATGCTTCTGATTTCTTTATTAACGATATAAAATCATTTGTAGGCTTCATAGCTGGTATTTTAGCTAGAGACTTTGATATTGGAAAAGTATATCTTGATGGTATTTACAACTTATTTGAAATAAATAAAGACAATATTAAGGAACTTGTTGATGGTTTAAATAAACTTTCAGACCAATGCCAAGCAGATATGTATCTAGGATTAAACTGGACAAAAGATGACGTGCCAGAATCATTAGGCGTTGAAATATTTGAAACAAAAGAATTATATAAGTAGAATATTTGGGCTGTTGCAAATATGAACTTTTACTATTTATTCATTATTAACTATGGATCTTGTGTTAAATTCCACAAGTCATAAGCCTTTAAAATGAAATTTCTTTTATTTATAGTAGATTTGTTTATAGAGCGACAGCTCTTTTTTGATATTATGTTAAGTGAAAAAGAAAAGTTAGAAAATTTTGATAACTGGAGAAAGGACACAATCGACTTATTAACAGATGGTGCAATTAATAAGATTGAATTTTTGGATTTGAATTATGACTATATAAAAAAACTTGATTTAAAGCCATATGCAAAAATTCAAAATATGATGGAAGGAATATATAATTACCAGTATTACAATATTATGGCCAAAAGATCAAATAATCAGGCTAACAAATATTTACATAATCCAAAAAAGAAAAGACTTTATTCCAGATATATTAATGATAGGGAAAATTATTACTGTCTAAAAGATCTTACTACTAGCTCTATTATAAGGCTTACTGGTTATAACAATATTAAATCCTATTATATAAAGCTCTTATCCAAAAGACTTGAGGGAAAAATATTTGAAATAGTTCTTTTAGATTATGAAAAGTTAATCCTCCATTCAAAAAATGACAATATACTCAAAGATTTAAAAGACCATCATGTTTTTGATGATACAGTACACTTATCCAAAATCCATGATTACGTTAATAGGTCCTATTAAAATGATAGAAATTATAGTTGAAAAAAATGATAGTTTACAAAGATTTGATAGATTTTTGAAAAAATATTTAGAAAAAGCGCCAGTTTCTTTGATACAAAAAAATATTAGAAAAAAGAATTTTAAGATTAATGATAAAAGGGCCAAAGCCAATGATATAGTTAAAGAGGGCGATAAGGTCACAATGTATATAAAGGATAGTGACTTTAATAAATGGAGAAGAAAAAATAATTTAGTAGCGGGAAATTTTGATTTAGATATTATTTATGAAGATGATAACCTTATAATTATGGATAAAAAACCAGGCCTTTTAACTCATGCGGCTTCAAAAAAAGATTATGGTAAAAATTTGGTTGACTCGATGACTTCTTATCTAATAAAGACTGGACAAGTTAACACTAGGGATAAGACATTTAGACCAGCAGTTGTAAATAGATTAGATAGAAATACCGGTGGATTAGTTATTGGGGCAAAAAATGCCTTGGCCCTTAGGTCTCTTAACAAAGCGATTAGGGAGAATAAAATTAATAAGTATTATTTAACTATTGTTAAGGGCAAGATAGATAAAGAATTTATAATTGATACTAGTATTAGTAAGAATGAAAATAGAAATCGTGTGAAAGCTTCAAGCAAGGGAAGTAGAATAATAACTGAATTTAAACCCTTGGAAGTAAAAAATGAATTTACGGTATTAGAATGTAAACTTGTTACTGGAAAAACTCACCAAATTAGGTTTTCTTTAAAAGAAAATTCCACTCCAATAATTGGTGATAGGAAATATGGTGATAAAAAGTTAAATAGGGTAATTTTTAAGAAGACAAATTTACATAATCAATTACTCCTTGCTTATAAACTGGTTTTTCTTCAAATAGATGGTTTGGAGTATCTCAATAATAAAGAGTTCTATTCAAATGAAGTTGATGATTTTAATAAGATAAAAAAGGCAGTTTTTTATGAATTATAAAATAAATGGCATAGAATATAAAAATGAAAAAAACCAAACTATACAAGAAGCGATTGAAAATATTAATAAAGCAAAAGAATATATAGCTGCTATAGTAAATGGTAGAGTTGTTGATTTAAAAGAACCTATTTTTGATAATGATCAGATAGAATTAATAAGCAAATATTCTAATATTGGAAATAAGATTTATTCTACATCTTTGAGTATGTTATTAATAATTGCAGTAAAGGAAGTTTTGGGAGATTTAAAGGTAAATGTAGAATATTCAATTGGAGATGGCATATATATAAGCATAGATAATTATAAAATCACAAGAGAAGAAACATTTTTAATTGATAAAAAAATGAGAGAACTACAAACTTTGGCAATAGAAATAAATAAAGAAAGAGTTTCAAAAAATGTTGCTATTAGTATATTTAAGGCAGAAGGATATATAGAAAAAGTTGCATTAATAGAAAGCTTAAATCTTGATTATGTTGATATATACTTGGTAAATGGGAGGGCATTTTCATTTGATAAAGCTTTGGTAGCTGATACTTCTTTTGTGGATAAATTTAGGTTAATTCCCTATTATCCAGGCATTGTTATACAATATCCAAATAAAGAATGTAAAAATTTACCAAAATTTGAAGAGCAAGTAAGCTTATCTAAAATTTACTCTACTTCAAAAAAATGGACAGATTTGATGGGCATAAAATATGCAGCTGATTTGAATAGGGCAGTTTTGGATGGGAAAATGGACAAACTGATTTTGGTAAATGAAACTTACTATAACAATCAGCTAGCTTTGTGTGCCAAAGACATAATTGAAAAGAACATGCAGATAGTCCTTATTGCAGGTCCATCATCTTCTGGTAAATCTACTACTGCAGAAAAACTTGCAATTCAATTGGCAGTCTATGGTAAAAATACCTTTATCATATCAACTGATGATTATTTTATTGATAGGGATAAGACTCCAATAAATGAATATGGACATAAAGATTATGAAAATGTAAAAGCTATAGATCTTGAAAGGCTAAATGAAGACTTGCTTGAACTTTTAGAAGGAAAAGAAATTGAACTACCATCCTTTAATTTTATTAGTGGTAAAAGAGAAAAGTCTAATAAGAAGATAAAACTAGATGAAGGTATTTTGATTATAGAAGGCATACATTCCCTAAATCCAATTCTATCCAAATATATACCTCAAAAAAATAAATACAAGATTTACGTTTCAGCCTTGACTCAGATTAATATTGATTCTCATAATAGAATATCTTCATCAGATGCTAGACTTATAAGAAGGATAGTTAGAGATAAAAACTTTAGAGGTTACAATCCAATAGAAACTATAGAAGCTTGGGATAATGTAAGGAGAGGGGAAAGAGAATATATTTTCCCATTTCAAGAAAATGCAGATTTTTATATGGATACTTCACTTATTTATGAATTTAACGCTTTAAAAAATGAAGCTATAAAAGCTTTGGATACAATTGATAAAACAAGCAAATATTATTATAAAGCAAATGATTTAAAAAAGCTTCTTTCACATTTTATTGGTTTGGATGACCTTTCGATTATTACGAATGATTCAATATTAAGGGAATTTATAGGAGACTAAAATGAGAAAAGTAATTGGGATTGATTTGGGTGGCACAAAGATTTCGGGAGCTCTACTTGACGAGAATGGTAATATTTTATCAAGCGCTAAGGTAGATACAGGTGCAGAAGAAGGAAGAGAAGTCGTAATTGGAAATATTGTTAAACTTATAAAAAAATTACCATATGAAAAAGCAAGAGCTATTGGCATAGGTACGCCTGGCTTTATAGATAGTGATAAGGGAATTGTTACTTTTGCTGGAAATATAAAGGGTTGGAGCGGACTAAATTTAAAGAAAGAAATAGAAAAATATTTTGATTTGCCGGTATTTATTGAAAATGATGCTAATATTGCTTTAATTTGTGAACAATGGATTGGATCTGGAAAGGCTTATGATGATATAGTAATGATAACTCTAGGCACAGGTCTTGGTGGAGCCGTTTATAGTCAAGGAAAATTACTAAGAGGAAGCAATTTCCAAGGTGCAGAACTTGGCCATATGATTCTTTATCCTAATGGAAATCAATGCACATGTGGTCAAAAAGGATGTGCAGAATGTTACTGTTCTGGTAGTGCTATAGGAAATGAGTATGAAAAACTTACAGGTATAAAGAAAACTTCAGAAAATATACTTTCTTCGATAGATAAAGATAAAGCTTCCAAAAAAGTTCTAGACCAATTTGTCATTAATCTTTCTTATTATTTAACATCACTTAGAAATATATTTGATCCACAAGTTATAATTATCGGTGGAGGTTTGATTAATGCTAAAGATTTGTGGTGGGAAGGAATGCTTGAAAATTTCAAGAAAGTTTGCCATAATTTTGAAACAGTTGATATACTTGCTGCAAAATATTTAAATGATGCAGGTATGATAGGTGCAGGAAAGATTGCTTTGGAAAGGGTAAATAATGATTAACAATAAAGTACTAATTTGTGATGACGAAGATTATATCAGACAATTTATGAAAATAAACCTTGAATACTCTGGCTTTGATATCATAGAAGCTGCAACAGGAGAAGATGCTGTAAGGCTTACAGATGAAACTAAGCCTGCGATTTTGGTTTTAGATATAATGTTACCTGGCATATCTGGCTATGAAGTTTGCGAAAGAGTTAGAAGCAAATATCCAAAAATTGGAATAATTATGGTATCAGCTAAAAGTCAGGATATAGATAAAATTTTGGGCTTAGAAAAGGGATGTGATGATTATATTATCAAGCCTTTTAATCCTCAAGAACTTATATTAAGAGTTAAATCTTTGATCAGAAGAGTTAATTACACAGAAGAAGAAGCTAAAAATGAAAAATATGAGATTTTAAAGGATGGTCCTTTTAAACTCGACTTATATTCTAGGAGTTTTTATAAAAATGATCTTGAAATAGATGTTACTCCAACAGAATTTACTATACTAAAAAATTTCATAGAAAATAAAGGCAAGGCTATGACAAGAAATGAAATAATGTCAGAAACTTGGGGAGATAATTATTCAACAGATACAAAAATAGTTGATGTTAATGTAAGAAGAATCAGGGCAAAAATTGAAGAAAACCCTGCTAAACCTGAATATTTAGAAACAGTATGGGGAACTGGATATAGATGGAGATAAATAAAGAAAATCTCAACAAAAAAAAGAAAACAAGTATAAAAAAACCTAAATTTTCTAGTATAAAATTTTCTATTATAAAGATAATAATATCTTTTTGTTTTATAGTGGTTTTAGTTTTTGAAATTTTTTCTTATAACAGTATTATGAATTATAATGAGGCATCTTTGGTTGGTGCAATGCTTAACCAAGCTAGGTATAACCAGGTTTTGTATGCTAACAATTTGACTAGGTATAATTTATCAGAAATTATCATTGGAGATAAAAACTCCTTTTATAGAAATAATGTTTCCCAGGTTCAAATTTTAGATAATTCAGCAACTGTCCTATTTGATTCTTTGGCAAGTAGTAAAACTGGTAAAAAAATAAGGGGAACAGATATTCAAAAGGCTAAAGATGGGCAATATGCTTATCAAAAAAACTACAATGACCTTACCAAACAAGAAACTTTAAGTCTTTCATATCCAATTACTGATAACCAAAAACAAATTGGGATTTTAAGGCTTACCTCATCAATGGACAAGGTCAATGACATAGTAAATAAGCAAATGAGATTTTATTTTCTTTTTGGTCTTTTGACTCTAATATTAACATTCTTCCTTTCTGTATATGCCTCAGAAAGATGGATTTATCCTATAAAGGCCTTGACCAAAATTGGTGAGAAATTAGCCCAAGGTGATTTCAAAGCTAAAGCAGATGAAAGTGGCAACAATGAAATTTCTGAACTTGCTTCCACTTTAAACTTTATGAGTGAAAATATTATTAAAAGAGAGGACATGAAAAATGAATTCATATCTTCAGTTTCTCATGAGCTCAGGACACCTCTTACATCGATTAAAGGTTGGGCTATAACTTTACAATCCAAAGACATACAAAAAAATGAAGATATGCTTAATCAAGGGTTGACTATCATCGAAAATGAAGGCGAAAGACTTTCTATGATGGTAGAGGATTTATTGGATTTTTCAAGGTTATCCTCATCAAGCTTTGAATATCATAAAGAAAATCTTAATATAGTAGATCTGATTAAAGAAGTACACGCACAACTATATCCTAGAGCTACTAACGCCAAGATTAACTTTAGCTTTTTATCTTCATATGATACGCTTATGATAAATGCAGATAAAAATAGAATGAAAGAAGTCTTTATCAATATTATTGACAATGCTATAAAATTTACTCCAGAAAACGGAGATATAGATATCATAATTACTACTGATAATGATGATATATATATAACAGTCAAAGATACTGGTGAAGGAATAAAAGAAGATGAAATAGCTTTTGTAGCAAGTAAATTTTACAAGGGAACTTCATCAAAATCACAAACAGGTCTTGGTTTATCCATAAGTGAAGAGATAGTTAAGGCTCATAAAGGTAAACTCATAATAAAAAGTAAATACACTGAAGGAACATCTGTAACTGTAATTTTACCAAGGATTTCAAATGATGAAAAAAATTAGAAAGTTAGTACTTATTTTTGCTATTTTAATACTAACATCTTGTTCTAGCGATTCGCCACAGGATGTAACAGACTTGATAGTACAACCAGAAGCTGAAGAACCGATATTAAAGGGAACTTGGGAAGTTTATGATATAAAAAATACTGACAATAGTTCAAATCCCCAATCCTATAAAGTTGGAGACTTATTGTACATCGATAAGGATTTAGTAGCTATAAATAACGACTATGCTTTACCACCAAAATTTACATCAAAATATGTAAATATTACTAAGTATTTAGATAGTAGGGGAATTGATTTAAAAACTTCTTCTAAAGCTGATGTAGTAGTATTAAATGCATCTCAAGGCCAACTCTATTCTAAAGATTTTGTTATAATAAATAAGAATACTATTTTATTTGTAAATGATAATAAAATTATTCTATTAAAAAGAAAATCACCTAATGTAGAAAAAAAAGTTTTGGAAAAATACCAGGCAAAGTCTGAAGCCGAAAGATCCTTTACTATTGAAGGGGAGGCTGTAGAAGTTGATATTAATATTTATATTGGAGTTAGGGAACGTGTAGAATCCTATGGAAAAGATCCTAGCTATTATTATTACACCTATAGCGTTAGAATTGAGCCAAATAAACCAGCTAGAATATATAAAACAAAAGATATTTATTTTCCTAAAAAAGATGAATTTTGGAGATTTAAGGCAATCAAAAATGATAATAATGGAAAATATGATAGCCTAATGGCATATCCAGTTAGACTTGACAAAAACATAAATAGCAAAGACAATCAAGAAAAATATACTTTTACAGACCATGATAAGGATATGAGATTTAACTTTGTTAATGAGAACTTCATTTCCTTTGATTATTCATCAAAGTCTAATAATCTTCCAATTAATAAATATGCTATGGTAAAAATTGATGAGTTAGATAAGAATAGCTTAATGGATATAAGTGATTATACTGGTGATAAAGAAAGTAATAAAAATTTAGAAGATGTGATATATGATGAAGTTTCAAAAAACTTTGCTGATGTAAAAAAAGATGATATTATCTATGATTTTACCAATTTTGGAATAATAAGAAATCAAGGACTATGGACCTTCCAAACTTCTTATCTGATAAATAAAGATGATTCTATTCAACAAAAATCTTTCCCAATAGATTTGGCTATAAGGGATGATTTGATAATAGGAACAAAGAAAAATTTGAATGTAGATCAAGTTAAAAATATTAATAGTCAAGAGAAAGATTATTTTGAACTTATAAATGATCAATATGTCGCTATTCAAACTGCGGATGAACTTATATTTTACAAGATAAAAAATGGTTATATAGAAATTAATCCTTCTTTTTATATACCATTTAATAATCCAACACAAGTTATAATGTTTGAACAAGGTTTAGGTAGCTATGCCGATAAATGGGAAAAGTCTTTTATTGAAAATAATGATATAATAAGATAGACCAGCTATCAAATGTCAATAGATAATTTTTAGGTTTATCGCATTTGGATACCAGATGTAAAAAAAGAGGAAGCCATCTGCTCCCTCAACATCTGTATATCACAAGTAGACGCTCGGGTTGCTCCTCAGCATAGCC
>JAQYEZ010000055.1 GCA_028723425.1 Peptoniphilaceae bacterium | reverse complement strand
GAGAAAAAAATATCCTATTGTGTCCAGCCAATTTAATTGGCTGACGAATCCTTCGAGGATGGGGTTTGGGGCAAAGCCCCAAGGAAAAAACCGGGCTAATGTTTTGATATTTTTACTGACATTTTAATTTGCGCTTGACATTATTTTTTTCAATTTTTTCTATCAGTTCATTTATGGACTCACTTGTCACATTTGCCCTATCTATGCCCAAATCTTCTATTATTTCATCCATTAAATCTATATTTGTAAACTCTATTTCCATATAGGGATCTGGATAAACAGACCTATCCCAAATATCTATATCAAATCTTTGACCCTTATAAGTATAGGAAATTCTTTCTTTTTCCCCCTTATATTGTTCAACAATGCCTATCTCTTCCAAAATTTTTGCCATATTGGTGGCTGATGAAATTTCTGAAGTGTACTCATCATTTACTCTGACATCACTTCTACTAGGAGCATTTTCCTTATAAGTAATTTCTGTAGGCTCTTTTTTCCCATCAACTATCTTTTCTCTTATTCTCAAGTAGCCGTTTTTGAACTCTCCATTTTTGGGTACATAGGTGTAATTTGTTTGATATTCTGTTGAGAGTTTTTTTGCCCCTTTTTCCATTAAAATCTTTTGGATCTCATCCACATCAATATTTAAAACTTTAACTTCTATCTCTCTATGCATTAAACTATCCTTTCTGGTATAAAATTAATATAATCACCTGCAACACATTTTACTTCAATTCCTTCAAAAATTCCCTCTACTATTAATTTGTGACCTGCTCCATGCAAATGCCCATAAATTAAATGTTTGACCTTATGTTCTTTACACAAATCAAAAAACTCATTAAAATTTCCATTCATATCCAAAGGAGGATAATGAAGGATAACTATCTTTGGTAAATTATTATTACTTGTTTTTAAGGAATTTTCAAGCCTTAAAAGTTCTCTACTAAAAATTTTTTCATCATGATCATCAAACTTTGGGTTATCTTTTGAAATCCAACCTCTGCTACCACAAATTTCAAAATCCTCTACTTCAAAAGAATTATTTTGCAAAAATTCTATACTCTTAAAATTACATTTATTTAATTTATTAAGCGAAGACCACCAAAAATCATGGTTTCCCTTCATCAATATCTTTTTGCCCTTTAAATCATCGATTTTTTTTAAGTCTACATAGGCATTCTTTAAATCCATGGCCCAAGATATATCACCTGGAACAAGGACTGTATCGCTTTCTTTTACTATTTGTTGCCAATTAGTAAATATTTTATTTTGATAATCTTTCCACCCTGGTCCAAAAACCTCCATAGATTTTTCTTCAGTATAGTCCAGGTGGAGGTCTGCTATTGCATAGATCATTATTACTCCAAAACTATTTTGTTTACGTATATTTCTTCCCTAGAAAGTATTTCTTCTTCTCGCTTATGACATGTAAAATATAAAATTTGGTTTTCTTTTGATAAATCAAGTAGAAAGAATAGAGCATCTGTCAGTCTTTTTTCATCGTAGTTTATAAAAGCATCATCAAATATAATATACTTATTTGGTGAAATATTTTCTCTTAAAACTAGCTTTAAGGCAAAGTTAAGTTGATCAAAAAATCCAGTAGATACTTGGTCAAGTTTTATACTGCTACCATCGTCCTTAATAATTAAGGGATTTAAATCTTTATCATAGGTTATTTCCTTGTAGGCTCCATTTGAGACCTGTCTTATTATTTTTCCTATTTTTTTATTTAAATCTTTTATTTTTTCCTCTCCATCCTTTTTTGCTAAGTTTATCAAATTTATAGCAAGCTTATTTGCCTTAATTTCCTCTTGGATTTTTTCTAAGTCTTTCTTATAAAAACTTAAATCTTCTCTTATAGCTTGTTGGTCTTGTAGTTTTTCTTCTATATAAGAAAACTTCTTTTCAAGTTCTATATTTTTTAAACTTAAAGAGGAATATTTATCTTCTAGAGATGAAATTTCTTCTTCCAATTTACTTATATCAAACTCCATTTTTATAGATAAACCAGTATTTTTCTTTTCCTGCTTATCCAAAATTTGTAAAATTTGCTTTAATTTTTCTTTTTCTTTTTTTAAATCTAAAAAGTCATAATAGGCTTTTTTAAAATTTCTGTAAGAAGCTAAATCATTTAAATTATAGGTTAATAAAAGTTCCTTTATTTGATTTTGACCCATAAATTCATTTCTTTTTAGCAATAAATACAAGGGATAAAGAGCTAGCAATAAAATTAAAAGCAAAGTTTTTTTTGTAAAGTAGGCTAATAAAATTATAGCTAAACTTATAATAATAAAAAGCAAGGGTAAAAAAAATCCAAAATTAGCTCTTTGCTCATGACTTTCTTTATCAAGTAAGGTCTCGATTTTATCAAAGTATGATTGATCTACATTTTCATAAGATTCGTAATTTTTAAGTTTCTCATTTACTATATCAAGTTGTCTTTGGGTTTTTTCAGCTTTTTTATAGTTATCGTAGGCTAAGCTTGACCTATAGGCAGCCCTTTTATTTTTTAAATCCTTTAACTTTTCCCTATAATTTTCTAAAGTTTTTCTTTGCTCATAAAGAATTGTCAAATCTTCTTTGTAGGCTTCTTTTAAGTTTGATAATTCAAGGTTTTTTTCTTCCAGATCTTTAACTTTTTCATAAGTCAAAAAATATGGCTTTGTATAGGCTCTAAGGCTACCTAAATTATCAAGGTTTTTTTCTATATTTTCTATAGCCCTAGTAGCAGAAAAATTTAAATCAGCTGATGAATCCAAAAAAATTTCCATTAGCTTTTCTTTACTAGGTCTAGCTAATTTTTGACTTTGGAAGTTTTTGATTAAAGATTGAAAACTATCATAGGAAAGACCTGTTAGATATTTGCCAGGATAATTTAAATCACTAGCTTTAGCTGGTATTTGCTTATTATGATCCTTATCAATAAGTCGATATTTTCCATTGTCAAAATTTCTTTCTACTAGGATAGCAGAAGAATTAAATGAAAATAAGATGCTTCCACCATATTTATAGGATAATTTTGGCTTATATTTTTCTTTTTTATAAGAAAAATTTCTTCTCTTTTTACCTAGATCAAAGCCATAAAGAACACCCTCTATAAAATCCACTAAGGTAGACTTACCTGACTCATTTTCCCCATAGATAAGGTTAAAACCAGACTCAAATTTTATATTTAAATTTTCAAATTTACCAAAGGAAATGATGTTCATCTCTTTAATATAAAGTTTATTCATATAAACTCCTTAAAATTGCATCAAGCCCCAATTCTTTTGCTCTTTCTAAAATTTTATGATCTTTGTCACAAGTATCAACTTGATATAAAAATCTAGTCAAAAGAGAATCCGGATATGCTTTAACAAGCTTAGCAAAATCGTAATCCTTTTCAACATTTATTTCCAAATAAAAAAGATTTAAATCATTTTTGATTTTTTCTTCATCAAGCTTAAATGACCTATCTAATTTTAGATTTAACCTCAAAAAGTTAATTTTATTGCTAAGAATTGTTTTTAAATAAGTAACTAAATCATTTAAATCTGAAAAATCAGAGCTTTTTAAAGAGATATCTGTAAATTTAAGCTTAGATACTTCTTTTCTTTGAATTTTCCCCTCATCATAAAGTAGATAACCATAGTCCATATTTTCAGAAAAGTCCTTGGCTTCTGTTGTACCAGAATAATATATATTATAAGAAAGCTTTTCTGGTTTATGAATATGGCCCAAAGCAACATAGTTAAATCCCATAGCCTTTACTTTATTTAAATCCAAGTTTAGATAATTAGAATTTTTTTCTCCTATGGCCCCATGGACTAGCAAAATATTAAAATAAGACTTATCAAGTTTTAAATCATAAGGGAAATTTTGGGTAAAAATTCTATCCTCGTAGGAAATACCATAAATCCTTGTCTTTTCTTCTTGATAGAAATCAAGTTTAGCTGATGAAAAGATTTTTAAATTATTTGGTTTTTCTTCAAAAAATAATTGGTTGTCATAACTTATATAGTCATGATTGCCAGTAACATAGTATACATTTTTGCCAAAATCTCTTATTATCTTAAATAATTTTTGGTAATCTCTAGTAGTAAAAAAAGATCTTTCAAACAAATCTCCACCTATAAGGGCAAAGTCTAAGTCCTTATTATCTTTTAAGATATTTTCAAAAGACTCCCATGTTTTTTTTCTAATAAAATCGCTTATATTTGATGAAAATTTGTTTGCACTAGCTAAATGACAATCTGACAAATGAATGAAGCTCATATTGCATTCACACATTCTATTATTCTTCTATCATTTTCGATTCTAAAGACAGTAAGTGAACCATTATCTATCCAAAAATTATCAAAATTTGATAAATCTTTTATCACCCAAAATAAACTTGATTTTATTGCTATACCATGACTTATACAAAGGATATCTCCTTGTTCATTTTGCCTTTGATCCATAAAATCACTTACTCTCTTTATTACATCAAGTCGGGATTCTCCATTGGGATAGGCAAGGGATAGTCTTTGGTGTTTTAAATTTTTAAGATCATTTCTATAATGATTTAGAACATAATCATAAGAATGACCCTTAAAATCTCCCATGTCTATTTCATTAATTCTCCTATCCACAGTGTAATCCTTGTAACCGAGATACTCGGCTGTTTGTTTGCTTCTTAATAGTTCTGATGTATAAACTTTTTTTATATCATACTTTTTTAATAAGTCTTTGCTTTTATCAAGTAGCCCATATCCATCTTTGGAAAGTTTCGTATCAGGACTTGAGAAAGTTCTATCTTTATTAGCTTGTGTTATTCCATGTCTTAGAAAAATTATTCTCATAACCCACCTCTTTGTTATTATATCAAATAATATAAATCTATAAAAAAGTGCCAATGCAAAATTTTAAATTATTTTACATCAACACTTAAATATAAGATCTATTCTCCACTTTTCATAGCTTCTGCCATGTCTATGGATTTTAATCTCTTGTGGACAATAAGCATAATCACAAGAGATATCAAAAATGTGATAAAGAAAGCTATAATAAAACTTTTTGGATGTGGTTTGTAGGCTATAATAATACCATCAGGGGCAACTACATCTAAGACATACCTAAACATTATATAGCCTAGACCATAACCAAGTATAACCGCGAGAAAAGTTAAAATCATACTTTCCCTATAAATATAGGCTGTAGTCTCTTTTGGATAAAAGCCTAAAACTTTTGTCGTTGCTAATTCCCTCATTCTTTCACTTACATTTATATTTGTAAGGTTAAATAGAACCACTATAGCCAAAATTGATGATACTAAAGTTATTATAACTATAACTAAATTCAAATTAGCCATCAAAACATCCAAGGTTTTATAGGTTGAATTTGGCTTAACTATAGTAAGTACAGCCTTTTCTTCTTCCAAGTCTTTTATATCATCCTTATCTTTCATAAGCAAGAGATCTGCGTTGTCTTTAGCTTTATTATCAATTTTTCTTTTATATTCACTTTTTGAAATATATATATAATCTTCCAAATAATTCTCTGCTATGCCCTTAATCTTTACTTTTATAAGATTATTAGCTTGATCTTTGAATTTAAGGCTATCTCCAACTTTAAATCTATTTTTCTTTGCAAGATTATCAGTTATTATGACTCCCTTATCCTTTATTTCTAAAGGATTTAAACTTGTATCCCTGATATTAATAAAGTCTTTTGCTGCTTTATTATCATCAAAGGCCATTAGGTTAACATCTAATTTACTTAAATCTGTTTCAACTTTACCTTTTTGATAGATTATTTTACTTACTTTAAATCTATCTATGGCTTTATCCAAAGAATCAAGATTTTTTTGATCTGCTTCTGGATCAAAAACAACAATAGCATCATAGTGAGTTATTTGATTTCTTTGTAGATAAGATGTATCCTTAATTGCATCTTGCATAGCAAATCCAAAGAATAAAAGTGCAGTACAGCCTGCTACTCCAAATAAGGTCATATACATCCTTGATTTGTATCTAAATAAATTTCTAAAAGTTACCTTTTGCATGAAAGATAATCTCTTCCATATAAAGTTAACTTTTTCTAAGAAAATCCTAGAACCATGACTTGGAGCACTCTCTCTTAAGAGATTAGCAGTAACTTCATTTACAGACTTTCTATTTGTAAAATATATAGTTAAATATATCAAAACCATAGAAAGACCTATAGTAAAGATGCTAAGTAAAGTAGACTTGGCATACTGCAACTTAATTACATCAAAGGAGGTTGAGTAGGCCTTAAAGATTACTTTTGTTAGGACATATTTACCAAAAAATGTTCCCAAAAATGATCCTACAAAGGTTGGCAAAAGCCCATACAAGTAAAACTTATTGGCTATATCACTATTGGTATAGCCCAAAGACTTGTAGGTTCCAACATGAACTCTTTGCTCTTCTATATATCTTTTCATAGTGGTTAAAGTCACTAGTATAGCTACAAAATAGAAAAATGTAGGAAAGACTTTTGTAAGTTCATCAATATTTGATGAGTTATTATAATATGTTTTTATAGCCTTATTGTCCATATTGTAAGAAACATCATAGATTGGTTTTTTTATATCGACAAGACTATTTCTTTTCTCTTCAAGCTCTTCTTTGCCATCTGCTATTTTTTTTCTAGCATCATAAGCTTTCTCATCAAATTCATTTTTAGCTTTCTTATATTGATCAAGCTTGTCTAAAAGTTCCTTATAAGAAGACTTTAATTTTTCTTCACCTTCTTTTTTATTCTTAGCTAGCTTTATTTGACCAGCCTTATAAGCACTTTGTCCATCCTTTAATTTTTGCTCTTGGCTTTGTAAGTCATTTTTTGCCCTATCAAAGCTTTTTTGAGTGCTTTTTTTGTTTTCATCAAGCATAGTTTGACCAAGGTCTAAGTCATTTTTCTTACTATCTATAAGGATTTGTTTGCCATCAAGATCTTTTTTTGCCTCATCTAGGGGTTTTTTTGCTTCATTGTAGGATAGATCATATAGGCTTTTATTTTCTTGGTATTTTTTATTTTTTATTAGATAAGCTTTATTATTTGTTTCAAAATCTACTTTTTGTCTTTCAAGATTTTTTTCTAATACATCTATTTGCTTTAAAATGTCTCCATATTCGGGATGAGACAAATCATATTTATCCAGTAAATCTTTTTTTTCTTTAAGGCTCTTTTCCTTATTTTCTATATATAGCCTACTCTTATATAGTTCTTCTTTATCCTCATCCAAGCTAATTTTAAGTAAATCGAGCTCTTCTTTTTGAGATGCAAAAGTATTATTTAGTTTATCAAAATTTTCTAAATATGCCTTTTTACCTTGGTCAAGTTGACCTTGACTTTTGGCTAATTCTTGCTTACCCAAATCAATCTTATCTTGTTTTTCTTTAATTTGCTTATTAAAGTCATCCAAAGATTTGAGATATTGGCCTTTCCCAGCTATAAGACTTTTTTCGCCTTTTTCAAGTTTAATTTTTGAATCATCTAAACTTTTTTGACCTTCATTTATTTTCTCATAAAAATCGCTCTTTGCCTTTTGATAGGCCTTAAAACCTTCATCTAAAGACTTATTTGCCTTATTTAATTCTTCTTCCTTATTATTTAAGTCTAGTTCAGACTGATTTAAATTTTTTTCTGACTTAGATATTTTTTCATTGGCATCATCTTTAATTTTTCTTAGAACTTCTTCTGGTCTATTTGCCAATGAATCTTCTAGCTTCTTTTTCTTATCTTTGACATATAAGCCATAAGACTTAGAAAGTTTATTCATTTTTTTAGTTTTTTTGTAGTATATATTTGCTTGCCCAAAACTATCTTTTACAAAGTTATCTTTATTTACAAGACCAAAGGCATCGCACATTTTCTTTGCACTATAAGAAATATCTCTAATATCTAGAAATAAGTATTCACTAGACTTAGCAAAACCAACAACCTTATAGGAAGTATTTTTCAAAAAATCTTCAATTTTACCATCACCAGCAGCTTTAATTTCTATTTGATCTCCAATTTTATAGGAATCTTTTAATTTATTATCAAGGACTATTTCCTTGTCATTTGCTGCAAATCTGCCCTTAACCAACCTAATTTTTGACCAATCTTTACTATAAGATTTTATCCTAATTAAATTATCATCCAAAAAGCCGTCGTAAAATTTAGTATAAGTTATATGATCAATATCCTTATCTCTTTCCAAAATAACTTGATCTTCGCTATTTAGACCAAAACTTGAACTAAGGCTTATATCAGGATGCTTATATTTAATTAAAGTTTTATTTAAAGTTTTCCTCATAGTGGGGCCTGTCAAAACAAGGCCTACAATTACAGCAGATGCAAGAAAAATCATGATAAAAATTGATAAAATTTTTCCCTTGGTTTCTCTCATATCTCTAAGAGTGTTCTTTACATAAGTTTTTTTGTTCATATTACCACTCTATATCTTCTATATCTTTTGGATTATCGTTAGTATAAAGATCTACAACCTTACCATCTTTAAGCTCAATTACCTTATCTGCTATAGGTTTTATAGCCCCATTATGGGTAATAATTACTACTGTCGTGCCATGTTTTCTTGCAGTATTTTGTAATAGTTTTAAAATTGATTTTCCAGTCCTATAGTCAAGGGCACCTGTAGGTTCATCACAAAGTAATAATTTAGGATTTTTTGCTATAGCACGGGCAATAGCAACTCTTTGTTGTTCTCCCCCTGAAAGTTGAGAAGGAAAATTATTGGATCTTTTTGATAGACCAACTCCTTTTAGGGAATCTTCTGCCTTTAAAGGATTTTTTGCTATTTCTGCTGCAAGTTCTACATTTTCCAAAGCCGTTAGATTAGGTATTAAATTGTAAAACTGAAAAACAAAGCCCACATCATCTCTTCTATATTTTGTAAGTTCTATTTCATTTAAGTCCGTTAAGTTCTTCCCGTCAATATTTATTTGGCCAGAACTTGCCCTATCCATGCCACCAATCATATTTAAGAGAGTTGTCTTTCCCGCTCCAGAAGCTCCTACTATTATCACAAGTTCTCCCTTATCTATAGTAAAATTGATATTGTCATTGGCTGTTATCTTATTAGTACCAACTTTGAAATATTTACAAACATCTTTTAATTCTATATAAGCCATTCTTACTCCGATATTTAATATTGCTTTAAGGCTCTATCTATTTTTCTTTGATCGTCTTTTTTCTTTAAACTTTCCCTTTTGTCATGTAATTTTTTACCTTTGGCAAGGGCTATCTCTGCCTTAATAAGATTATCTTTTAAGTAAATTGAATTTACAACAATAGTATAACCCGCCTGAGTTTTTTTACCTATAAGACTGTCTATTTCTTTTCTGTGCATAAGAAGTTTTCTAGTCCTAACAGGATCCATATTCCTGTCGTAGGCATTTTCAAAATTAGTCACATGCATATCATATATGTACAACTCTCCCTTATAATCTCCTACATGGGCCTCTTTGATTGACACCTTACCTGCCTTTATAGACTTTACTTCTGCACCCTTTAATTCTATACCAGCTTCATATTTCTTTTCCAAAAAATAATCATGCCTGGTCCTTTTGTTATTAGCTAATATTTTCATTTATATCATCCACCAAATCAAAGTCAATATTTCTTTTTTCTACATCAATATTTCTAACTCTTATTTTAACTTCTTGACCTATCTTATATCTTTTTTTTGTTTTTACCTTGTAGGCTACAAGCTCTTCTTCTATATATTCATACCTATCAGGAGAAAATTTGTACATAAACAAGCCTTCTACAGTATTTTTAAGTTCTACAAATATACCAAATTCTGTTATTGAAGATATTATTCCACTAAAGTAAGCACCAAGATATTTTTCCATATATTTGCATTTTAATAAATCTTCAACATCTCTTTCGCATTCCTCACTACGTCTTTCTGTAATAGAAAGATGTTCTGCATTTCTTGCCAGTTCTTCTTCAAGGGATGTCCTATTTATCTTATAGAGTTTATTTTTTATAAATTTTTTTAATAGCCTATGAACTATTAGATCAGGATATCTTCTTATTGGAGAGGTAAAATGCGTATAATAATCCGTAGAAAGTCCAAAGTGAGATTTTCTTTCTTCTGAATATTTTGCTTTTTGCATAGTCCTTAACATAAGGACATTTACAAGACTTTCCTCATCCTTACCCTTAACTTTTTTTAAAATCTCTTGGAAATCTTTCGGATAAAGTTCACTTCCCCTGATGTTGTAACCGAGAGTGTTGAGAATTCTTTTGAAACTATCAATCTTCTCTTTTTTTGGTTTTTCATGGATTCTATAAATAAAAGGAAAATCTATATAAGCAAATAAGGAAGCTACAGTTTCATTGGCAACAAGCATAAACTCTTCTATCATTTTATTACCAGATCCTCTATCAAGCCTAGATATATTTAATACTTGCCCATCAGCTGTCACATCAATCTGACTTTCAGTAAAATCAAAGTCGATTGACCCTCTATGGCTCCTTTTTTCTTTTAAAATTTTATAAAGGGCCTCAAAATCTTTTAGCCTACTTTTAAGACTTTCATCCTCAAATACATCTTCATTCTTATCATCAATATAGGAATTAACATCATCATAAACTAACCTATAATCGCTATTTATGATAGACTCGCTAAATTCATTGTCTATAACTTTACCCTTTTTGTCAATTGTCATCCTTACTGTTAAAGTCAATCTATCTAGCTTAGGCTTTAGTGAACATATGCCATTGGATAATTCTTCTGGTAGCATAGGCACTACAATATTATATAAGTAGGTAGAATTACCCCTGGCATAGGCATCATCATCTATAGCAGTATGTTTTTTCACATAATGGGCTACATCTGCTATATGTACATAAAGAATATAAGCGTCATCTTGTTTTTCTATGGATATTGCATCATCAAAATCTTTGGAATCTCTTCCATCTATAGTCACAGTAAATAAATCCCTATAATCTTTTCTACCGACTTTTTCATTTTCATCAACCTGGTCTTTAATATATAAAAGTTCCTTTTTGGTCTTTTTTGAAAAAAGATTTGGTATGCCATGACTTCTGATTGATGAAATAATATCTATATTTTTATCATGGATATTTCCTAGGATTTCTACAATTCTTCCTTCAGGAGAATTGCCTTTTGGATAAGCTATTATTTCTACAAGAACCTTATCTTTATTTTTGGCTCCCTTGGAGAATTTTTTATCTATATAAACATCTTCAATCGTCTTATCATCGGCTACTACAAAACCAAAGCCCTTATTCTTTTGATATGTTCCTACAAAACCTGTATTTTTTCTTTCAAGTACTTCTACTACTCTACCCTCAGATTTTTTTCCTTCTTCATTTTCTTTAATAATTTCAATTCTAACTTTGTCATTATTATGTGCAGTATTCAAGTACTTGCCACCAATAAATACATCTTCAAATTCTTCATTATCTGAAACGAAAAAACCATATCCGCCTTGGGCCATTACAATTTTTCCTACTAAAGATTTTTCTTTTTCTGTTAAAGGTAGAATTTTTCCCTTTGTCGTTATTTTTATTTGACCATCTTTATTTAGGTCAGAAATAAGGTCTGCCAGAGCTTTTTTAGTATATTTATCTACTCTTAAAAACTTTCCTAGTCCATCCAAATTTGTTGGTTTGTAGTCTTTATCATTTATGATATTTAAAATTAGATCTTTCGTATTCATAAAATTCTCCTAAATAAAAAGAGGCCACTGCCTCCATGATAATTTCTCATCAAAGAGTGCTAGCCCCTTATTGAACTGCCAACAAAATTATAGATACCAAGAAAAGTAAAACTCCTCCAGCTATTACAACTTTATCAAGCATCTCATTTTTAGATTTGTGTGCACTTCTACCAAAAACATTTGTTTCAGTTCCACCGAGGGTGCCTAGTCCTTCAGTTTTTGGATCTTGCATAGTAACTGCTACAACTATAACCAAGGATATGATCATAAGTAACACAGACAATAATGATTGCATACAAACACCTCCGTTTTCATACTTACTCAATATACCACATTTTTTAGTATTTTACAACAAAAAGAGGGGCTTTATCATATTTTACCCCTCTTTGATAAATTTTAATACTACTTACTTTTTAATGTTGTAGAAGGCATCTAGGCCTCTAAATTCAGCATCTTCGTATAAATCTTCTTCGATTCTAAGAAGTTGGTTATATTTTGCGACTCTATCTGTTCTAGAAGGAGCACCTGTTTTAATTTGTCCTGCATTTACAGCTACTACAAGATCTGCTATAGTAGAATCTTCGGTTTCACCAGATCTGTGAGAAACTATTGCAGTATAACCTGCTTGTTTTGCCATCTCAATAGCATTAAGTGTTTCTGTTAGAGTACCAATTTGGTTAACTTTAATTAAAATAGCATTAGCTACGCCTAGTTTGATTCCTTTTTTAAGTTTTTTTGTATTTGTTACAAAGAGGTCATCGCCTACAAGTTGAATTTTATTTCCAAGTCTTTGAGTAAGTTTTGCCCAACCTTCCCAGTCGTTTTCATCAAGACCATCTTCTATAGAAATGATAGGATATTTTTTTATCAATTCTTCATACCATTCAATCATTTCATCAGCAGTCTTAACAAGACCTTCACCTTGTAAATGATAATTTCCATCATCATTGTTGTATAATTCAGATGAAGCAACATCCATTGCTATATAAGCATCTCTTCCTGGAACAAAGCCAGCTTTTTCTATAGCTTCAACTATAGTAGCCAAAGCTTCTTCGTTTGATTTTAAGTTTGGAGCAAATCCACCTTCATCACCAACTGCTGTTGAATAACCTTTAGATTTTAATACTTCTTTTAGGTTGTGGAAGATTTCTGTACCCATTGTCAAAGCATCTTCAAAAGTTTTTGCTCCAATTGGAAATACCATAAATTCTTGTATATCAACAGAATTATCAGCGTGTTTTCCACCATTTAAGATGTTCATCATTGGAGAAGGAAGAACTTTGGCATTTGTTCCCCCTATATATCTATAAAGAGGTATATTAAGTTCGTCAGCTGCTGCTCTTGCTACTGCTAGAGAAACACCAAGTATAGCATTTGCCCCTAAATTTGCTTTGTTGTCTGTTCCATCAAGAGCTATCATAGCCTTATCGATTGCAACTTGATCAGTAACATCATAAACGCCACAGATTTCGTCAGCTATTACAGTATTTACATTATCTACTGCTTTTAAAACACTTTTTCCAAGAAAATATTCTTCGTCCCCATCTCTAAGTTCAACAGCTTCCCATTCACCAGTTGATGCTCCTGATGGAACTGACGCTCTACCAAAAGCCCCATCTTCTGTTACTACTTCTACTTCTACAGTTGGATTTCCTCTAGAATCTAAAATTTGTCTAGCAAAAACATCAATAATTAAGCTCATTATATTCTCCTCTTATTTTTTTATTTTTTAAAGTTTACTAATTGTTCAAAATCACTTGCTTTTAAACTTGCTCCACCTATCAAACCACCGTCAATATTCTCTTTAGCCAAAAGTTCTTTTACATTGGAAGGTTTCATAGATCCACCATATTGAATTCTAATTTTTTCTGCGCTTTCTTTGCCATAAAGCTCTTCTATAAGTTTTCTTATGTAAGCACACATAGAATCGGCATCTTCTGCTGAAGCAGTCTTTCCTGTTCCAATAGCCCATATTGGTTCATAAGCAATTATAACCTTGTCTGCTTCTTTTATACCTTCAAAGCCTTTTACAACTTCTTCTTTTACAACTTCTTCTTCTTTGTTTGCTTCTCTTTCTTCTAGTGTTTCACCAACACAAAGAATTGGAGTAAGTCCATGCTCTAAGGCAGATATTACTTTTTTATTGATAAGTTCATTATCTTCCTTGAAATATTGTCTTCTTTCAGAATGGCCAATAATTACATAAGTAGCCTTTACTTCTGTAAGCATGGCTGGTGATATTTCCCCAGTGAAAGCACCACTTTCTTCAAAGTACATGTTTTCTGCGCCATAGTTAATATTTGTTCCTTCAAGGACTTCTTTTGCTACCAAAAGATCTATTGATGGAACACAAAATCCATATTCAACACTATTATCAAGATCCAAAGCCTTTACTTCTGTAAGTAAGTTTTTTGCCTCTTTTGGACCTAGATTCATTTTCCAATTTCCAACAATTACTGGTTTGCGCATTTTTTCTCCTTATTTATCTTCAATACTAGAAATTCCAGGTAAATCCTTGCCTTCTAAGAATTCTAGAGAAGCTCCACCACCTGTAGAAACGTGGCTAATTTTATCTTTTAAGCCAGCGAGTTCTACTGCAAGAGCACTATCTCCGCCACCTACAATAGTTACTCCGTCAACTTCAGATAAAGCCTCAGCTATAGCATTGGTTCCCTTGTCAAAGCCTTTAACTTCAAAGACTCCCATAGGTCCATTCCATACAACTGTTTTTGCATTTTTTATCTCTTTTGCAAATAATTCTGCTGTTTTTGGTCCTATATCTAAAGCTTCCTTGTCAACTGGTATCCTATCAATATCAACTATTTGTGTATCTATTTCCTCTTTTATCTCATCTGCTATTACTGCATCTACAGGAAGTAAAAGTTTGACATTGTTAGCCTTGGCTTTTTCTAGTAGTTTTAGACTTAAATCCATCTTATCTTCTTCTAACAAAGATTTACCGATTTCTTTGCCCAAAGCTTTTAAGAAGGTATAAGCCATACCGCCACCAATTAAAATTGTGTCAACTTTACTTATTAAATTTTCTATTACGCCAATTTTATCTGAAACTTTTGCTCCACCTAGTATAGCTACAAAAGGTCTTTCTGGATTTTCTAGCGCCTTGCCCATAAAGGAAATTTCTTTTTCAATCAAAAATCCTACAGCTGAAGGAAGTATACTTGCTACCCCTACATTTGATGAATGGGCTCTATGAGATGTACCAAAGGCATCATTAACATAAAGATCAGCAAGGCTTGCAAGTTCTTTTGAAAATTCAGGGTCATTTTTGGTTTCACCTTTTACATATCTAGTATTTTCCAAAAGACACAAATCCCCAGCCTTTAAATTCTTTACTGATTCTTTTACATTTTCATCTACTACAGTATCTGATGGGAAGAAGTGGAATTTATCTTGATATTTTTCTTTTAAGTAGTCTGCTACTGGTTTTAGTGAAAATTCTTTCTTGGCTTCTCCACCTGGTCTTCCTAAATGGCTCATTAAAATGACGCTAGCGCCTTTTTCTAATAAGTAGTCTATTGTTGGGAAGGCAGCTTTTATTCTAGTATCATCTGTTATAGTTCCTTTTCCTTCTTTATCTAAAGGAACATTAAAATCAACTCTTACAAGAACTTTTTTCCCTTCAACATTTAAATCTTTTACAGTTTTTTTGTTCATAATTCTCCTCGCAATTAATTTGAAAAAGGCGAGACTTATCTCGCCTAATTATTTTATCTTAAAGATTTGCTAGATAGTGAAGTGTTCTAACTAAATTAGATACGTATCCCATTTCATTATCATACCATGCAACAGTTTTTACAACTTGTGTTCCATCTGCGCCTTCAACAACTTTTGTTAATTGTGAATCAAAGATTGAACCAGCAGGATATCCTATAACATCGCTTGATACTAAGTCATCTTCTGTATAAGCAAAGGCTTCTGATTCGTATTTTTTCATTGCTGCATTTACTTCTTCAACTGTTACTTTCTTTTCAAGTACAGAATATAATTCTGTGATTGAACCTGTAATTGTAGGAACTCTAAGAGCTGAACCATCAAGTTTACCTTGGACTTCTGGTAATACAAGACCTACTGCTTTTGCAGCCCCTGTTGATGCAGGTATTGTATTTTGAGCAGCTGCACGTCCACCTCTTAAATCTTTTTTAGAAGCAGGTGTATCTTGGATAGCTTGTGTTGCTGTATAAGCATGGATTGTTGACATTTGACCAGATACAAAGCCAAATTCTTTGATTAGTACATTTACCATTGGTGCAAGGCAGTTTGTTGTACAGCTTGCTGCAGAAACAACTGTTTCTGATCCATCAAGACTTTCGTGGTTAACTCCGTAAACTATAGTTTTCATATCGCCTTTACCAGGTGCAGAAATTAGAACTTTTTTAGCGCCAGCTTTTATATGAGCTTCAGCAGCTTCTTTTTGTGTGAAAAATCCTGTACATTCAAGAACTACATCTACATCAAGTTCGCCCCATGGTAAATCTTCTGGATTTCTTTCAGCAAAAACTTTGATGTCTTTGCCATTAATTTTAAATCCATCATCTGTTAATTCTGCATCGCCTTGGAATCTACCTTGGGCAGTATCAAATTTGAAAGCATATAAGAGACCTTTTTTATCAATAAGGTCATTAATTGCTACAACTTCGATATCTTCTGCTACTTCTGTGATTCTTCTAAGTGCAAGTCTACCTATTCTACCAAATCCGTTAATTGCTACTTTTGCTGTCATTATTATTCCTCCTAAGATTTCATAACTTATATTTTAATTTTACTAATTGAAAAACTATTGTCAAATTTTTTTACCATGCTTCTCCATTGAGATATTTGTTAGCCATTTCAGCCCCAATACATCCATCAGCAGTGGCGGTTACTATCTGACGAATTTTCTTGGCTCTGGTGTCTCCTACGGCAAAAACTCCTTCAACATTAGTTTTCATATCATCATCAGTTATAATATACCCGTTTTCCATATTAATTACACCTTCAAATAATTCTGTTTGAGGTATATGTCCAATAAATACAAAAACTCCTATAGGTGTCTCATCTTCTGGTTTTAAAACAGATAACTCTCCAGTTTTAGTATTTTTTACCAAAAGCTCTGTCGCTTCTCTCTCATTTCCTTTGATTTCTTCAACTACACAGTTTAAAGCAAAATCTATTTTTGGATTTTCCTTTACCCTATCAACTACAATTTTTGACGCTCTAAAACCATCTCTTCTGTGAACAATAGTTACTTTTCTTCCAAATCTAGTTAAATATTCAGCTTCTTCTAAGGCAGCTTCTCCTCCCCCTATTACATAGATATCAAGATCTTGGTAAAAAGGTCCGTCACAGGTAGAACAGTAGGACACAGAAAATCCTGTATACTTATCTTCACCTTTGACATCAAGTTTTCTTGGAGAGGCGCCAGTTGAAATTATCACAGTTTTTGCTTGGTATTCCTTAGCATCTGTTTTTATTGTTTTAATCTTTCCTTCAAGATTTACTTCCTTAACTTCTTCATAGACAATTTGGCACAAGTCTTGGGCTTGTTCTAACATTCTTTCTGATAAAGCCATACCAGAGGGACTTTGAATTGAACCTGGATAATTATCCACAACATTTGTAGATGAAATTTGACCTCCAGCCAAAGCTTTTTCTATAATCAAAGTTTTAAGCTTAGCCCTGCCTGCATAAATTCCTGCAGTCAAACCTGCTGGACCAGCACCAATTATTATTAAATCATACATTTATATCACCTCATCTTAAAATTATTTTGTCTTAAAGCCTCATATAAAACTACAGAAACAGAATTAGCAAGATTTAAAGATCTATGGATTTTGTTTGTCATTGGAATAGTAACTATTTTTTCCTTATACTTTTCCATAAGTCTTTGGTCTATCCCTTCTTTTTCCCTACCAAAAATCAAAAAATCTCCATCTTTATAAACAATATCCGAATAAATAGTAGCACTGCCAGTTTCTACAAGATAAAAGTTTTTATCCTCAATAAAAGACAAAAACTCATCTATTGAATCATGAATTACAAGGTCAAGTTTGTCCCAATAGTCTATACCAGCTTTTTTCAAAGCCTTATCTGAAAAATCAAACTTAAAGGGTCTTACCAAATGCAATCTAGATTCTGTCAAAACACAAGTTCTTCCTATATTTCCAACATTTCCAGGATATTCAGGCCCTATTAAAACAATATTAAACATTTTTATTTATCTCCAAAACTTTTTCAATAGCAAAGAAAACACCAAAATCATCATTGCTTGCGACTATTATATCTGCTATATTTTTTAATTCTTGGCTAGCATTTCCCATAGCAAAACCTATTTGGGCATTTTTAACCATAAGATAATCATTGTCTTGGTCACCTATTGCAGCTATTTCATTATTCTTTATACCCAAATTTTGGGCAATGTCCAATACCGCTTGCCACTTGCTAACTCCACTTGCCATTATTTCGATTAGGCTGTTGGCAGAAGAAGTAATATAAATCTTTTGACCAAAGTCATTTTTTAACTCTTCTATTAAATCATTCTTAAAATAAGCAGAATCCTCGTCAACAAACATTTGAAATTTAAGGGCCTTGGCTTTATTCTCCATAAGCCTAGCCAGTGGATCTTCTGCTATCGAAATATTTACTTGATATTTAAGGCCTATAGTCTTTTCTTTTATCAAGTGTCGTATTCTATCTTCTACCAAATATTCAGAGTAAAAAGTAGATAGATCATAAAAATGATAATAAAGATTTTTTTTATTAGCAAAAGCTATAAGCTTTTTTAAAATATCTGTATCCAAATAATTTTCTTTTAGCAAGGTATCCTTATTTAAAAAACTGACCGCCCCGTTATTTGCTACAAATGGATTATCTATAGCAGTTTTATCCATTAGATAGGAAACACTACTTGTTACCCTACCCGATGCAAAAACAAAGATAATTCCATTTTCTTCTAGTTTATTTAAGGCAGCTATAGTTTTTTTATCCATTATAGACCTACTATTAAGGATTGTCCCATCTAGGTCAAAGGCAAATAGTTTAATCATAAGTCTCCTTGTAATATTGGCAAAGTTTAGAAAAGTTACATTCTTGGCAAAGAGGATTTCTTGCCTTACAAATTTTCCTACCATGAGCTATTAACTGATGGTGGAATTTTGACCACTTATCTTGGGGCAAGTTTTCTCTTAATTGTTTTTCTGTATCGACTACATTATTAGAGCTTGCAAGACCTAATCTATTACTTACTCTAAAAACATGAGTATCAACGGCTATAGCAGGAATATCAAAAGCATTAGCCATAACAACATTGGCAGTCTTTCTTCCAACTCCTGGAAGTTTAGTAAGCTCTTCCATAGTAGAAGGGACTTTTGAATCAAAATCTTTTACTAAAATCTCGCTAGTTTTTTTGATATTTTTAGCCTTAGATTTATAAAGACCACATGTTTTGATATACTCTTCTATCTCTGCTATATCCATATTTGCAAAATCTTCTGGCTTATTTGCCTTTTTAAACATTACTTCTGTTACTTTATTTACCCTAACATCTGTGCATTGAGCAGAAAGAATAGTGGCAATCAAAAGTTCAAAAGGTGTTGTAAAGTTTAAAAAACTTTTGTCTATATCTTTATATGTCCTATCAAAAATATCAACAACTTCTTTAATCTCTTCTTTATTTAAAATTTAAATCACCTCAAATCATTTTTCTATCTCTATATTATACCCAACTTTCATTAATAAGAAATACTGATTGAATCTGACTTTTTTGTATTATATAATAGCATAAGAAGTGGAGTGATATTATGTTTAATTTAAAAAAGAAAAATCTAAAACAACTAGACATCTTGTTGCTATTAAGCACTATTTTATTGAGTGTCTATGGTTTGTTTGTTTTATATTCTGCCTATGCAGGCAAGCTTGGTGCAATTAAAAGTCAAATATTTTCAACTCTTTTGGGCTTTTTATTTATTATTATAATTTGCACTTTAGACCTTGATGTCCTAAAAAAAATATATAAGCCTGTCTATTTGGTTTGTGTAATTCTTTTAGGTCTAACGGTCATATTTGGTAGAGGAGGTCAAGAATGGGGTTCAGATTCTTGGTTAGTTTTAGGACCAATTTCCTTCCAACCATCAGAAATAACCAAGGTAGGGCTAATCTTTGTACTTGCTAGTCATATGGACAAGTATAGAAATAGAATAAATGAACTTCCTGTTTTATTAGCAACTCTCATAATAGCAGGCATTCCCGTATTTCTAATAATGCTCCAACCTGATTTTGGTACGGCTATGGTTTATCTATTCTTTATAGCTATAATGTTATTTGTTGGAGGCCTTGATTGGAAATGGATTATAATTCTAATGTCCCTAGCCATAGTTGCCCTAATCTTTTTATTGTTAAATCTTGAGGGTTATAAGGCCAATAGAATACTTGATTTTTTAGATCCTTCTAGGGATACTTCTGGTTCAGGCTGGCAACAACAACAAGGTCTAATAGCTATAGGATCGGGAATGCTAAGAGGACGTGGTTATATGCAAGGAACCCAAGCCCAATACGGCTATATACCAGAAAAAGAAACCGACTATATATTTTCTGTTCTTGCAGAAGAATTAGGCTTTATTGGAGCAATAGTAATGTTGGTACTTTTTGCCTTGCTTATATTTAGGCTAATAGCTATAGTAAAAAGTTCAAACAATTTATTTATAAGCCTTTTGGTTTCAGGTATCTGTGGTATGTTTTTTATCCATATCTTTGAAAATGTTGGCATGACTATTGGTATTATGCCAGTAACTGGTATTCCTTTGCCATTCTTTTCTTATGGGGGTACTTTCCAACTAATTTCTCTTATAAATATTGGTTTATGTTTATCAGCCTCTATTCAAAAGACCTACTATGATTTAGATACCAGCCAAGCAGAAATTCTCACTATCCAAAGACCAAAAAGCTTAGTAGAAAAAAACAATTGATAACTTATCATTTATTAATTTTTAAGTATTTTAATAGAGGTAAATTTACCTCTATTAAAATACTTAAATTTATGCTTTTAACCATAAACTCACTTTAAATTTTTTTCGTATAGATAGTCCACATCATGAATTGAATCTGTAAAGCTATCTATAAGTTTATAGCCCATTTTTTCATAAAGCCCCTTATGTTGACTTATAATATGGATTTGATCAAGCTTACTTTCTTTTTCCGCATAGGCTATAAAATCTCTAGCGTATCCCCTGCCTCTAAATAAAGGATCCACCCATACCATAGCAATAAATCTATCATATTGAGGAAGTTTTATATAGTCTTGGTTAACTAAGGTAAAAAATCCCATTATTTGGCCATCATTTACAGCATAGAAAATCTTTCCGTCTTTGCCAAATTTTTCCTTTATCTCATTATTACTTATAGCCTTATAAAGATTTTTTGCCGCACTCCATTCAACAGTTTTTAAATAATTTAAAAGATTTTCTCTTTCTTTTTCTTCATTCTTAAATTCATAAATTTTCATATTATCACCATTTAATTCATACCCAAAAAATATGAATTTAAAGACTTTATAAAGATATCTATAAATTTTTGCCTTTAAAAGATTTATAATAATTCGTAATTTGTGCTATAATAAAAACAAAAAAGGGTGTTCGAAAGGACTGAGAAAAGTTTTACTTTAACCTATGACCAGATTTGGATAATGCCAACGTTGGGAAATACTTTAATTTTACAAGAGCCAACGTCTCTTGTTTTTTAGTCCTTTCAGAATAAAAGAAAGGATTTTTTTATGGAATATAAAACACAAATGGAAGCTGCAAGACTTGGAATCATAACTGACCAAATGAAGAGTGTGGCAAAAGATGAAAATATCGATGCTGATATCATCAGGCAAAGAATAAAGGAAGGAAAACTTGTAATTCCTGCCAACAAAAATCACAAAAGAAAAAATTATCAAGGAGTAGGCTACGGCCTTAGAACAAAAGTAAATGTAAATTTAGGCGTTTCAAAAGACTGCCCAAATGTAGATCCTGAAATAGAAAAAGTAAAAGAAGCTATAAATATGAAAGCTGATGCTATAATGGATTTGTCATCTTTTGGAAAAACAGAAGAATTTAGAAAAAAGCTCGTAAAAGTTTCTGATGTTATGGTAGGAACTGTACCTATTTATGATGCTGTAGGCTTTTATGATAAAGAATTAGAAGATATAAGCCCTAACGAATTCTTAGATGTGGTAAGAAAACACGGAAAAGACGGGGTTGATTTTGTTACAATTCATGCTGGTATTAATAAGGAAAGCGTAAAAATTTTTGACAGAAACAAAAGACGTATGAATATAGTATCAAGAGGAGGATCGCTTACCTATGCATGGATGAAATTGAGAAATGAAGAAAATCCTTACTATGAATATTTTGACCAACTTTTAGACATTTGTAGAGAATATGATATAACAATTTCTTTAGGTGATGGCATGAGACCAGGCTGTCTAGAAGACGGATCTGACAAAAGTCAAATTTTTGAAACTATTATTTTAGGTGAACTTACAAAAAGAGCATGGGAAAAAGATGTACAAGTAATGATTGAAGGACCAGGTCATATCCAAATAAATGACATAGCTTTCAACATCAAGACTATAAAAAAATTAACCCATAATGCACCCCTCTACGTTCTAGGACCCTTAGTTACAGATGTTGCTCCTGGCTATGACCATATCACTTCAGCAATTGGCGGAGCTCTTGCCGCAAGCTTGGGAGCAGATTTCTTATGCTATGTAACACCTGCAGAACATTTAAGACTTCCGAGTATTGATGATATGAAAGAAGGAATAATAGCAGTAAGAATTGCAGCACATGCAGCTGATATAGCAAAAGGAGTAAATAAGGCTATGGATTGGGATATAGAAATGGGAAAAGCAAGAAAAGTTTTGGATTGGAATAGGCAATTTGAACTTGCCATAAATCCACAAAAAGCTATATCCTATCGTAAAGCATCAAGCCCCTTATGTGAAGATTCCTGTACAATGTGTTGTAAAATGTGCTCAATTAGAAATATGAATCGAATTATGGAAGGAAAATCAATATCTATACTTAAAGATAAAGACCTTGACTAAGCATGACATTCCTATATCAAATGATAAGTTTGCAAAGATTGCCCTTATCTTTAATAATAAGTAAGTTTATATATCTTTTATAGAATCTAAGTATTATTCACAAATTTGACTTAAAAATATAAAAAGTGGTGGTCCATAAGGATTTTATACCTTATGGACCACCACGTTTTTTTGATTTAAGAATAAGACTAGATTATTTCATCTTTTATTCTTGATCTTCTTTCTTTTTTCTTGTTCCAAATAGAGCTGCTGTTGCTGCTGCTAAAGTTCCTGCAACGCCTGCAAGACCTGTTACACCTGTTTTAGGGCTATTAGATTTTTTATCAACAACTTTCTTTACAGTAGCTTTATTTTCTTCAACTACCAACTTAGAACCTGGTATTGTATCTTTTGATCCATCTGGATAGGTGATTGTTGCACTTCCATCATTACCAACTTCTACCTTTGTTCCTTGTGGGAAATTATCTTTATTAGCCTTTTCAAGTCTAGTTTTAACAGTTTCTTTTTCTTTATCTGTCAACTTATCTTTATCAGCTACTAAAGTTCTATTATCAGGTATATTTGGTGTGATTTGGTCAGCTTGGCTTTGTGCTTCTGGTGTTTTTTCTACTACCAAATCACTTCCTGGTATTATATCTTGTGATCCATCTGGATATGTGATTGTTGCGCTTCCATCGTTACCAACTTCTACCTTTGTTCCTTCTGGGAATTTGTCCTTGTTTGCATCTTCGATTGCTTTCTTAACCTTATCTTTTTCTTCTTGGGTTAAGTCATCTTTGTTTGCAACTTCAGTTTTTGATGGAACTGTTGGGTTAGTTTCATCTGCTTGAGTCTTTGGTGCTTCTGGTGTCTTTTCTACTACCAAATCACTTCCTGGTATTGTATCTTGTGATCCATCTGGATATGTGATTGTTGCACTTCCATCGTTACCAACTTCTACCTTTGTTCCTTCTGGGAATTTGTCCTTGTTGGATTTTTCTATCTTATCTTTTATTTCTGATTTTTCTTTATCAGTTAGCTTTGTTTTATCTGCTACTGGTGTTTTATCAGTTGGTAGAGTAGGTGTAATCACATCTGCATCAGTTAGTGTTGATGGAGTTACTTCTGAACCATTGTCATCTTTGTCTTTTGTATGACCTGTTACTGGTACTTCGTAAACTTTATCAGAATCAAAGTCTCCATCTTTTACTGTTACAGTGATTGGTCCGTCTACATTTGCTGGTGGGGTTACTTTGATTT
>JAQYEZ010000054.1 GCA_028723425.1 Peptoniphilaceae bacterium | reverse complement strand
GTTACCCTGATTATAGATACTAACTATTTGTTTTTTGAAATTTTCTTCATAATGTTTTGTCAATTTAATTTCCTCCTAGATTTGTTATTTATATTATATCTGTTCGGTATTAAATTGTCCTATTTATTGTATCCTATCCATCAATAAAAATAATTCGATCACAAACTTCTTCTAATTCGCTAACAAGATGTGATGAGAAAATTATTGTACATCCAGTTTTTTTGCTATATGATTTTAATTCTAAATTAATATCTCTTCGTATAATAGGATCTAGATTACTTGTTGATTCATCTAAAATTAATAACTTAGGTGAATGGGCTAAAGCTGCAAATAAACATAGTTTAGCTTTCATACCAGTAGAAAAATTGTCTAGATTTTTATTTAATGGTAAAGAATGCTTTTTTATATTATTGAAAAATTTATCTTGTTGCCAATTTGCTTTATAAATATTTTTCAATATTCTATTAATATCTTCTACAGTTAATAATCCTGAAAAAGCACATTGTTCAGAAACAAAACCTATCTTTTTCTTGACCTCGTCGTCTAAAATTTTATTATTAAATAATTTTACAAATCCGGAATTTTTTTCTGTAAGATTTAAGATAAGTCTTATTAATGTTGTCTTACCTGCACCATTTTCACCTACAATGCCGACAAACTCTCCTTCAGAAATTTCTAAATTTGGAATTTTTAAATTAAATGAATCGTATTTTTTTTCTAACTCTTTAACTTCTACTATAATTTTCGAATTATTTTCCATATATCTACATTTCCTTTCACAAAATAATAAAGCTAAATTACTGGTTAGAACTTTTTATTAAACCTCTTCATTGTCATATAAAAAAATATCATTTACTGTTTTCCCAAAAAATATAGATATTTTAATTGCTAATTCTAATGTAGGATCGTACTTATTATTTTCAATTGCAATAATTGTTTGTCTACTAACACCAAGTTGATTCGCTAAATCTTCCTGTCTTAACCCCGCCTCTTTTCTAAGGATTTTTATAATGTTATTCATCCTACTACCCTCTCATTAGAAGCCGAGTTCCAAAGAATATAACAATAGCTGTTATTACAACTACTATTAGCAAAAAATATAATAATTTATTTTCTTCTCTATATTCATCATCTCCTGATACCATCCTGTGTTTTATTGCAATCCTGGAAAAAGTTTGCATGCTTATCGAAAAACAAAGTATCAGCACAGGTATAATTTGAAAATTTGTTTTATTCATGATTGTTTTATAACTAGCAATAATTGTCCATAAACTTAAGGTTAATATAGCTGCCTTATAACCAACTCCTTCGGAACGTAACTGAATATTTCTATCCATTTCATCAATTATCTTTTTTCTTTTCAAAATATCACCATCCAATTATAATAAATAAATGTTAAACCATCTTTACATTTATTATACAAATACAATCCATTAATGTCAAGACTATTTTACATTTCGATTCAAATTAATTTCATATTTTATCTTATAATCATTAATTCTTATTATTTAAACCAAGTGCACAGTATTTTATAGATTAATAGTGCAATAATTTGTCTTTACAGTTTCCTAAATTCTAATACTAATATCACTTTAAAAAGAAAGAAAGAACACAAATAATAAAAAAGAAGATTTGAGATTTAAAGCAATAATTTTTAAAACGGTAATGTCAAATTTTTTTAGGTAGTCTGAGTACTTAATTAATATGATATCAGTATAAACAAAGGTTTAATAGCTTCTGTCTAGGTAAAAGCTAAGATTACCATATTTAACCAACCTACTTAAAACTATTTATAAGTCCGACTTTTCGGAATTATTTCAAATTTTTAAAAGACTTTTTTCTTTATACTCAATCATAGAACGTTAACAAAAACTCGGGTATAATTATTACAACTATTTATTATTATGATAAATTTTAAAAGAGGAGTAAGAAAAATGTATGATTATATTATCATTGGTAATGGAATAGCTGGTTTTACAGCAGCTAAAGAAATTAGGGAAAATAATGAGGATAAAACAATTCTAATTATTTCCAAAGAAAACTACCACACCTACTGGAGAACTAGACTTTCTGATTTGATTTCTAAGGATTTTTGTATAGATGATACACTAGTAAAAAAAGAAACTTGGTATGAGGAAAACAAAATAGAAGAAAAACTTGGCGTGTCAGTAGAAAAAATTGACAAAGAAAACAAAGAAGTTATCTTGGAAGATGGTCAAAAAATTAAATATGATAAATTACTAATAGCCACAGGTTCTCACTGTTTTGTACCACCAATAGAAAATGTAAATTCTAAAGGAGTATTTGCAATTAGAACCTTGGATGACCTTATTGGCTTTAAAGAGGCCATAAAGGATAAAAAGAAAGTTATTATAATAGGTGGAGGACTTTTAGGACTTGAAGCAGCTTACTCAATAACAAAACTTGGTCTAGAAGTTTTGGTTATAGAATCTATGCCATCTCTTCTATCAAGACAACTTGACTTAGAACTTTCTACAAAAATTAAAGATGAATTGGAAAAAATTGGAATAAAAGCTGTCACAGGAAAAAACACAAACCAAATTCTAGAAAAAGATGGCAAAGCCTATGGAGTAGAACTAGCTGATGGTTCTACTTATCAAGCAGATGCAATAATAATTCAAGCTGGCGTTAGAGCAAATATAGAAGTAGGTCAAAATTCTGGTCTAAAAACCGAGAGAGGAATCTGTGTGAATGAATCCCTAGTTACAGAAGATAAGGATATCTATGTAGCAGGAGATTGTGCTCAAATTGGCAATGTAAGCATGGGACTTTGGACAGCATCGCAAGAAATGGGCAAAATTGCTGCAAACAATATGACAGGGTCTAATCAAACATACCAAGTTCCAAAACCATTTACAAGTTTACTTTTGGGCGATTTAAAGGTATTTTCTGCTGGTATAACGTCAGGAGAGGGTATTGAAGAAATCAAAAAAGAAGATGGAGATTACATCTACAAGCTCTTTAAAAAGGATAAAGACTTTGTAGGCGGTATACTTTGGAAGAATATCTCTTATCAAAATGATATCAAAAAAATTGTATTCCAAAAAGAAAATCCAGCTAACACAAAACTTGGTAAGGAAGTTTTTAACGGTCTTATTTAGTAAAAAGCCTATGCTATATTTTTGTTAATATAGCTTACAGAAATATATAATAAGCTAGTTTATAATCACCTTTGCTATAAGCAAAAATTAACCAAGTTAAAAAAATTTAGCCCTCAAACAAAATTAATCTTGTTTGAGGGCTTTGCTATTTTATAGTTTCATAGAATTTTGTCTTCTTCTTAGTTTTGTTATGGTTGCTTCTTCATCAAGTTCTACCATCGATACTTGGATAACTGTGTCTTTTTTGATAGCAACTTTTGCCTTAGTTTTTTTTGTTATTAAGGATATTGGCAAAAGGTCATTTTTTATGGAATCTATGTGATTTGTAATCTTTCCAAAAACCTTGTCTGATCCTATTCCATCAAGATATTCTCCTTTTTTGATATCTCTTTTGGCAACTGTTACAGTATCTGCAACTTGACCATGAATTGGTGCTATGGTTGGCTCATTTTCAACTACAGCCTTAAAAATAGATATAGGCGTTTCAAGACTTGTTAGGTGGTAGGGTCTATTTAATAAGTAGTTTGGACCATCTCCAAGGCCTAGATATTTGAACAAATCTTTAACTTCTTGTTTGTCAGAAGTTACTATGAGGAAAACTCCAGGTGCCATGCCTGGTGAAAATTCTACTACTTTATAAGAATTTAAAAGGCCTCCATCTTTTTTTAGTTTGAAATCTTCTACGGCTGTTTGTGGGCTTGTTGCTATACCGTGGCAACCAAAGGTATCAGGCAAGAAACCTAAAGCATTGCAGACAGATGTTAGCTCTATCATTGTATTGGTACCATCAACAAAAGATGTTAGCATTTTTGGGGAAAGGCCTTTTTTTATGGCGCTTTCTTTTAAAGAATAAGGTGTAGCATAGTTATCCAAAGGATTGTTTTTGCCCTTGGCTGCAACCAAAACATCAAGGCCTATACCAAAAGCAAAATCACAAAGCTCCATAAGGGCTCCTGGCTCATCACCCGCAGTTGCTGTATAAATTACCCCTGCTTTTTTTGCCATATCATAAAGAATTGGTCCTACCGCAGCATCGCATTCAACATTAAGGCTTATAAAGTGTTTGTGGTATTGGATAGTTTTTACAGCAAGTTCAGCCCCAAATTCTGGAACTCCTGTTGCATCAACTACAGCATTTACATGAAGAATTTTATAGGCTAGCTTGTAATTTTTGGAAACTACAACATAACCTTTTTCTATTACTTCATAGGCTTCCATAAAGTCGTCTGTCTCTATAATCTTATCTTCTGAAATACCAGATGCTATAAGTTGGTCAATAGCTTTTTGTGGAGTATGTTCTATTACAAGCACAACATCCATTGCGTCTATATCGCCAATTTGATTGATAAGGGATGCTCCCATCTTGCCACAACCTACTATAGCAAGACTTATAGCCTTACCATTGTGTTTTAATTCTTTTAATTTTCTATTTATCTTTAACATATAATCTCCTTATGTCATCTGATGCACACTTAGCAGATGAAAAGGCCCATTGGATATTGTAACCTCCACAATCTCCAGCCACATCCATCACCTCGCCTATAAAATAAGTATCTCTAATGTCAAGAGATTTCATGGTTTTAGGATTAATCCTCTTTGTATCAACTCCACCCAAACTTACTTGAGCATTGGTCTTATCGTGAGCATCTATTATTTTGAAACTTGTGGATTTTAAAGTCTTACAAATAATACTAAGGGCTTTTGTTTTATCCTTAAAGTTTCTGATATTTGATCTTTTTATTATCTCTTTTATAAGGTTTTCATGCAAAAAACCAAGCAATAATTCTTCAAAAGATCTTTGGGGATATCTTTTGGCTTTTGCCATAAGCTTCTCCAAAAGTGTATTATATGAGCATTCTGGATAAAAATCAATATCTATGCTAACATCTTTTTTATTTCTAAGTCCTAGACTTATATAAGTTGAAAGATTCAAAATAGCAGTTCCTGTAAGCCCATAGGCCTGAAAAATAACATCATCGGTTGAGTCTTTAATTTTTTTGCCATCTATTTTTAAGCTTGCCCTTGCCCTCACCTTGGTTCCCTTACAGGCTTTGGGTAAAGGATTTAAAGCTAGGTAATTGGTAATTGCTGGCATAGGATCTATTATATTTGTTTCCTTTTTTAACATTTGCCAAACTTTACCATCAGACCCTGAATTTTTTAAAGTATTTCCTCCACTTGCTATGACCAATACATCATAAGAAAATTTATTTTTTGATGTATACAAAAGCTTATTTTTAAAGTCTATAGCTATTACTTCTGTATCAAAAATAAAATTTGCCATATCCTTTGCCTCCAAATACAGACAGTCTCTAACTGTTTTGGATGACATGGTTTTTGGATAGGCTCTACCGCTTTCTAAACTAGTCCATTCTATGCCCATTTTTTCAAAATGTTTAAATAAATCTTTATTTGAAAAATTATCTAGGGCATATTTAACAAAATCTCTATTTGCAGAAAAATAATTGTCATAGGAAAGATTTAAGTTGGTAAAATTACAACGCCCATTGCCTGTTGCCAAAAGCTTTCTACCTGCAAAAGAGTTTTTTTCTATTATATTTATTTTATTTTCTTTAAAAAATGAAGCAAAGGCAAGAGCTGCTACTCCTGCTCCAAGTACAAAAATTTTCATAGGTCTTTTAGAATTTCTTTTACAGTTTCTTTTTCATTATAAGGAATTTTCTCATTTCCTTTAAGTTTAAGGAAATTCTCCTCGCCCTTACCCAAAAGAAGAACAAAGTCTCCCTTTTTTGCTTTTGTTAAAGCATATTTTATAGCATCTTTCCTATTTTTTATCATTATATATTGACCACCAAAGCTCTCTATACCACTAGCTATATCAGCTGCTATATTTTCGTAGGTGTCAAACTTTGGATCATCTAAAGTTAAGACAGAAAAAACTTTGTTCTTGGCTGATATCTCTCCCACCTTTCTTCGAATTTCAGATGTTCTATCTCCACTCATCCCGTATACTGCTATGATATTTTTACCCTTTTCTACGGCTTGGTAGGTCTTTTCAAAGGCTATAGGGGTGTGAGCAAAATCTATTACTATATTTATGCCTAGCTTATTTTCTATAAATTCAAATCTAGATTTTACATCTCCAATTTCTTTCAAACAAGAAGCTATTGTTTCTAAACTATAGCCTTCACTAAAAAGTACAGCTATAGCCGCTAAAGCATTGTAAATATCAAAAATAGCATACCTATTTAAGATAAATTTTTGTCTATTTACATAAAATTCTAAGTGCTTGTCTATGGTTTTAATATCATAGGCTCTAAAGTCTGAATCTTCATTAATCGAAAATGTTATTGCAGCCTTGTATATTTCTTTGGCACGTTTTCCGTAAGCATCATCAATATTTATAACTTGTTTTTTTGAATTTTCCAAAAGTAGCATTTTTGCTTTGAAATAATTTTCCATAGTCTTGTGAAAATCCATATGCTCCATAGAAAGATTGGTAAAAATCCCATAATCAAAATCAAGTCCATCCAGCCTGTGCAAGTATAGACCATGGCTAGATGCTTCTATCACCGCATTTTTTATAGCTTGGTCTAGACTTCTTCTCAATATTTCGTTAATCTCAGAAATTTCTGGTGTGGTATTTGGAGTATCTATTTTTTCATCATTAATAAAAGTTCCATCTGTACCTATATTTGTACAAGATCCATCTAATTTTTTAAAAAGTCGGTAAATAAAAGTAGCAGTAGTAGTCTTGCCATTAGTGCCTGTAACTCCTATTAACCTTAAATTTTTAGAAGGAAAACCAGTTAGGAGGTTTGAAATTTCTCCCAAGGCAAATCTTGAATCCTTAACTTTGATATAGGAAATATTTTCCTCATAAGCTATATCTTCTGTATGTACAATTAAAGCTGCACCTTTTTCTATAGCAGATTCTATAAATCTATGACCGTCAGTTTCTTTGCCCTTGATAGCAACGAAAATCCCGTTTTTTTTAACTTTTCTTGAATCATAGGTAACCCTATTAAAATCTATATCATTTTGATTTTTGTAGGATACATAGTCAATCTTATCCAATAAGTCTAAAAGCTTCACATCCGCCTCCTAGTCGCACAATTTTAAAAAGAAAACTTTATGTCTAATTATATAATTTTACCTCTTTTTTTATAGGATTTCACCGTAAAATTAGCTTGTTTAAAAAAGCTTAGGCTTTAAATTTACAAATGATATTTTTATATTTTGCATTAGTCATATAAAATTTTTTTCTAAAGAACTAAAAAAGAGCCCCTAAGGACTCTTCTAGTTATATATTTTTAAAGACCTAGGAGGCTTGAGATTCTTTCCTTGTCAAAGCCTACTACTTCTTCTCCATCGATTACAGAAACTGGAACTCCTCTGTGTCCATGTTCTATTAGGTAGTTCATAGCTTCTCTATCTTGATCTATATTTTTCTCTTCAAAAGCAATATTATTTTCATTCAAATAATTCTTTAGTGCTTTACAAAAAGTACAAGTTGTTGATGTATATACTGTTACGTCTTTCATATTCATCTCTCCCTTTCTTATATTCTTGAAGTTCTATTTTATTATACTGTTTTAATAATGATTTTCAATAGCCTTTGCAAGCCTAATAAAATCATCCAAAGAAAGATTTTCTGCCCTAAGATTTTCCAAAAGATTCACTTCTTTTAGGATTTCTTTTAAATCATCTTTATTGATTATGCTAGAAAGTGAATTTAGGATAGTTTTTCTTCTTTTATTAAAACCAGCTCTAACTAGGCTAAATAATAATTTTTTATCAACCTCTTTATCATATACCCTAAGATTTAGTTTTAAAACTGTAGAGTCAATTTTAGGTTGGGGGAAGAAAACCGATTTTGGAACTTTAAATTTGTCTTGGCAAGTTGAGTAGAATTTTACAAAAACTGAAAGCGAAGAATAATCCTTTGATTTCTCATCTGCTATCATCCTATCTGCAACTTCCTTTTGGACCATAATAGTCATATCCTGGCAAGGAAGATCTGCCGTAACAAGCTTTTCTATTATAGGACTTGTTATATAATAAGGAAGATTGGACACAACCTTGAATTTTTCTGATCCTAATTCTTCTGCCACAATTTTTCCCAAATCTACTTTTAGTATATCTCCTTGGATTACTTTTATATTATTATAAGCTCCAAGGTTATCATTAAGTATAGGAATAAGAGATTTATCAAGCTCAACTGCTACTATTTTTTTTGCAATTTCTCCCATACTTTGGGTTATAGTACCAATACCTGGGCCTATTTCTAGGACATTTTCATTTTCTACATCTGCCAAATCTATAATCTTATCTACAAAATTCTTATCTACCAAAAAGTTTTGCCCCAAAGCCTTGGTAAATTTAAAACCATAAAGTTCTTGAATTTGCTTGATTGTCTTTGGTGAATATAATTTTTTCATAATTTTTTTACCGCACTTTGAAATTCTTCTCTACTGATACCAAAGGAGTTAAGTTTAGAGACAAGTTGTTTGGCATTAAAATAGCCTATGCCTAATATGTCTCCAAGCTTTGCCCTTCTATTTCTAGCTTCCTTATTTATGGAAAGGCCATTTATTAGCAAATCGTTCATAGTAAAAGTCTCATTTTTTTCCGTAACCAAGGCTTTAGCTTTTTTTAAGGCTTCTCTTATATCTTCTGGACTTGCATTTTCTATTCCAAGATCCCCCTTCTTTATAGCCTTTTTTCTATCCAAATAAGCATGCTTTGCATCTGGAATTTGGTCGGCAATTTTTTTCCTTATTTGTTTGCCTGCATAGTCAGGATCTGTAAAAATAATTATGCCACATCTTTTATTTATAACCTTTAATTTATCTATTAAATCTTTACCAAAGGCAAGACCATTTGTAGCAATTATTTCACAGTCAATTGCATTTTTTACATTTCTTATGTCGTCTTTTCCTTCGACCACTATAGTTTCTTTTATCATTTTATCACCTATTTATCTTTCATAAATATTTTACCATAAAAGTATCCTTAAATTAAAAAGGATCTTTAAGATATAAGTCCAAAGATCCCTTTATAATTATTACAAACTTATAGCTTCTAGCTTTAGGCTAGGCTTTTTTTATATCAAGAATTTTTTTTAGATTCCAAAAAAATCTTCTGCATTTTTACTAGTGGCCTTGGCAAGCTTTGAAAGTTTCATCCCTTTTAGGCTTGCAATCTCTCTTGCTACTTCTACTATCTTTCTAGGATCATTTCTACTTCCCCTATAGGGTTCTGGTGTTAGGTAAGGGGAATCTGTTTCAAGCATTAGCCTATCAAGAGGAACTGCTCTTGCAGCATTTTTTTCATTTTCCCCATTTTTAAAAGTAACAACCCCACCTATAGAAATATAAAAGCCAAGTTCCATAAACTTCCACATCCAATCAAGATTAGCTGCAAAGCAGTGAATTTGCACCTTTAGGTCCTTATAGTCCTTTAAGATTTCATAGATATCATTCATAGAATCTCTAGCGTGGATAACAACAGGAAGTCTAAGTTTTCTTGCAAGTTCAAGTTGACTTATAAAGACTTCTTTTTGTTTAGACTTATTATCATCTCTCCAATAATAATCAAGGCCAATTTCTCCAATAGCAACTACCTTATCTTCTTGGGCTAAGTCTTCCAAAACTATCAAATCTTCCTTTTTAAAAGATTCTATATTTTCAGGATGGACGCCAACTTGGGTAAAAACTTTATCATACTTTTTAGCCAAATCTAAATTTTTCCTAGAATTTTCTATATCTACAGAAGCAAGAACAATTTTTGTTATCCCAAAATTATCCAAGTCCTTTATAATAAAGTCCCTATCATCTTGGAAAGCCTCATCTGATAAATGGCAATGAGAATCTATAAGTTTCACTAACGAACAACCTCGCCTGGTTTTACATCTTTTAGAGTTGTCAACATAACAACATCATCTTCTCCTGATGCCAATAACATTCCTTGAGATTCTATTCCTCTCATCTTGATAGGCTTTAGGTTTTTTACAACTATAACATTTTTTCCTATCAAATCTTCTGGCTTGTACCATTTTTTGATTCCTGATACTATAGTTCTTGGCTCTTTTTCCCCTATATCCACAGTAAATACAAGAAGCTTATCTGCATCTGGATGTTCTTTGGCCGCAAGGATTTTACCTACAACTAGGTCAAGTTTATCAAAGTCATCAATAGTAATTTGAGCTTTTTTTGCTTTCTTTTCTTCTTTTTTATCTATACCTAATCTTTCTTGAACAAGTTTATTATTTTTATCATGTAACTTAACTAGTTCTTCGTCTATATCAAGTCTTTCAAAGAGATTTTTGCCCTTTTCCACCTTGGCATTTTCTTCAAGAAGTCCAAAAGTCTTTGCTGACTCAAATCCCTTATTATTTGTTCCAAGTTTTTTGAGAATTTCTTTTGAAGTATTCTTCATTACAGGTTCTAGAAGTTGGGCAATTATTCTTAGACTTTCTGCCAAGTTATATAAAACAGTATCAAGTCTGTCGTATTTTTCTTCTCTGCCCAGTATCCATGGCTCTGTTTCATCAACATACTTATTAGCACGGCGTACTAATTGCCATAATCTCTCCAAGGCTTCATTAAATTTGAAATCATCCATTAAACTTGTAAAATCATCAAAACTAGCTTCTGCAAGACTTATTAATTCATTATCAATCTCTTCTTTTTTATTAGGTTTTTTTACAAAGCCATCATTATATTTTGAAATCATGGATGTTGTTCTTGAAACCAAGTTTCCAAGATCATTAACTAGATCTGAGTTATACCTGTCCATGAATTTCTTGGATGAAAAATTTCCATCTGAACCAAAATTAAATTCTCTTAGAACAAAATATTTTAGGGCATCTACACCGTAAAGTTCAACAAGTGGTTCAGGATACATAATATTTCCTCTAGATTTACTCATCTTGTCATTGTCAAATAAAATCCAACCATGAGCAAATACTTTTTTAGGTAGAGGAATATCAAGTGCCATCAAAAGAGCAGGCCAAATAATTGTATGAAATCTTACTATATCTTTTCCTATTAAATGAACTCCTGCTGGCCAATATCTGTTGAATTTTTCTTCATCATATCCATAACCAACTGCTGTCAAGTAACATGATAGGGCATCTATCCATACATAAACAACATGCTCATTATCAAAGGGAACATCAACTCCCCAATCAAAAGTATTACGAGTTACAGAAAGATCATCAAGTCCCTTGTTTATAAAGTTATTTAGCATTTCATTTTGTCTAAACCTTGGCTCCAAGAAGTCTTTATGGTCTTTAAACAATTCTTTCAACCTATCTGTATATTTTGATAATCTAAAGAAATAGGATTCCTCTTCATGATAGGCAATTTCTCTACCACAATCAGGACATTTTCCATCTACTAATTGGCTTTCTGTAAAATAAGCCTCATCTGATTCGCAATAATATCCCTTATATTTTCCCTTATAAATATCTCCCTTGTCATATAGATATTGGAAAATATTTTGTACATTTTTCTCATGAATAGGATCTGTAGACCTAATAAAGGTATCATAGTCAATTTCAAGTTTTTCTAATAAAATCTTAGTTTCTCCGGCAATCTTATCAACAAAATCTTGTGGCTTATAGCCTGCTTGTAAAGCTGCATTCATTATTTTTTGTCCGTGCTCGTCAGTACCTGTTGTTAGGTAGGCATCATAACCTTGAAGATTTTTATACCTTTTTAATACATCCGCAATGATTGATGTATAAGTATTTCCAATGTGCAAATTGCTGTTAGGATAATATATTGGAGTTGTAATATAATATGGTTTTCTTTCCATGCTCTCTCCCCTTTTCTTCTTAAACTTTATTGCTTATATCATATTATTTTTTGCCTAAAAGTCAACAAAACTACCTGTACAAAAATCCCCTACAAAGATATTTGCAAGGGATTGGTTAAAATTTATATTATTGTAAGTCAATATTAAATTTATTTTCTGCTTTTTTCTTCAAATCTTCTATATCATCTCTATTTTTTTCAATTATACTTTTGTTATAATCTTTTCTTTTAGCATCAAGTATATAACTATAAATCTCATTATCTTCATTTATCTGTAAACCAAGATCAAAATTTCCAAATATTTTAGGCCAAATTATTAATCCAATCCTATCATTGTCTTTTGAAATAGCCATATTACCAGTGAAAGAAAGATAATTAGGATATTTTACATTATATACATAGCCATTTTTGCCAACAGAATAATATGATTTATTTTTTTCAAAAGTTTCAAATCCTTTTGTATAAGGTTTATACCTAACTAATACATTAAGAAGCCAAATCATATTGTAAATAATAAATAGCAAAATAGCATATTTTACGATTTTCACAATATTACTATTCTTTTTATCTTTCATAATTCTATTAGTCTATCTCCTATATTTTTGTATTTTTCGTCATGGGTAACCATTACTATAGTCTTTGCTTCATAGTTTAATTTTTTTATTATATCTACAATTTCATCAGCGTTTTTTCTATCCAAAGAACCTGTAGGCTCGTCACAAAGTATAAGTTGGCATTTTTTTACTAATAGCCTTGCTATAGCAACTCTTTGAGCTTCACCTCCAGAAAGTTTGTATATTTTTGTCTTTAATTTATTCGATAAGTTAACCATATCTAGGGCTTTTTCTATGCTTATTTGACTTCTAACATTTTTCTTAACCAATTTTAAATTTTCTTCTACTGTCTTATCATCAACTAGGGCAAAATTTTGGAAAAGAAATCCTATAACATTTTGCAATAAAAATGACCTGTTTTTCTTGTTTCTTATATCTTTATTAAGAATTCTTACATCTCCACTATCAAACTTCTCAATCGTACCAAGAATATTTAAAAGTGTTGTTTTCCCTGATCCACTCGGACCACTTATCACCAAAAATTCACCTTCATTCACCTTAAAAGATAGATTATCAAATATTATGTCATCATCATATTTCTTGCATAGATTTCTAACCTCAATCATCTAAAATCTCCTTTTAAAATATTTACTAAATCCTTATTTTCATATTTTTCAATATAATAATTGACTAATAAAATATCCACGAGTAGCAAAGCAATATAGCTTAAACAAATATAGAGAGGATTTATCTTTATATATATTACATTTAGTATAAGACCTATAATAAAACTAATAAAAATTGAAAGGATATCAGCTCCGAATATCTTCTTATACTTTTCAAACTTTTCATATCCTAATACGCTTTTTACTGCTATTTCTTTGGCATTAATTGAAAATTCTAATTTTAATATCAAACCTACTATCAAAATATTTAAAAAAAATAGATTTAAGAATAGGCATATAGAAAAGATATTCATCCTCTTATATGAACTAAGTTTTTTTAAATAAAAATCATATACTCCTGTTATATAAGATCTATCTGAATCAAGTTTATTTTTAATAATCACATTTTTCCACTCATCGTTTTTAATATTAATCATAGAAGCCTGAAGTATATACTGAGTATTGAAGTATCTATGTTTATTAGTGTTATTGACTATGATTAGAGGATTCTTATAAAATGATGATATGATTTGATCTTCTTTGTTTAAGCCAATTATATTACAATCATCGTTATAATATATGGTCTTGGCTTTTATTTGTCTATCAAAATATATCTTAGCAATAAATTTAAGATCATCTATTTGACCTATATCCTTACCCTTAGGTATCAAAAAATAATAATCTTTATCAAAGTCTATATTTTTAATTCCTGCTATATTATCTCTTAGATAAGATAAAGAATTCTTATCAACTAAAATCATAGGTCTATGAGATTTAATACCTTCATCCAAATAAACACTCATAAAGGTATCTCTGCTTTTAAGCTTATTTTCATATATCTTGCTGCTTACTTTGTCTGTGCTTGCTAAAAGTTCATCTCCAGTAACTAGAGAATAATAAGAGAAATTCTTCATAGATTTAAAGAAATCGTATTGTGAAAAATACTGATTTGCTTTTATGCTAAGTCCTATAGCAAAAGTCATCACCAAAGCCATAAATACCTTACCTAAAACATTAAAAATGTATATAAAAACAAGTCCTTTTCTTCCTCCAAAACCAACGCCAAAGGAAATTTTATAGTCTGTAGCAAAAATTGATAAATTGATTAGGATATCAGCTATTTGATATACTATTAAAAAATTAATACCTATCTTGGAAAGAAAATACGTATTAAAATTTAAACCACCATAAAATAAATCTCTAAGAGCAAAATATATAAGAAAAATAAAAAGAAAATCCTCAAAAATGTTCTTTAAAAAAATATTTTTCAAGTCTTCTCCATATAAATATCTTATAAAGTATTCTTTTTTATTCATTTTTACTTCAAATAATGTAAGTAGGTTTAAAAAAATAAAAGCTAAAAAATAAGATATATATACATTTCTTTTTGGATTTAAAGATTCTCCTCTTATATGTGGAAAACTTCCAGCATATTTATCAATTGTAGCTCTTTTAAAAGTTCTTGCATCTTTCATATTCCCTATTAAATATGTAAATTCAAGCAATCTGGTATCTTCCACATCCTTAAAATCCTTAAACACTATTTTAGAATCCTTATAAAATAATCCTTTAAACTTTTTATCGCTGATCCCTTCATTATTTTTTAAAATTTTAGCTCCACCATCAGATATATACACATATTTTGTTAATGATAAATCAGAATCTATATGTGTTCTTGTTGTAAAAATATAAAGATTATTTTCTTTAGCTTGTGACTCTAGCTCTGAAAGCATTTCTTCTCTGCTTGAGTTTTTAGGTTTATAAAATGATGTTCGCATGTAATTATTTTCAAAAGATTCTAGATGAGCGAGATAATTGTCGGCTATAAAGATAAAAATAAATGAAATAAATACTATGCTTATTAGATACTTGATTTTTTTCATTTCTTCTTCCTACCAAAAAATAATAAGTATGTGATAAAAAACTATATTTCCAATTTTTAATTTTCCTTAAAATCTACCTTTAGAACTAGGACTACACTTATCACAAAAATTAGAACAAGCTTTTTGGTTCTTTTCAATATGTACTTTTAACTTTATTCTAGCACTATAAAAGCTTTTTGTTAACCTTTTTTGTGGATTTTTCATCATATTTATACGCTTTTTTGCCTTTTTTCTTTGCTTTTATTGAATTTTATATTATAATAAAATTAATCAAATAAGGCGATTAATAAAACTTAGTAGGAAAGGCTGAAATGCCTTAGCTGAAATTACACTTTATTAAAGCCAAGGGGACTTTCTACCTAGTGAAAGTATTGAGTATAAAATAAGGTGGTACCGCATGTATATGCCCTTAGTATACTCTTTTATTTTACCCAAAATTAAGTTTGAAAATATAAAAGGAGATTTATATGAAATTTTCATACCAAAAAGAATACGATAACGTATTTGATGAATTAGTTGATCGTGGATATTTTGAACAGGCTACAGACCAAGCCGAATTAAAAGAAAAATTAAAGAATGAAAGCATAACTTTCTACTGTGGTTTTGATGCTACAGCAGACTCTCTTACAGTTGGCCATTTAATCCAAATTATGGTCATGATGAGGATGCAAAACTACGGTCACAGACCAATAGCCCTACTTGGTGGCGGTACAACTATGATTGGTGACCCATCAGGAAGATCTGATATGAGAATGGTTATGACAAAGGAAAAAATCGACCACAACGCCTCTTGTTTCTACAAGCAATTTACTAGATTTTTGGATTTTGGTAATGATGATGGCCAAGCTATAATTGCTAATAATGCAGACTGGTTATTGAATTTAAACTTTGTTGAGTTTTTAAGAGATGTGGGAAGCGAGTTTTTGGTAAATGAGATGCTAAAGAAAGATGCCTACAAAAACAGAATGGAAAAGGGCCTAACTTTCTTTGAATTTTCTTATATGCTTTTACAATCTTATGACTTCTTAGAATTGTTTAGAAGATATGATTGTAGGCTAGAAATTGGTGGCTCAGACCAATGGTCAAATATTATCGGTGGTTATGACCTTGTAAAAAAACACGAGGGCGAAAAAGTATATGGCATGACCTTTAAACTTTTAACCACAGCTGATGGGGTTAAGATGGGAAAAAGCCAAAAGGGTGCTGTATGGCTTGATGAAGAAAAAACATCTCCTTACGAGCTTTTCCAATATATGAGAAATATTGACGATAGGGATGTCGAAAAATTCCTCCTTTTGCTAACCTTCCTTCCTACAGAAGAATGTAAGAAATTAGCAGAGGCAAAAGATGCCAAAGGTATAAACCATGCCAAAGAAGTCTTGGCCTTTGAAGTATGCAAGTTAGTCCACGGTCAAGAAAAGGCAAAAGAAGCTTTAGCTGCGGCAAGAGCCCTATTTTCAGGCAAAGGCGATGAAAGTGCTATGCCAACAACAGAAATAGAAAAATCTAGCCTACCTATGGGACTTTTAAATCTACTAACTCAAGTAGGCCTTGCCAAATCCAATGGAGAAGCTAGACGTACCATCCAACAAGGCGGTCTTTCTATAAATGACCAAAAAATATTGGACCCAAGTTTTACCCTTACAGAAGAAATATTTAAAGATGATAAAATAATCATCAAAAAAGGAAAGAAAACTTACCATAAGGTGGTTTTAAAATAGTTTTTATTTAAACGAGTTTTTAATCACAAAAAATATATTTTATAAAATTTTGCTTAAGCTTCTCTATTTTTGAGAAGCTTTTACTAAGCTTCTATAACTCCATCTACAAGCTTTAGGTCAATTCCTTCAATCATTTCTGATAATTTGCTATCATGACTTATAATTATTATAGTCATTCCTGATTTGCTTAATTTATTAATTATGGCTACAACCATTTTTGCACTATCAAGATCTAGTGCTGATGTAGGCTCATCAAAGCAAAGGATCTCAGGCTTTAAAGCGCATGCCCTAGCTATGGCAACCCTTTGTTTTTGACCTCCTGATAGCTGGTAAGGATAGAAATTTTCCTTATCAGAAAGACCCACCATAAAAAGCAAAGATCTAGCTTTAGCAATTGCCTTTTTCTTATCAATTTTATAAGCAAGAGTTGGTCCTGCAATGACATTTTCCAGAACTGTCATGTGATTAAAGAGATTAAAGTTTTGAAAAACCATTCCAATTTTTCCCTTTACTTTATATCTTTCTGTCCTTGGAGTTATTTCTATATCATCGATAAGAATTCTTCCTGTATCAAATTTTTCCAAGCAATTAATGCATCTTATTAGGGTCGTTTTTCCAGCCCCTGATTTTCCTCTTATTAGTCCAATTTCCCCCTTATCAAGTTTGAAATTTATATTTTTTAGAACTTGGTTTGTAGCATAAGCCTTGCTTAAATTTTCTATACTAATCATCTTTACACTTCCTTTTATTATTCTCTCACATAGTAACTATAATGTTTTTCTATCATATCTAGTATCCTTGTCAGGATAGCTGTCAAAAATAAGTAGATAAGCCCTGCATAAAGTAAAGGCATAAGACTAGCTGTTCTTGTTGTTGCGACTTGAGCAATTCTTAATATATCATTAAGACCAAGAACATAAACTAAGGATGTATCCTTTATCAGAGATATTGTCTCATTTGATATAGGAAGAAGGACATTTTTCATAACCTGGGGAAGGATGATTTTTTTATACATGGTAAACTTATCTATGTCAAGAACCCTACTTGCTTCAAACTGTCCCCTATCAATTGATTTTATTCCTCCTCTAAAAATTTCTGCAAAGTAAGCTGTATAATTTAGGCAAAATGTTAAAAGGCAGGCTGTTAATCTATCTAAGACTATGCCTACATAAGGTAAGCCAAAAAATACAAAAATCATCTGCAATAACAAGGGCGTTCCCCTCATTATCAATATATAAATTTTTACAAAGCCTGATAATATTTTTATAGCTGATAGTCTAAGCAAGGCCACAAGAAATCCCAAGGGCAAAGAAATTAAAAATGTTATAAAAAATACTATTAATACAATTTTTAGGCCATCTATCATAGCTTGCTCCTCGTATAATAATGTTGTAGTTAAAAACTACATTCTCTTTTCTATCCCATATCCATTATGGGATAATAATTGTAATAGATAGAGGTCGTAGTCATCCTCCTTGAAGTTTGTCTTCCTAAGTTAGGGTTACGCCTCTTC